>NZ_JAMQOP010000001.1:633997-950996 GCF_031624495.1 Halogeometricum sp. S1BR25-6 | reverse complement strand
AGGCGACGTTGCCGCCGTTGAAGTAGGTCACGTCGCGGCCGCAGATGGTCCGCCGTTCGAGCGTCTCGGTGGTCATCCCGGCGCGGAGCGTTCGGTGGGAGGGGCCGGTGACCGCCGCCGCCTCCTCCAGTCCGTCGGTGACCCCGTCCAGCCACTGTTCTTCGGCGGCGAAGTCGTAGCGCAGGAACGCGATGGCGTCGCCCGAGGTGGCGCGGATGCCGGCGTTGCGGGCGACGTTCAGCGTCCGGTCGGAGATCTCGACGAGGACGTCCACGTCGTCTCGGTCGCGCACCATCCCCGTGGTGCCGTCGGCCGACGGGCCGTTGACGACGACGACTTCGGCGTCCGGGGCGGCCTCGGCCAGAGCGTCGAGGCCGGCCGCGAGGCGGTCCCGACCGTTGAGCGTCGGAACCACTACCGAGAGATGCATACCCGTCCGTACGGACGGAGCGACTTAAATGCCGCCGCTCCGGCGGACGGAAGAAGAAGCCGGAATCAGTCCGCGTCGGGGACCGAGGCCGTCCAGTAGGACACCGACGCGAGACGTTCGCCGAGCGACGTCCCGCCGAACGAGGTGTCGAGACCGCGGAGTTCGCTTGCGACGCCGTTCGGCATCTTTCGGTAGACGCCGTACGGGACGACGAAGTCGTGGTTCGCCTCGGTCAGTCTGAGACCGGCGTCGCGGAGGAGGCCGTCCACCTCCGACTCGCCGTAGAGCCGCGACCCCATCGGCAACAGCCAGTTGTACACGAGGCGCGCGCTGGTGTCGTTGAACGTGTCGAAGAACACCACGTCCTTCGAGACGCGCGCCATCTCCGCGAGGAACTTCGCGGGCGTGTCCGCGAGGTGGAAGAACCGCATCGCGAACACGGCGTCGAAGTGGTCGTCGGGGAACGGCAGACGCGCCGCGTCGCCGCGGAGGAACTCGATGCGCTCTGCGACTTCGGACCCCGCCCGCCGCGCCTTCTCGCGTCCCTGCGTCATCATCGCCCGAGAGATGTCGAGTCCGACGATGTTCGCGCCGCGTTCGGCGAGCATGACGGTGAACCGACCGGTACCGCAGGCTATCTCCAAGACGTTCTTGTCCTCGACGGGACCGACGGCGTCGAGGACGGCCTGCTTCTCTCGGTGGTCGATGAGTCGCCCGCCGCGGGAGAATCGCTTCGAGTCGTACTCTTGGGCGACGTCGTCCGCCTGGTACCACTCCTTTCCTTTCACACTACACCGTACTGCACGCCGACGGCCTAAAACCGTACTGGATGCGGCCGGACGACCGACCGCCGCCGGGCGCGCCGACGGCGGGGCGGACCGGCCGCGTCGCGTTCCGCCCGCGTCCGCCCGGCTAGCCGCTTGTGACGACGTTCTCGGCCGGGATGCGGACGATGACCCGTCCGCCGGACTCCTCGTCGTGGTAGGGGTACTCGTCGACGTCCATGTACCGCCGCGCGAGTTCGTCGATGTGTTCGCGGGCGCCCTCGTCGACCAACTCCGCCTCGCCGCGGACGGAGACGTACCGGTACGGGTCGTCCGGGTCGAGGACCGAGACGCCGACCTTCGGGTCTCGCTGGACGTTCTTCACCTTCCGTCGGCCGTACGCGCTGTTGAGGAGAACGTACTCCCGGTTCTCGTGACCGACCCAGACGGGCGTCACCTGCGGCGTTCCGTCGGGCATGACCGTCGCGAAGTGGGCGAACGACTTCTTCTCGAAGATGTCGACGTGCGATTCGGGAATCACGTGCCGTCCGTCGCCGCGGCGCGAGAAAACGGTTCGGTCCCATAGCCCTAGTATGACCTTATTTGTGTATAATGTGACTGCATTGTTTTGACACACTTGTAGCCAAGCTTTACCACGGCAGACGTGTTCGCGTGGAGTATGAGCACCAGTACCGCAGAGATGAACCGTGAGGACCCCCTCTCGGAGGGCGAGTTCCGCGAACGACTCCGAGAGCTACCCCCGAGCGCGAAGCTCGTCGCCAAAGTGTTGGAGGGCGACGCGCCGCTCTCGCAGGGGGAACTCGCGGAGGAGTCCCTGCTCCCGGACCGGACCGTCCGCTACGCGCTGAACCGGTTGGAGGAGTCGGACCTCGTCGGGTCGCGCTACAGCTTCAAAGACGCCCGAAAGCAGGTTTACTTCCTGAACACGTAACGCGGACTCGGAGAACGACCGTGGACGGCGACTGCAGGACGGACTGACCAAGCCACCTCCCGCCGTCCACCAGTACGGTTTTTTCAGACCCTCGCGAACCGGGAGTCGTGACGCCAATCGTTCGCGAACCGGTCCCGGTCACCACTCGTGCGCCCGCGGGGGCGACGAACGCCTACGTCGTCGGGTCCGACCGAGCGCTGCTCGTCGACCCGGCCGACCGGACGGACGAACTGGACGAACTCGTCGCCGGGCGAAGCGTCGAGCACGTGACGGTGACCCACACTCACCCCGACCACACCGGCGCGGTGCGGGCGTACGCCGAGGAAACCGACGCGACGGTCTGGTGTCGGCGCGGCCGCGAGACTCGCTTCGCCGGCGCGACGGGGGTCGAACCCGACCGGACGTTCGCCGAGGGCGAGCGGATTCCGGTCGGCGGAGACGACGGCGGCGTGACCGTCCTCGACATGCCGGGGCACGCTCCCGACCACGTCGCGTTCGAGGGCGACTTCGGCGTCTGCTGCGGCGACCTCGCCGTCGCCGAGGGCAGCGTCGTCGTCGGCGCGCCCGAGGGCAACCTCCGCGCCTACCTCGTCGCTCTCCGCCGCCTCCACGCCCGCGACCCGTCCGCGCTCTACCCGGGACACGGCCCGGTCATCGACGACCCGCGGGCGACGTGCGAACGCCTGCTCCGGCACCGCCTGGACCGCGAGCGGAGCGTCCTCGCGGCCGTCGACGGGGGTGCGGCGGACGTCGACGCCGTCGTCGACGCCGCCTACGGGAAGGACCTCACGGGGGTCCGCGACCTCGCGCGCGCGACGGTCATCGCGCACGTCGAGAAACTTGACGCCGAGGGGCGCCTCCGGTACGACGCGGACACCCAGTGCGTCGAACCCGTCTGAGCGGCGTCCGCGGGGGGTCGACCGACCGAGAGTGTTTTTCGACCGCGCGCCGAAGCGACGGTGTGAGCCACGCCGGACCCAGTTTGGAGGAGGAACTCGAACGCGCCCGCGACCTGTCGGTCTCCGATATCGCGGACGCCATCGAGTCCATCGGCTTCGAGTGTACCCGGTGCGGCGCCTGCTGTAAGGGCCACGGGAACGAAGACGGGGGCGAGGACACCGACGACCGAGAACCGCACACCGCGACGGTGTTCCCCGACGAGGTACGGGAGATACAGGAGGCATCGGAGGACCGCTCCGAGTGGCGGGACGTCGCCCGGCCGATGCCGTACGGCCTCTCGGAGGGCGACGACGGGCCGGAGGGCGAGACGTTCGAGTGGGCGCTCCAGACCGACGCCTGCGGCGACTGCGTCTTCTACGAAGAGGCGGCGACGGAGGAGGGGACGAAGGGCGCCTGCACCGTCCACGACGACCGACCGCTCATCTGCGAGACGTACCCGTTCAGCGTCGGCCTCGACGGGACGAGTCAGCCGATGGGCGAGGCGGTGGACAGCGTCGCGCTTCCGGCGCAGGGAGACGCCGACGAGGCCGGCAGCGGAGAGGAGACGCTCCGCGCCCACGAGTGCGAGGGCCTCGGCCGCGACATCTCCCGCGAGAGTGCCGAGGAACTGGCCGAGGCGCTGAAAGAACGCGCGATTCGGGAACTGGAGGAGGCCGTCGGCGTCAGAGACGAGTACCGTCACGTCGACACGGGACCCGGCGAGGTGGTCGTCCACGACTCCGAGGGTGCGAAGCGACCGGACGGGTCGGCCCTCGACGACTGAACCGGAGCGGGGAGGAGTCGCTCGACCGCTCGGACGTCCGACGCCGGCGGTACACATTTAACAGTTCCACGAGAGTTTTGCGTGGAGGTCTATCACGGTGGAAATCTCAGATAAACTCCTGTGTCTGTTCAACACCGACGTGCGCGCGGAGGACGACCGGTACGTGGTCGAAGTTCCGAAGCGCGAAGTCGAGTCCGGCACGGTCGAACCCGGCGAGACGTATCGCGTCGCTCTCATCTCCCGCGAATCGGTCGACTCCGAGGAGTCCGCGGACACGAGCACCGCGTCGACGACGCCCTCGTCCGAACCGCAACCGCCCGTCGAAGTCGGCGAACTCCGGTACGTCGAAATCGAGGACATCGGTAAGCAGGGCGACGGCATCGCTCGCGTCGAACGCGGCTACGTCATCATCGTCCCGGGCGCGGAAGTGGGCGACCGGGTCAAGATAGAGGTAACCGAGGTCAAATCCAACTTCGCCGTCGGCGAAGTGATAGAGGACGACTTCTAACGGCTTCTGACGACCCGTCGCGCGAGGAGTTCCCGAAGGCCCGCGGAGAGCGGACCGGGAGGAATTCGAACGCGCGAACCGCTCCGGCGAGGCGTGGCATCGGGTCTCTTCTCCTTCCGTCTCGCGGAGGCGGGCACGGCCGGCGCGTCCCGAACCTGCGAATCACTCGGTACAGCGGAGCGACCGGCCGCGACCAAAGCGAGCGAGCGAACCGACTCCCGTTCTCCGGCGTTCGGCACCCCGGCTACCGTCCGTCTCTGTTCCGGAGGCGCGACGACGGACCGCGACGCTCGTCGGGACGGTGACGCCACCCGACAGAGGCGCAACCCGCCACCGAGTCCCGTCTCCTCACTCGCTCTCGGTTCTGTCGTCGGTATCGGTGTCGTCCCGTTCGCCGCCGGTTCTCGGTAGCCGCTCGTCGCCCTCTATCGGCGGGATGTCCATCTGGGGTTCGTGGGTTATCTCCTCTTTGTCCGCCTCGTCGAGCACCTCGTCGCCGACGGTCAGTCCGAACTCCTCGGCGCGTTCGCGCCAGAACTCCCGGTATCCCTCGTGTTCGACGTCGCTGGTCACCGTCGTCTCGCCGCGTTCGACGCGGGCCTCCTTCTCGCGCACCTCGGCGATGAGGTCCTCGGCGAGGTCCGTCGACAACTGACCGCTCAGTTCCGCCTCGGTGATGGCGCTCTCCTCGGCCTGGAGGATGCGCGTCTCACCCTGCAGGAGTTCCTGCTTCAACAGCGACGGTTCGGCTTCCAACAGCGACCGGACGACGTGGTCGAGCTCCTTCTTCTCGCGGCCGTACTCGCGGCGGAACCGCTCGTAGACGTCCGTTCGGATCATGTTGCGCTCGTGGAGTCGCTCGGCCTCGTCGAGCGCTTCGTCGACGGCCTTCGCGCGGGTGAGCAGCAGGCTGTAGAGCTTCTGTTCCTCCCCGGAGGTTTGAACGCCCACGGTGCGGAGGAACCGCTTCATCGACAGGCCCTGCACGACGAGGCTGAACGCCGCGATGCCGAAGACGAGGACGCGCATCTGCTGTCGCGGTCCGACCGCCTCGGGGAGACCGAGGACGAGGGCGATGGGAATGGAGCCGTGGAGGCCGCCCCAGACGAGGACGTGCTGGTACTGCCGCGAGACGTTCGCGTTTGACAGTCGGTTGACGATTTCGGTGAGGGGGTAGACGGCGATGGCGCGCGCGGCGAGGACGAGGACGATAGCGGGAATCAGCACCTCGACCTCGGCGAGAATCTGCCGGATGGGCGTCTTCACGCCGAGGAGGACGAAGATGAACGTGTTGACGACGTAGGCGGCCGTCTCCCACGTGTTGAACACCGCGGTCTTCGTCTGCGGCGACATGGCGTACTCTCGGCCGCGGTTGCCGATGAGGAGGCCGGCGGCGACGGTGGCGATGACGCCGCTGACGTGGAGGTAGTGCTCGGCGACGAGGAACGCGCCGTAGGCGAGCACGACCGTCAGGACGATTTCGGTCATGTGCTCGTCGAGGTTCGCCATCACGCGGTAGACGAGGTAGCCGCAGGCGAGGCCGACGACGGCGCCGCCGCCAGCGGAGACGACGATGCCGCTCACGAGTTCCGTGACGCCGTCCAGCGTCGCGAGGTCCGCGGCACTGTCGCCCGCCTCGATCAGTGCGAGCAGCGCCGAGAAGATGACGACGGAGATGCCGTCGTTCATGAGGCTCTCGCCCTCCACGAGGACCGAGAGCCGTTCGGGCGCGCCGACCTGCTTGAACAGTGAGAGCACCGAGACGGGGTCGGTGGGGAGGATGATGGTGCCGAACAGGAGTCCCAACAGGAGCGTATAGCCGAACAGACGGGTCGAGACGAGTCCGACGATGACGATGGAGATTGCCAACCCCACCGTCGCCATCGTCGCCATCACGGGGAAGTTGGCCCTGAACTCGTCGATGTCGGTCGTCGCCGCCCCCTCGAACAGGAGCGGCGGGAGGACAACGAGCAGGATGATGTCGTGCGTCAGGGTGATATCTATCCCGAGACCGACGATAGAGGCGGCGAACCCGGCGATGAGGAGCGCGATGGTGTAGGGGATGCGTCCGATTTTCGCCAGTAGCGCGCCCACACCCCCGGCGATGAGGAAGACGGTCAGCAGGTCGATGAGTTGTTGCTCGATTGCGCTCGTCGGCATTACGGGAACGTTTTCGACGGCGACGGATAGGTGCGGTGGCCCTTCGGGGTCCCGTCGGGCCTGCGGCCGGCGTCCGAGACGCCGCTGCTCAGATCGGTCGGGTCGACGCCACGTCCTCAACGGGCGTCGCGCCCGCCCAGACGTGGTTGAACAGGTCCTCGCCGAACGCCGCGGCGGCGTCGGTGTCCGCGACGAGTTCGGTGCGCGGGTCATACGTCCCGTCGAGTCGCGGCAGCGAGAGGAGCGTCCGTCCGTCGACCGCCGCCAGGGCGAACGACGCGTCGGCGACCCGGACGGAGAGGCGTTCCGGGAGGGGGACCGCCCCCTCGCGGCGGCGAATCTCCTCGACGACGGCTTCGGTGACGAGGAGTCCCCCCGGCCGGTCGGCGCATACCTCCCGGAGCGTCCGTCCGAGACCCGGGAGGTGAACGGGCGAGACGACGGATACCGCGTCGGCGTCGCGGAGGTGGTCGTCGACGAGACGCACCGCGCCTCCGGGGTCGGTCTCGGACGCGCGGAACACCTCCGCCCCCGCGAGTTCGCCGAGACGGGCGCGGAAGGCGTCGGGGAGGGCACGCACGTCGTGCGTCCGCCAGTAGCCGGAGTCGGTCTCCAACAGCGTCTCCACTCGCCGTCGGCGTTCCACCGCGTCGGCGACGACGCGTCCGAGGCCGGTGAGGCGGACGCGTCCGTCGGCGGTTTCGACGAGGTCGCGGTCCCGGAGGCCGTTCGTCGCGGCGTACACGCCGGACTCGCTGGCGTCGAGGGCGGCGCAGAGTTCCCGGACCGGTCGCGCCTCTAACCGGAGGGCGACGACGACGGACTCGCGGGTCCGCGAACTCTCGACGTACTCGACGGGTCCCCCCTCCGAACTGTCGGTCACGTTCGCAGCGTCGACGCGGTCCGAACTAAACCCAGCGGTCGGCGGTTGGCAGTCGGCGGTGGCGGTCGATGGGCGGCGCCCGCGGACGGAGGGACTCGCGTTCGTCGAGCGGACCGGACCGGGGTCCGGTCCCGGGAGGGCCGAAGCGAAGCGAGAAAGCGGGGAGGCGGGCGGCGGACGCGGGGCGGATGTGCGACGACGACCGAACCGCGGACGTCCCGCGCCCCGACGGATGCGGTCGGATGCAGGGTCCGTCGGGGCGGTCGGGTACAACGCGCCGTCTCACTTGAATATTCGTTAAGGGAGACGGTAGTATTCCAGCTCGGCTGGAACGTTCCAGTCGGACAGGAACGGTAGCGTCCGAGAACGGCGGCGGACCGCCTCGAAACGCCTTTACTGTGGGTCTCGGTACATCGTGTCGTGGACAGAGACGCCGCCCGCACGGTCGGCCTCGCTCTCCTCGCAGTCCTCGCTCTGGGCATCGCGGCGGCGACCATCGACACCGCCGTCACCGGCGGCAGCGGCGGGTTCGGCGGGGGGTCCGACGTCCCCGGTATCGGTCCGTCCGACGAGGGCGACGCCGGCCTCTCGGAGACGCAGAGCGGCGGCAGCGCTCCGGTCATCTCGTTCTGCCTGCCGATACTGACGAATCCGGCGGTGGTGGCCGGACTGCTCCTCGTGTTCGTCGGCCTGCTAGCGCTGATATACCGCGACACGCGGTCGCTGCTGCCCGTCGCCGCCGTGGGATTCACGTTCGGCCTGCCGGGGTACGTGTTCTGGGTGCTGCTGACCACCTGCGGTCCCATCGAGTTCGGCGGCGCGGGGGCGAGCGCCGGAAACGGGTCGTTCTCGCTTCCGGAAGGGGGCGGGCAACTCGGCGGGTCCGGCGAGGGCGCCGTCGCCGCGCCGACGGCCGTCTTCGGCGTTCTCCTGGTCGTCGCACTCGTGGGGGCCGTCGCCCTCCTCGTCCTCTCGACCGGCGACGACGAGGCGGCCGGCCGGGAGACGGTCCCGGAGGAGGACCCGGACGTCGACGTGGGGGAAATCGGCCGGGCGGCCGGCGCCGCAGCGGACCGCATCGAGGAGGACGCCGACGTGGGCAACGAGGTGTACCGCGCGTGGCGGGAGATGACGACGCTCCTCGACATCCCGAACCCGCGGACGAGCACGCCCGGCGAGTTCGCCTCGGCGGCCGTCGAGGCGGGGATGGCCCGCGAGGACGTGGACGAACTCACCCGCCTGTTCGAGGAGGTCCGGTACGGCGGCGAGTCGCCGACCGAAGAGAGAGAAGAACGGGCCGTCACGGCGCTCAGACGCATCGAGTCGGCGTACGCCGACGCGGGGGACGACTCGTGAACACCGGGTCGTTCGTCGCGGGCGCCGGCGTCGTCGCGGTCCTCGGAGGACTCGCCGCCCTCGCGGGGTTCGTCGTCCCCGGTCTGAACGTGACGTTCGTGTTCGTCACCGTCGTCGGCCTCGTGGCCGGCGTGCAGGGCCTCCGCTACGCGCTCGGCCGCCGGAACGTCGACTACCGCGCGACCGACACGGGTAATCCCGAACTCCGCTACCGGGTGCCGACGCCCGGCGACGACGCGGACCGGCGAGCGGGGAGCGCCGACGGGTGGCGGGGTTCGGGGGCGTCGAACCTCCGCGCGCGCCTCCGGGAGGCGGCCGTCGAGTCGCTCGTCCTGCACGACAACTGCTCGCCGGAGGCGGCCGAGGCGCACGTCGACGAGGGGACGTGGACGGACGACCCCATCGCGGCCCGCTACCTCGGTGCGGACGTCCCGCTCTCGTGGCGGCGGCGGCTCAGCCTCCTCGTCCGCCGCCAGTCGTCGGCGCCGGCGCGCGTCGCGCGGACCGTCGCGGCCGTCGAGGCGATACACGACGGCGACGGCTCCGTCGCCGAACGGAGGCGGGAGCGCGAACGGGAACGAGAACCGGAACCGAACCCGGCGTCCAACCCGGTCGAGGAGGGCCGCGCGTGAGGGATATCGACACGAACCGCTGGACCGGCATCGAGGGGGCGGCCCTCCTCGCCGGCGCCGCGGGCGTCGTCCTCCAACAGCCGTCGTTACTCCTCGTCGCGGGCGTCGGCGTGGCCTACACCGCCTACGCGTGGCTCTCCGACGCGCCGACGCCGAGACTGGACGTCGAGCGGACGCTCTCGGAGGCGACGCCGGACGCCGACGAGGAGGTGCGCGTCACCGTCACGGTCACGAACGAGGGTGCCGCGCTCACCGACCTCAGACTGATAGACGGCGTCCCGCCGGCCCTTGAAGTGACCGACGGCGCCGCGCGCCACGGCACGGCGCTCCGAGCGGGCAAGTCCGCGACGTTCTCCTACGCCGTCGAGGCCGTCCGCGGCGAGCACGTCTGGGAACCGCTTCGGGCCGTGGTCCGCAGCCCCAGCGCCGAACGGGAGCACAGCGAGGCGTTCGCGCCGGCCGAGGAGACGACGCTCCGGTGTGCGCCGTCGCTGGAGGCCACGTCGGACCTGCCGCTCCGGGGGTTGACGACGCAGTACACCGGCCGGGTCGCGACGGACGTCGCCGGCGACGGACTGGAGTTCTACTCCACCCGCGAGTACCGCCGAGGCGACCCGCTCAACCGCATCGACTGGAACCGCCGCGCTCGCACCGGGGAGATGGCGACGCTGGAGTTCCGCGAGGAGCGCGCGGCCACCGTCGTCCTCGTCGTCGACGCCAGGGAGGAGTCGTACGTCGCCGGGGAGGCGGGCGGACAGAACGCCGTCGAGCGCAGCGTCGACGCCGCGACGCGGGCGTTTTCTTCGCTCTTGGACAGCGGCGACCGGGTCGGCGTGGCGGCGCTGTCGCCGCGGGAGTGCTGGCTCGCGCCCGCCACCGGCGCGGACCACCGAGCGCGCGCGCGGGAGTTGTTCGCGGCGAACCCCGCGCTCGCGCCGACGCCGCCGAACGACCCCTACTACCCCATCGTCGCGCTCCGGCGCCTGCGACGCCGACTCCCGTCGGACGCGCAGGTGCTCTTTTTCTCGCCGCTGGCGGACGACCTCGCGGTCACCGCGGCGCGGCGGCTGGACGCCTACGGGCACCTCGTCACCGTCGTCAGCCCGGACCCGACGACGGACGACACGGCCGGCCACCGACTCGCGCGCGTCGAGCGACGCAACCGCCTCGCGCGCCTCCGACGGGCCGGACTGCGCGTCGTCGATTGGGGGGAGCGACCGCTGGCGATCGAACTCGCCCGCGCCGGTCGGCGGTGGTCGCGGTGACCGAAATAACCCGACGGCCGACTGTGGCGGGACTCTCCGTCGCCCTCGGGGCCGCCGCGCTCGGGTTCGCGGGCGTCGGCGTCGCCGCGACCGGGGCGCTCGCCCCCGCCGGCGTCGGCGTCCTCGTCCTCGCGGCGGGACTGGTCCGCGCCTCGCGCCGCGTCGTGACGCTCGGGGCGACGGCGCTGTTCCTCGGCGTTCTCTACGCCGGCGCGCGGGGCGGGGCGCCCGAACCTCTCCTCCTCGGCGCGCTCGGAACGGTCGTCTCGTGGGACGCCGCCGAGTACGCCATCGGCGTCGGCGAGCAACTCGGTCGCGAGGCGGACACGACGCGTCTGACCCTCGTCCACTCCGCGACGACGCTGGCCGTCGGCGTCGTCGGCGCCGCCGTCGCCTACGCGGTGTCTCTCTCGGTCGGGGGCGGTCAGCCCGTCGCGTCGCTCGTGCTGTTGCTCTTCGGCGTCGTCGCGCTGGTCGCGGCGCTCCGCGGCGGCGGTGACGACGGCGGGTCGAACCGGGGTCGGCGGCGACGGTAGCCGTTCTCGGGGCGCTTCCGCACTCCGGCCGGCGCTCGCAGGTCAGCGCAGGTCGCGCTCCCCAGTGGCGTCCACCGTCGCGGCGTACGCCGGGAGCGCCGGTAGGACCGTCGAGACGGGACCGGACGCGAACTGGCCGAAGAGCTCACGCGCGCCCGTCGCAGTGTCCTCGTCGAACCCGGCGCGTTCGAGGTCGTCGGGGCCGAGTCGCGGCCGGTACGGCGCGGCGTCGACGAACGACCCGACGAGGTCGTCGGTCCGCTCGCAGGCGCGCTCGAAGGCGTCGCTCTCCAGTCGGGGTTCGAGGTCCGCCCACATCGGGTCGAAGAACGCGGGCCACTGCGCGAGCGTCCGGTAGATGCTCGGCAGCGTGTCCCCGTCGAATCCGTGGAACGCCTGGACCGACTCGACCGTCTCCGATAGCTCCTCGGGCACGTCGGCGACATCGCGCAGCGTCGGCGCGTGCCCCCGGTCGCGGTCCAACCACTCGGGGAACGGTTCGGTCGCCGCTCGTCCGTCGACGGGGTCCGAACCGACCGCCTCGTCGCGCAGCGCTCGGTCCATCGTCTCGAACAGCACGGCCAACCGCGGCGCGACCACGTCGTAGGTGGCGAGTTGCCCACGGAGTTCGCGGTAGGCCGCGGGGTCGACGCCCGCCTCGGCCGCCCGGTACGTCGAAATCGGCGTCTCCGATTCGAGTTCCGAGAGGACGGCGTCGCGGTACTCGACCGTCAGCCGCGCGAACGCGCGGGTCTCGAAGAGCGGTTTGACCTGCCCCCACGCGTACCGCGTGAACTCGGGTTCGTTCGCCATCGCCGTTCGGAAGATCCAGTTGACGATGGGTGCGCGGAACGTCCGCTTGATGTCGTCGTAGACGCCGCGGCGCCACCCGCGGGCGTCCGTCTCGTGCAGTTGCTGGTCGGTGTCCACACCGACGTCTCGGTCGGGACGCACGTAGGTGTCCTGCCCGACAGGTCGATTCGGCGGGCGACGCGAACGGCGACCCCGGAGACCACCCGTCAGCCGAACCGTATCGTCTCCGCTGCCGGGGCGATTCGGACCTCGCCGCCGACGGGTATCGAACAGGTCGGGTAGGTGTGGCCGAACTCGCAGTCGAAGACGAGCGGCGTCCGGGTTGTACGTCTCGAAGACGCCCTCGATAGCGTTCCGCTGTCGCTCCCGGTACGCCGTCCGCCACTCCGGGAGATGGCCCTCGACGTGCGAACGCGCGGCGACCCGTCCGACGAGGACGCCGTCGAACCGTTCGAGACCGAGTTCGTAGACGAAGCGGGCGGATTCCGGGGCGTTCGACGCGGGGGCGAGTACCGCGAGGCGTTCGACGCGGGGACGAGTACCGCGACCCGGTCGCCGCGTTCCACCGGCGGCGGGGTGACGACATCCGGCATACGCGGACCGCGTCGTGCGGCCTCAAACTCCTCGGGACCCTACTCAGAGTCCGAATCCACCGTCGGCACCTCGACCCGTCCGAGCACCTCGGAGACGACGTCCCCCTTGTCCACGTCGTTGACGTGCGCGTCCGGCGTGAGGACGAGTCGGTGCGCGAGGACGGCGGGGGAGACGCGCTTGACGTCGTCGGGGGTGACGAACGCGCGCGCGGAGAGGACCGCCCGGGCGCGGGCGGCCTCCAGGAGTCGCTGCGTTCCGCGGGGAGAGACGCCCACCTCAACGCGCCGGTCGACGCGCGTCGCCCGCGCCACCTCCGCCATGTACCGTAACAGGTCCTCGTCGACACGGACGTCCTCCGGAACGAGTCGCACGTCGAGCACCTCGTCTCGGTTCAGCACGGGCCCGACGCTCGGACTGCGGGCCTCGCGGCCGACGCGCCGGCGGAGCAGTTCGACCTCGCCGTCGGCGTCGGGGTAGCCGATTTCGGTCTTGACGACGAAGCGGTCTATCTGCGCCTCGGGGAGGGGAAAAGTGCCCTCGCTCTCGACGGGGTTCTGCGTGGCGATGACGAGGAACGGTTTCGGGAGGTCGTGCGTCTCGCCGTCCACCGTCACCTGTCCCTCCTCCATCGCTTCGAGGAGGGCGGCCTGCGTCTTCGGCGGCGCGCGGTTTATCTCGTCGGCCAAGACGACGTTGGCGAAGATGGGCCCCTCGGAGAACTCGAAGGATTTCTCGCGTTCGTTGAAGACGTTCGTGCCGGTCACGTCGGAGGGGAGGAGGTCCGGCGTGAACTGCACGCGGGAGAAGGAGAGTCCGAGCGCCGTGGCGATGCTGCGGGCGCTGAGCGTCTTGCCCGTTCCGGGGACGTCTTCGAGGAGGACGTGGCCGCGCGAGAGGACGCCGAGCATGACGCGTTCGAGGAACTCTCGGTCGGCGATGACCGCCTTCGACACCTCGGCGAGGACGTCGCCGCACGCCTCGCTCGCTTCGGGGATATCCATACGATGCTCGCGTCGTCGTGCGACTTAGTACTCCGGGTGGGACCCACGTGGTCCGTCGAAATCGAAACCGATTAAACTCGGGCCGTTCCACGTGTAGATGCGAGCCGAGGTAGCCTAGCCTGGCCAAGGCGGTAGATTCGAAATCTACTGTCCATTCGGACACGTGAGTTCAAATCTCACCCTCGGCGCTTTCTCACAGACTTACCCACAAAGCGGCGCGTCTCGTCGCGCCGCGGTACGCGTGAGTCGTCGGGTAACGCCTACGTGAGATTTGAACTAGCGAGCGACCGCAGGGAGCGAGTGGAGTTCAAATCTCACCCTCGGCGCTTTCTCAGCGAACTCAGTCCGCGAGAGACCCCCCGAAACCGTTCGGTGCCACCTCGGCCAGTCCGACACGATGATACCGCGGCGGTACCGACGGAGGGACGATTCGCTCGATGAGACTGACCGACGCGGTCGAGGACTACCTCCTCCTGTGGATCCTCCTCTCAGTCGGCGTCGGCGTCGCTCTTCCCCGACTGTCGGTCATCACCCGGGCGTCGACACTCATCCTCGCGGTGATGATCGGCAGCATCTCGCTAACGCTCTCGGTCGAGCAGTTCCGTCGAATCGACGTCCGGACGCTCGGCCTCGTCCTCGCGGGGCACGTCACGATGCCGTTTGTCGCCTTCGGAGTCGCCCGCGGCCTCGGTCTCTCGGCGCATCTGACGGTCGGGTTCGTGATCCTCGGCGCGGTGACGCCGGAACTCGTGACGCCGGTGATGACCGAACTCGCGGGCGGCGACACCGCGCTGTCGACGACCGCGTTGGTCGCCATCGGCGTCGGGAGCGCGGGATTCGTTCCGGCCGTCCTCTCCCTTCTCGTCGGTGAAATCGACGTTCCGACGGCACCGATTGTCGAGCAGTTACTCGTGGCGGTCGTCGCACCGATACTGGTCGCCATCGGTGCCAGAGCGCGCTTCCCCGACCGGGTCGCCCGCTACGACGCCTCCTATCCGGCGGTGTCCGCCCTGATGGTTATCCTCGTCATCGGCGGAGTGACCGCCGCGAACGCGACGGTGATCCGCTCGAACGCGTCGCTGCTCGTCGACGTCGGCATCGGCGCCGTCGCTCTGAACGGCGTAGGCTACCTCTCGGGATACCTCCTCGGCTATTCGGCCCCGCGGCCGACGCGAATCGCGTCGATGCTGTCAGTGGGGATGCGCGATTTCGCCGTCGCGGCCGCGTTGGTCGTCGCGGCCGGTCTTCCACCCATCGCGTCGGTGCCCGCCGTCGCCTTCGGCGTCGTCGAGATGGTCACGAGCGCCGGCCTCGCGAGGCTGCTGAAACGGCGGTAGGGGCGATTCGTGGTCGGGATTCGTCCGGAGGAGCCGTCCGTATCCGTAGGTTCACCGCAGAGCGGCGTGTCTCCCCGCGGCGTCACCCCGCGGACCGTTCCGTCACAACGACTCGCAGGCTTCACCGTCGTCGTCACCGTCGAGTCCATGCGGGTCGCTCGTGTCCCGTTCGTAGACCTCCTGCGCCTGCCGCCCCGTGTCGAAGTGGCCGCAGTCGTAGTCGCCGTCCGACGGGAGC
Organism: Halogeometricum sp. S1BR25-6; assembly: GCF_031624495.1. NCBI lineage: Archaea > Methanobacteriati > Methanobacteriota > Halobacteria > Halobacteriales > Haloferacaceae > Halogeometricum > Halogeometricum salsisoli. The sequence continues at coordinate 935,804 of NZ_JAMQOP010000001.1, read as the reverse complement.
GGCGGGACCGACACCCCCTCGTCCAGCGGAACGGGCGTCTGTGACGGTGTAGGGGTGGCCGTCGGAGTCGGGGTCGGCGTGGGCGTCGGAGTCTGTGTCGGCATTGGGGTGGCTGTCGGCGTCGCCGTAGGGGTCGGTGTCTCGGTGGACATCGGTACCCCGGTCGGCGTTGCAGTCGGCGTCGGCGCGGAGGTTGCGGTCGCTGTATCCGCCGCCGTCGGTTCGGGCGTGGGTGCCGTCGTCGCTGCCGTGGCGGTTGCAGGTCTCGACGTCGGCGCCGGCGCGGAAATCGTGGCTCGGGGCTCGCCGTCCGCGGCGGTCGCCGCCGCGCCTTCGATGTTCCGCTGGCCCCGGTCCGGAGAGTCACCGCTCGGGAGAACGCCTCCGAGTACGCCGAACAGCGCGAACGAGTACGCGGTCGCGGCGATACCCGTGACGGCCCCCCGACCGCCGATACCCGGAAGCGCCGAGAGTTTGTCCGCGGTCCCGCCGACGTTCGCGCCGACGGCGACTCCGACCGTCACCGGGAAAAACCCGACCAGCAGCGGCGATAGGACCAGATAGACGACCCCCACGACGGCGTTTCTGGCCGTCGAACCCGCGCGCATGCCCGGTATCGAATCCGCGAGTGTCATAGGTTCGCATCGGGGTTCCGGAGCGTAAGTGTTGTTCAGAAATCAGGAACAGTCCGGTGATTCGTCCCTCTCGTTCGAACTCGGCGAACGTCTCACGCCGTCGCGACCCGTTGCGCGCCGAAATATCACGAACCCGACCAGAATTTGGGAGAGAATCTGAAGAAGGTACATCCCGCTCGCGTCCCTCCTTCCGATATGGCACGGAACCGTTTCGAGTGGCGTCGCGGACCGACGCTCCTCGTCGCTCTGTTCGCGGGAATCGCCGCCGTCGCCGGGTCGTACGCCGCCGCCGGGTTCACCCCGTCGTTCGTCGTCGCGCCGGTTGAGGCGTTCCTCACGCGGACGGTGCCCGACGCGGTGCTCCGGTTCGCGATAACCACCCTCGGGACGTTCGCCGGCATCGACCACTTCGGACAGTTGCTCAACTTGACGATGGCGTTCGGCCTCGCCGCGGCGCTCCTGTCCGGCGCGGCGCTGGCGGGTCTCGCCGTCGGACGGCGCCTCGACTCCGCGCTCGCGTCGGTCGGTCTGACGGGCCTGTTCGCGTGGGGGGTCACCGCGCTGCTCACGGGCGCGCCGGTGCTCTCACTCGGCGCGGGCGTCGGCGGCGCACTCGTCGTCGCCGGCGCCGGACTCGCCGCCGCGTCGACCGGTGCCCCGTCCGGCGGCGCCGACGCGGTGCGGCGGAGACAACTGCTCGGCGGCGTCGGTACCGCCGTCGGCGTCGGCGCCGTCGGATTCCTCCTCGGTCGGTCGCCCGCGCCCGCGGACGCCGACGGAGCGAGCGGTCCGAGCGCCGCCGTCGAGGCGGGCGGCGCGAACGACGGCGGCAGCGGCGGAGCGGACGCCGCGGACGCGGATTCGGACGCGAGCGAGGGCGAGGCGGACGCGCGCTTCGGCGACCCGGAGGTCACGGCGCGCTACTTAGAAGCAGCCGAGAACCGCGCGCTCGACGTCGAGGGACTGGAGAGCCTCGTCAGCGGCGACGACTTCTACACCGTCGACATCGGGAACGTCGACCCGAAGGTGAGCGCCGACGAGTGGTCGCTATCGGTCACCGGCGCCGTCGAAGAGGAACTGACGCTCGCCTACGAGGACCTGCGCGGGATGGGCGCCGAACAGCGGTTCGTCACGCTGCGCTGCGTCAGCGACAAGATAAACGCGAAGCTGATGGACACCGACCTCTGGACGGGCGTCCCCGTCTCTCAAATCTTAGAGCGGGCGAACCCGCAGGGCGACTACGTGATGCTCCGCGCGGCGGACGACTACTTCGTGGGCTTTCCGCTCGACGCCATGGAGACAGGCTTTCTCGCCTACGGGAAGGGCGGCGAGGCGCTCCCGCGGGCGCACGGCCACCCCGTGCGGGCGCTCATTCCCGGCCACTGGGGCGAGGTCAACACCAAGTGGATAACCGAGATAGAAGTGCTGGAAAACGCCGAAAAGGGCTTCTGGGAGAAGCGCGGCTGGCACGGCACCGGCCCGGTGAACACCGTCGCCAAACTCCACGCCACGAACCGGCGCGACGGCGAGATTCAGGTCGCGGGTCACGCCTACGCCGGCGTGCGCGGCATCGACCGCGTGGAAGTCTCCACCGACGGCGGCGAGACGTGGAGCGACGCGACGCTGTCGGATCCGCTTCCCGCCGGCACCGACGAGGAGGGCGACGCGGCCGAGGACGCCTGGCGACAGTGGGAGTACACCTACGAGAACCCCGGCGTCCGACACACCGTCGTCGTCCGCGCCACCGACGGCACCGGAGCGCTCCAACCGCGCGAGGAGGAGGGACCGTACCCGAGCGGTGCGACTGGGTGGGTATCGAAGACTATCGCCGGCTGAGAATTCCCCTCCGCGGACAGTCGTTCGACGCCGCCTCGACACCACCCGGACGCGGTCCCCCGACTTCACTTTCGCCCCGCTAGGCTCGCTTACTTATCCGTTCTCGTGAACGTTAGGACATGAACGCGCTCGCCGCGGAGCGACCGACGGACGGCAGGGAGCGAACGCACCGAATCGAGGTCACCGACCACCGGACGACGCAGGTCCTCAATTACGCCGCGAGGCGCTTCGACGGCGACGCAGACGTGCGCTTTCAGCGCCGTCCGGGAGCGACGTATCTCCTCGCGGACGAGCGTCGGTAAGAACGAAGGGTGCGGGTTCAGTCGTCCGCGCGCGGCGGCGACTCGGCGGTTCCGTCGGCGTCGTCGGCGGCGACGAGCAGTCGGTCGAGCGCCTCGACCATCGCCTCGACGCTGCACCGCGTAATGTCGGAGTCGCTGGTCGCCACGGTGACAGAGCGGTCGCCGTAGGACATCTCCACCTCGACGGTGACGACGGCGTCCGTGCCGCCGGTGATGGCGTCGACGTGGTAGGAGTCCAACTGCGCGTCGGCGTCCGGACCGAGCGCCGAGCGGACGGCTTTGACCGCGGCGTCGACCGGTCCGCTCCCGGTACCCGACGCCACGCGTTCGTCGTCGTCGACGCGGAGGCGGACCGACGCCGTCGGCGTGCCGCCGCCGGAGGCGGCCGTGAGGTCGAGCAGTTCGACCCGTCGGTTCCGGTCTCTGCCCTGCACGTCTTCCGCGATGGCGAGGAGGTCGGCGTCCGTGACGCGCTTGCCCCGGTCGCCCAGCGTCTTCACGCGCTGAACGACGGCCGCGAGGTCCTCGTCGCTCACGTCCACGTCGTGTTCGTCGAGGGCGGCGGCGACACCGGCGCGGCCGGCGTGCTTGCCGAGGACGAGGCGGCGCTCCCGACCCACCGTCTCCGGCGGATACGGCTCGTACATCGCGTCGTCCTTCAGCGTCCCGTCGGTGTGGATGCCGCTCTCGTGCGTGAAAGCGTTCTCGCCGACGACCGCCTTGTTCGGCGGCAGCGGAACGCCCGTCGAGCGGGCGACCTTCTGCGCGAGCGGGTAGAGTTCGTCGAGTTTGGCCGTCTCGACGCCGTAGCAGTGCGACAGCGCGATGGCCACCTCTTCGAGAGCGACGTTGCCGGCGCGTTCGCCGATGCCGTTGACCGTGCCGTGGACCATGTCGGCCCCGGCGGCGAGGCTGGCGTAGACGTTCGTCATCGCCAGTCCGAGGTCGTCGTGAGTGTGCGTTGACACCGGGCCGAGTTCCGCGAGCGCCGAGACGTACTCGTACGTCGTCTCGGGGCTGGCGTGCCCGACGGTGTCGGCGTAGCACGTCCGGTCGGCGCCGGCGTCCAAGGCCGACTCCGCGATGTCGACGAGGAAATCGAGGTCCGCGCGGGAGCCGTCCTCGCCGATGACCTCGACCCAGAGGCCGTGGTCCTTCGCGTAGGCGACGAGGTCGCCGGTCGTCTCGACGACGCCGTCGCGGGTCGTACCGACCTTGTCCTCGACGTGGCGGTCGCTGGCGGGAACGACGATGGTGACGCCGTCCACGTCGCAGTCGAGGGCGAGGTCGACGTCCTTCTGCACGCCGCGGGCGAAACTGGTTATCGTCGCGTCGAGACCGAGGTCCGTGACCCGCCTGATGGTCTCGCGCTCGCCTTCGCCGGTGCAGGCGCTGCCCGCCTCGATGAACGGGACGTTCGCCCGGTCGAGCGCGCGGGCGATGTCCGCCTTTTCCTCGGGGGACAGCGAGATGCCCGGCGCCTGCTCGCCGTCGCGCAGCGTCGTATCTAAGAGCTGTACCGTGTCGTCAGAATCCAGAACGGATGCGAGGGGTGTTGTGGGGTTACCCCCGAATAAATCGACCACGAGTCATGTGCTCACACGCTTCGTTACCGTCGACGTACTTAAACAAGCGCCTCCCGACAGTTTTCGCCGTTCGGTTCCGCCCCCAACGACGCGCTCCCGTCACTCGACGAGGCGGACGGTGTCGCCGCGTTCGACGTCCTCGGCGGCCCCGGCCGGCAGTTCGACGATTCGGTCGGCGAGTCCGAACCCGATACCGACCCACCCGCGCAGGCGCTTCTTCTTCGTCACCTCCTCGCCGACCAGCCACAGGGCGTCGATAGGGAAGGGAACGAACACCATGTGGAGGCTCCGCCTGTCGGGACTGTCGAACTCGAAGACGAGGGCGTAGTCGTCGGGAACCCTCCGGCGGAACATCAGCCCGCGCGACTTCGAGAGGAAACTGTCCGCGACTTCCACGTCGCTGGCGAGGGTTCGGGGCGTTCCGTTCCGACGGTGTTCGACGTGCACGACCGGGGTGTCATCCAGCGGATACATAAATCTCTCGCGCCGAATCTCGCCGGCGAGAACCGCCCGCCCCCTCCCGACGGGCGGTGACGGCGTAACGGCGATTCGAACGCTCGGTCGTCGGGGGTTCCGCCACGAGCGGTCGGTTCCGGACCCCGCATTGAAGACGGTCGACGCCCACCGACCGCTATGGAGAAGACGCCCACGGGGACGCCCGTCGGCGTGGACGACCCGTACGACCACGCGGGCGTCTGCGACCACCTCACGGGCGACGGCCGGTGTCGATTCGCCCTCGACCGGGCCGGCGACGACCCCTCGTTCGCGGCCGCCCGGCGCGCCGACGACTATGCCTGCGTCGCCGCCGACGAGGAATGTGAGTTCCGCGACTGCCCGCACTACCGCTCGACCACCGACGGCCGCGAGTGCGTCCGGTGCGGCCTCGAAGAGGTTCGCATGGCCCACGAGACGGGCGCGCGCCCCCTCCTCGAAGAGCACCACCTCTCGTACGGGGGGTCCGGAGACGGGGACGACGGAGGCGCGAGCGCCGGCGCCGACCCCTCCCACGAGGTGACGGTCGCGCTCTGCCGATGGTGTCACACGAAGGTGCACAAATCGTTCGCCCGCGTCGACGACGACGCCTCGCCGGACCCCGAAGCGTTCGCCGCGCGCGAGGAGCGCCGGTCCCGCGAGGTCGACGAGTACGGGTTCAGTTCGGCGGCCGAGCGGTACGGCCCGTCCGAGGACGGCTGACCGTCCGGCGCTCACTCCGCGTACAACACGGCGAGCAGCCCCGTCGCGGCCGCGTCGACGCAGACGACCGACCAGTAGCTACACACGCGGTAGAGCAGGGCGACTGCGGCGGCGGCGCTGACGGGGACGCCCGCCGCGGCGACCAGACCCGTGGTCACGGCGACTTCGACGCCGCCGGACCCGCCCGGCAGCGGCGACCACCCGACGAGACCCGACGCGGGCGCGACGAACAGGGCGGCGGCGAACGGAACTGAGACGCCGAGCGCGACCCCGGCGCCGGCGAGGGTGGCGGCGAACGACACCCACCCGAGCGCGGCGAAGGCGGCGACGAGGGCGACGCGCCGCCGGTCGTCCGCCACCGCGTCCAGCGTTCGGAAGTAGCTCTCGACGCGCCGTTCGACCGAGTCGGGGTCGAGGTGGCGTTCGAGCGTCGAGACGCCGAATCGGACGGCGAGTCGGTGACCGGCGGCGGCGACGGCGACGACGACGCGTTCGAGCAGGTCGCGCCGGCGCGCGACAAGGAAGACGGCGGCGGCGACGACGGCGAGGGCGCCGGCGAGGCCCGTCAGGAACAACCGCACGTCGCCCGTCGCCGACTCGAAGAGCAGCGACAACCCCACCGCCGACACCGTCACCGCAGACAGGAGGTTCAGGAGGTCGGTGACCGTGACCGCCGCCAACGCCTCCTCGTACTGGATGTCGAACGGTCTGGAGACGGCGTAGCCGATGATGGCCGACCCGCTCAACCGACCCATCGGGAGCACCTGCCGGGCGAAGTCGCCGGAGAGATACGCCAACCGGTAGCGGAGGCCGCCGACGGGGTGCGTCCGTCCGAACGCCCGCCGGAGCGACTCACCCCACAGCGAGATGGCGAGGACGCCCCCGAGGGCGGCGACGGCGGCCACGCCGGGGTCCGCCCGCGCGAGGGCGCGGAGGACGGTCCGTCCGCCCGTCAGCCAGACGAAGACGGCGAGAACGAGAAGGGCGAGGGCGAGACCGACGACCGCTCGGACGGCCGGGCGGACGCGGGGGCGCGTGCGCGGAGAGTCCACGTCTCCCCGAAGGGGACCGACCGACTTGAGTTCCCGTGCCGTCGGCGGGTTCGGCGTCCGCGCCGCGTTCCGGACGCTTTTTGCCCGCCAACCGAATACCTCCCTTCAACTGATGACCCGCATCGTCGTCATCGACAACCACGGGCAGTTCACGCACCTCGAACACCGGGCGCTCCGGGACCTGGGAGTCGACACCGAACTCGTCGACAACGACACCCCGGCCGAGGAGATAGACGCCGACGGCATCGTGCTCTCGGGCGGCCCGGACATGGACCGCATCGGCAACTGCCCCGACTATCTCGACCTCGACGTGCCGGTGCTCGGCATCTGTCTGGGGATGCAGATCATCGCCGCCGAACTCGACGGCCGCGTCGGCGGCGGCGACTACGGCGGCTACGCCGACGTGACCGTCGACATCTTGGACGAAGACGACCCGCTCGTCGGGTCGCTCGCCCCCGAGACGCGCGTCTGGGCGAGTCACGCCGACGAGGTGAAAGAGGTGCCGACGGGGTTCACCCACACGGCCACCTCCGACGTCTGCGACATCGAGGCGATGAGCGACGCCGACCGCGACCTGTACGGCGTCCAGTGGCACCCGGAGGTCGCACACACCGAGGAGGGCGAGGCCGTCTTCGAGAACTTCCGCGCCGTCTGCGAGTCCTGACCCCGGCGCCCACGAGCGCCTCCGGATTCTCTCTACACGATGACTGCCACTCAAAGCGACCTGGCGGGATTGTCGCGATACATCTTCCGCGCCCCCAGTTGGTACACCAGCCTGGCGTTCGCCCTCCTCATCGCCGCCATGGCCGGCGTCGCCGCGTTCGACTCCGGCGAGTCGATGCGGACGTGGCGCGGGCTGTTCTTCCTCGGCAAGGACGCCTGGCAGGGCATCTTCTTCATCGGCGTCCCCACCGTCATCGCGGCGTTCGGCACCTCCGGCGTCGACAGACTCGTCGGCGGGACGCTCACCCCGAACCGGTCGTCGCTGCTCGCGTTGGTCTGTGAGATACTCATCGTCACCATCGTCACGGCGGCGGCCACCGTCTCGGTGTTCACGGGCCTCGGCCAGCGGTTCGTCTTCGACGCCCTCGTCGTCGCCCTCGCCTCCACGTTCGCCTTCCGCCTCCTCGTCGTCATGGCCGTCTCCCGGTCGTCGCTGCTCGTCGCGGCGGTGCCGGCGAGTCTCCAGACGGCGGCGGCGGCGGTGCTCCTGTTCATCTACAGCGGCACGCTCACCTTCCTCTCGGTGGGCGGGCCTATCCTCGACGCCTACCTGCTCCCGTACCTCTCGCGGGCCGACCACGCGCCGGCGGCGCTGTCGTACATCGGGCCGAACCACTTCCTCCTACTCGGCCTCACCTGCGCCGTCTACGCCTTCGGCGTCTACGTCTTCGTCGCCGTCGTCGACCGGCCGTGGCGCCGGAGCCTCGGCGTCTCGATGCTGGATTTCCTCCGCGGGTTCATCGGCCACATCGCCGAGGGTTCCCGCGAACTGGAGGAGTTCTTCGAGCAACTCGGCGAGGAGGCCATCGTCCCCGTCACCGTGCTCTCGTTCCGAACGGCCGCCGAGGAGAAAGCGCGGTTCATCCTGCCGATGATCCACCCCGGACCGATGGGGGAAATCGGCGGCGGTAACTTTCCCGAACGCGTCGCCACCCGCTCTGAGGGGCTGGCGTTCCCCCCGCACGCCACCGCCGGGCACGACTTCAACCTCGTCACCGAACGCGAGGTGGACACCATCCTCGAAGCGGCCGACGCCGCCCACGACCGAATCGAGTACGGAACCGAGGCGACGCGGAGCGTCAACACCGATTCCGGCGAGGCGAAGATGCTCGGGCAGGCGTTCGGCGACGACGCCGTCCTCGTCTCCACGTACGCGCCCGCGTTCGCCGACGACGTGGAGTACGCCGTCGGCCTCTCGGCGGCGGCGGAGGCGCGCACGACCGGACTGGACGACGTGCTCCTCGTGGACGCCCACAACAGCAACGACGGTCTCAGCGGTCCCGATTTAGGGCACGTCACGCCGGGGTCGAAGCGCTCGTTCGACATGATAACCGCCGCCGGCCGCGCGGGCGAGGCGCTGGCGGGCGCACCGCGCGGCGACCTCTCGATGGGCGTCGCCTGGGAGGAGACGCCGTGGACGCCGGCGGAGGGAATCGGACCCCTCGGAATCCGCGTCGCCGTCACCGCGGTGGACGGGCAGGCGACGGCGTACGTCCTCGTCGACGGTAACAACATGGAACCGGGTCTCCGCGACGCCATCGTCTCGGATCTCACCGAGGCGGACGGGAACGGAAGCGACGCCCTCGTCGACGTCGCCGAGGCGATGACGACGGACACTCACATCGTCAACACGGTAAAGGCCGACAACCAGGTCGGCGCGGCGCTCGATACGACGGAACTCCGGGAACGAATCGTCGCGCTCACCCGAGAGGCCCTCGCGGACGTCGAACCCGTCGAGGCGGGGATGGCCGTCGAACGCGCCGAGGTGACCGTCTTCGGTAACGACCGGACGGAGACGCTCGCCAGTCACGCCAACGCCGTCGTCGCCATGGGCGGCGCGTTCGCCGCCTCGATAATTCTCGCGGCGATGGCCGTGAGCGTCCTCATCTTCCTGTTCGCTTGATACCCTACTCGTCGGCCCCCTTCCGCTTGATGACTACCTCGTCGACGTGGCCGCAACTCGGACAGACGTGCTCGTACGATATCTCGCCGCCCGTCGTCGCCGCCGTCCATTTCCCGTCGGCGTCGTGATATCCGCACGCCGTACAGCGCATGCGGGTCTCGTTGTAACGCTCGCGAAGGCTGTCCAGCGTCGTGGTACCGATCCCGCTCTGATACGACATATGATACCATACGTCAACCAGTGTGTTAACTATTATCCATGTCGGGGTCGTCCGGCGAACCGCGGGACGCCTCGTTGAGAAGAGGCATAAGTGGCCCAACCGTACCGACGAGCACATGGTAGACCTCCTGTCCGTCGGCGGCGTCGTTCTCGCGCTGTTTCTCGTGGTCATGAACGGCGTGTTCGTCGCGGCGGAGTTCGCACTCGTCAAAGTCCGCCCGACGCAGATCGACGCGCTGGCCGACCAGGGGAAAGCGGGTGCGTCCCTCGTCCGAGACGCCCTCGACAACCTCGACGGCTACCTCGCGGTGAGCCAACTGGGTATCACGCTCTCCTCGCTCGGTCTCGGCTGGGTCGGCGAACCGGCCGTGGCGGCGCTCATCGAACCCATCCTTGGGAGCTACCTCCCCGAGGGGTCGGTCCATCTCGTCGCGTTCGCCCTCGGGTTCGGATTCATCACCTTCCTGCACGTCGTCTTCGGCGAACTCGCCCCGAAGACGTTCGCCATCCAGGAGGCGACGCGCATCTCGCTGCTCGTCGCGCCGCTGATGAAGTTCTTCTACTACGTCTTCATGCCGGGTATCATCGTGTTCAACGGCACGGCCAACCAGTTCACCCGGTTGTTCGGCGTCTCCCCCGCCTCGGAGGGCGAGGAGACGCACTCCGAAGAGGAGATTCGGATGATCCTCGCCCGCTCGGAGGAGACGGGCCGCATCGACCTCGAAGAGGTCGAGATGATAGAGAGCGTCTTCGAACTCGGCGACACCGTCGCCCGCGAAATCATGGTGCCGCGACCCGACGTGGAGACGATTCGGGCGTCCATGCCGCTGGCGGAACTCCGAACCGTGGCCGCCCGCGGACGCTTCACCCGCTATCTCGTCTTGGAGGACGACGGCGACCAGGTCGTCGGCTTCGTCCACGTGAAAGACCTCCTCAGGGCGGACGAACAGGAGGCCGACGAGTCGCTGACCGCCGGCGACCTCGCCCGGGAGGTGCTCGCGGTGCCGGAGACGCGCCGCATCGACGAGATTCTCACCGACTTCCAGGCGCGCGGGGAGGGTCAGATGGCGGTCGTCATCGACGAGTGGGGGGTCTTCGAGGGCATCGTCACCATCGAGGACGTCCTCGAGGAGATCGTCGGCGACATCCGAGACGAGTTCGACGCGCCGACCGACGAACCGTCCATCGAGCAGCGCTCGGAGGGGGTGTACGTCGTCGACGGCGGCGTTCCGGTCCAGCACGTGAACGACCGGCTGAACACCGCCTTCGAGAGCGACGACGTCGAGACCATCGGCGGGTTCGTCTTCAGTCACCTCGGGCACGTACCCGAGGTCGGCGACGAAGTCGAACAGGACGGCTGTCTCCTCCGCGTCGAGGCGACCGAAGACGCCCGAATCGAACAGCTCTCGATACGACGCGGCGAGAGCGACGCGAACCGGGAGACGGACGGCGACGACCCGGACGGAACCGACGACGACGACAGCGACGACGGCCGCGCCGACGACGACGGAAGCGGTGCGGACGGGGCGGGGACGTGACGACGGATAGCCGTCGACGCCGGAAGCCGCGGCGACGCTTATGCCCTCGGCGCGCCAATCGATTCGAATGTCACGATACGAGGCCGTTTTCGAGATAGACTCCAAAACAGACGCCTACGCCGCCCGACGCATCTTAGAGCAGGTCTACGACACGATTCGAGAGGAGTCGCGAAGCGTCCGGGAGGGGACGGACGACGCGGCGGCGCTCCTGCGGGAGTTCGAGACGCTCCGGGACGCCGCGAGAGACCCGGCGGCGGGAACGCTGACCGTCACCTACGAACGCGACGACGGAACGCTCGACAACTGAGCGGACCGCGCCGGCGTATACCAGTCCTTTTCGCTCGCCGACGGTCAGTCACGTATGTCTTCTTCCGCCGCCCCGCTCGTGGGTTCGAGGCTGGCACCGCCTTCGACCCTCGGGAGGCCGGACGCGTCGCTCGGGGGCGAACTCGTCACAGAACGGCACGTGAGAAAGGTCCGAACGCGAGTTACGCCGCGTTCGCGTCCGGGTCTGCGTCCGCATCCGCATCGTCCGCGAACAGTTCGTCGACGGCGTCCTGCGCGGTCCGCGCCGCCTCGTCGGCGACGGCGTCCGGGTCGGACTCCCCGTCGGCGGGAGCGTTGACGTAGACGTCGACGTCGAGGACGCCGTCCTCGAACGTCACCGTCACGTCGAAGTCTTTGACCTCGGACTGTTTGTACCGCGCGAAGATGACGCCCTCGGCCGCCTCGGCGGCCGTCTCGACGACTTCTGCGTCCGTGGGCATACGTTTACGCGCCACCCGCGCCGCCGGGGCCCATCGGGCCGCCGCCCGCGCCGCCGGCACCGCCCTGCAGCATCTGCTGAAGTTCGCTCTGGAGGTCCTCGAACTGCTCTTGGACGCGCTCTTCTTGCTTCTGGAGCTGCTCGACGCGGACTTCGAGGCTCTCGACCTTCTCGCTCAGGTCGTCGTGGGCCGCCTCGTACTCCGTCTCGACGAGGAGTTCGCCGACTTCGCGGTACATGAGCGTGTCCTCGTCGATGTCGTCGAGGGCTTCCAGGGCCGTCTGCGACTCGTTGAGCGTGGACTCGGCCTGCTGTTTCTGCGCGGAAACCTTCTGTGCGGTCTCTTGAAGGTCCTGCAGTTCTTCGAGCTTCTCCTGTGCTTCAGGCGGTAGATTACCCTGCATACTGGGTCCCAGGAGACCCGGACTGAAAAAGACCAGTATTCTCCGCTCGCGGCCCCCTCGCGCGAGCCTACGCCGCCCGCTCGGAGACCGTTTCGGCCGTTCCGACGAGGCGGGTCCACGTGTTCACGCCCGCCCGGAGGGCGACGAGGTCGGACGCCTCCACGCGGACCCGAACGACCCGGCCGTCGCGTTCGACCGACGCGGACGAACGGGCGTCGGCTATCTCCCCTTCTTCGACGCGGACGCTCTCGGCGACGACCCGCGCGCGCCGCTCCTCGGGGTAGCGAAACGAGAGCGTCACGTCGTGGCGGCGGGACATCTGCGAGAAGCGAAAATCGGAGTCGTTACCGGACCGGGACTTCCTTGACGGTCGGTGCGCGCTCTTTCAGGAGCACGCGGTGGCCGCAGTACGGACACCGCACGCCGCCGTACTCGTCGAGTTCGACGTCGCGCTTGCACCGAGAACACTTGTAGCTCATCGTGTGTTAGAGGTAGTGGTCGGGCGTGATATATTACTCGTCGTCCTCTTCCTCGCCGTCGCTGGAGAGGGCGGCGCGGATGGAGCGGCGGACCTGCTTGCCGCCGGGCGTCTCGGGGCGGTACGTGCCGCCGGTGAACTTCTCGCCCGTCTTCTCGTTCTTCCAGATGCCGGTGCCGACGCGGGTGACGTCCTCGCCGTCGACCTTCGCGCTGCGCATCTCGGCTTCGATCTCCTTCACGCGGCGGCGGGCGACGCGTCCGTAGCGCGCGCCGAAGCGTCCGGCGCTCCCCGTCTGTCGCGCTTTGTTTTCGGCCATAGTATCGCCTCCTACCCGCGGTACCGGGATAAACCCTGCGAGTCCGACTCGTCACACGTCGCGGCGATTCGGCGAGCGACCATCCCGTCGCCCTACTGTTCCACCGCCAGATAGACGACGAACGTATCATCGCGGTGTTCGATGTAGTATCCGGACGGGCCCTCGCGACCGGTGTATCCGGGCAGTCTGTTCAGCGCCTCCTGAATCTCTCCCACGTCGCTCCCCGAAACGTACACCGTGGCGTTACCCTGCGACGCCTCCGCCCGGTCCAACGCTTCCTGTATCTGTGACACGTTACGTATCCGGCTATCGGTAGAGTTCACCGTCGTCGCGTTCTCGGGGACCGTCCCTACGATGGACACGTCGACGTATCCGGACGGTATCCGGCTCGTCGTTTCTACCCCCGACCGGGCGGTTGACTCGTTGCTCTCAGCTGTTCCGGCGTCCGGTGACGCGGGGCTGGAGATGCAACCGGCCGTGACCAGCAACGCAGTCAGTAGTACGGCCAATTCTCGGTTCACACCCCGAAATATGGCTGTGGTCGCAATATAGATGGCTTATTGATAGCTATCGCCGCTGAAGCGATGTCATCGAGTGGTCGGACGCAGCGAGTACCGAACTCGCAGACCGATTCGTCGGCGCTTTTCGTTAGTCCTGTAACTCCGCCTCGCGCAACGCTTCGTTCAGGTCCTCGCGGACGAACTCGCCCGTCTCTTTGTCCATGGCGGTGGTGACGATGCGGTTCTCCTGCACGCTCGACCCGTCTCGAAGAAGAAGACGGACGTTGCCGTTGGCGTCTGCGCGCGTCACCTTCGCGCGGAGGCCCTTCTGGGACCCCATCCCCCCGGCGTCGATGGGGCCGGGGATGACCTTCTTCACGTGCGGGTGGTCGGCGACGACGCCGATGGCGCGTCTGCCCTTCCGGTCGCCGATGAGCGTCGAGTGCGACCCGCCCAGTTTCTCGCGCGGCGGCGTCTCGACGACTTCCAGCGAACGCTCTCCGCGGCGTTCGAGTACGCGTTCGACGGGGTCCTCGCCGGCGACGCGGTAGAACTCGTGGTGCACCTGCGCGCGGGTCTCGCGGAGTACGTCCCGGTCGCCCGCGGCGTACACCTCCTCGGGGCGCTTGCGCCGTATCTCGTCGGCGACGAGGCCCGCGAAGTTCCGCAGTTCGACCACCTTCGCCTCCTCGCCGTCCTCGGGGATAGTCGTCACCGTCGTCGTCGCCACCACCTCTTCGTCGTCCAGCATCGTCAGCGTCGCGCGGTCCCGGTCGAGGACGGCGACGACGGTGTCGCAGTTGGCGGTGTTGCACGTCAGACAGTAGTCTCCCGGCTTCTCCAACGGCGTGCCGCACCGCCCGCAGTCCATACGAACAAGAGCGGGCGGTTGCATAAAAGCGCGATTGTTCCGCTTGGCCCGAATCAGAGGTCGGTCGGCGTCGCTTTCAGGAACTCCCTGAGAAGCACGGTCGCGTACGACCCCGAGGGCAGCGAGAAGTCGAGTTCGTAGGCGTCCGCGTCGGCGTCGACGGTCGTCTCGACGTCGGTCCGCAGGAGGACGGCCCGCCGCGTCCCCGAGGAGTCGAACTCGCCGGGCAACTCGAAGTCCGAGGGGTCAAGGTCGAGTTCGTCGAGCACCGCGCGTTCCACCTCGCCGGGTTCGCCGTCGGCCAACTCGGTGTCGGTGCCGACGAGGGGCGCGGTGACGAACGCCCGGCCGCGTTCGCAGTGGCGGGCCATCACGTCGACGCGGCGCCCCGTCGCGACTTGGGTCCGGTCGGGGTCCGCGCGGTAGAGGCGGTCCGGCACGTCGCGGTCGGCGAAGCAGACCACGTCGCCCTCGACGGGTTCGGTCAGCGGGAGTCCCCGTTCCAGACGCTCCGAAATGATGCGGTTGAACGCGTACGACTGCGCGGCGTTGACGAACAGGCGCTGGAGGTTTCTGGGCACCGCTTCGAGGGCGTGCCGCCACTCCTCCTCCGTCTCGGCGCCGTCCTCGGCGAGGCGGTGCAGCATCGACCGCTCGTAGCGCAGGCGGTGCGGCATCTCCTCCAAGCAGGCCCGCCAGTCGGGGCTCTCGGAGTCGGCCTGTTCGTCGACGAACCGTCGGGCCTCGCGGGTTCCCTCGGGTTCGGCCTCGGCGGGGTTGCCGACGTAGGCGAGGACGGCCTCGCGCCACTCGCCGCGGGCGACGTGCAGGCCGACGACGTGCGTGACTGGTCGACGACTGCCGAAGCGCTGGTGGCCGAAGTAGTTGGGGACGGCGACGGCGGCCGTCTCGCCCGCGGGGTCGTCGCTGCGCTCGCCGGTCAGGAACTCGGTCAGGTCGGCCGTCACCGCGGCGGCGTTCTCCGGGTCGTCGGCGTCGCGGACGCGCACCTCGAAGTCGTTGCCCGCCAGGTCACCGAATCCGAGGTCGCGCCCGACTCGTCCGAGTACGTCTATCTCCGCGTCGCGCACGTCGGGAATCGCCTCGGGGTCGGCGTCCCGAACCGAGAACAACTGTGTCGTGACGGCGTACTTGTCCTTCGTGCCCGCCCACGCGACGCGTTCGCGGCTGATGCCCATCGCGTCCGAGAGGCGGCGCGCGAAGTCGTTCGTATCCCACTCGCGGAGCGTCGCGCGCAGGAGGAGGTGCGGGTAGTCGCCGGGGTCGGCGTCGACGTCGACGGGGTCCATCGCCTCCACCTCGCGGACGCGGAAGTCCTCGGGGTCGACGCGGAGGCGGCCGCCCGTGCCCTCGGCGTCGCTCGCGTAGTAGTCGATGCCGACGCGCCGTTCGAGTGAGTGAGCCTCGCGCATCTGTGTCTCCGGTTGCTCGGCGTTTCGCTCGGGCGGGTAAGGTCCCTCCGGTCTCGGTCTCGGTTCTCGGTTCGCGGTCCCTGAGTTCAATTCGGTCCGTCAGTCGGACACGCCGGTGACCTCGAAGCGGGCGCCGCCGTCGTCGCCCTCGGAGACGGCGACGTCCCAGTCGTGGGCGTCGACTATCTCGGCGACGATGTTGAGTCCGAAGCCCGTTCCGTCGTCCGCCGTCGAGTAGCCGTACTCGAACACGTCCTCGCGCTCCTCGGCGGGGATGCCCGGTCCGTCGTCGGTGACGGCGAACCCGTCGTCGAGGCGGTCGACCGTGACGGTGACCGTCTCCCCGCCGTGGCGGGTCGCGTTGTCGAAGAGGTTCTCTAAGAGGCGGCGGACGCGCCGCCTGTCGCCCTCGACGACCCCGAGGTCGTCGGCGACGACGAGGGTGGCCGCGGGGGAATCGACGGTGTTCCACGCCTCCTCGACGGCCGCCGAGAGCGGGAACGTCTCGGGGTCGGTGACGTACCGGCCCTCGCGGGCTAGCGTCAGCACGTCGTCGATTATCTCGGCCATCCGGTCGGTCAGGTCCTCCAGCGTGTCGACGTACTCGTTGTCGCAGCCCTCGACCTCCCGAAGGAGCGTCAACTGCGCCATCGCGGCGTTCAGCGGGTTTCGCAGGTCGTGGCTGAGCACGCTGGCGAACCGTTCGAGTTTCTCCTCTCGGTGTTTCCGGCGGGTGATGTCGCGGGCGACGCCGACCGCGCCGCCGAACGACGCGTCGCCCCGCGGGGGCAACAGCGCCATGTGCGATTCGACGGTGCGCTCGCTCCCGTCCGCGCGGGTGATAGTCCCCTCCAGACGGACCGAGTCCTGTTCGGACCCCTGGAGGCCGTGGATGGCCTCGAGGTGTTCGCGCGACGTCGTGGAACTGAGCGCCAGTTTCGTCGGGTGCGCGCCGATCAGTTCCTCGCGCGAGTAGCCGGTCAGATCCAGCGTCGCCTCGTTCACGTAGTCGATGCGGTCCTCTCCGTCGAACGTGAACACCGGGTCGGAGATGAGCGAGACGAGTCGTTTGTACCGTTCGAGTTCGAGTTCGTGCTCCTTGCGGTCGGTCACGTCGCGGATGACGCTCACGAGCACCGCCCGACCGTCGATGTCGGTCTTCGAGATGTCGATGTCGACCCAGAACTCGGTGCCGTCGGCGCGTTTGGCCTTCCACTCGAACGTGCTCTCCCCCGTCCGCTTCGCCTCCTCGATTAGTTCGTGGGCGCGGTCCTCGGAGTACTCCGGCGGGCCGGCGCTGTAGGCTTCGATGGGTAGGTCGCGGAACTCCTCGGGGGTGTAGCCGTACACCTCCTCAACGGCGCCGCTGACCGCCAGCGTCTCGCCGGTCTCGGCGTCCCGGACCGTGATGACGTCGTTGACGTTCTCCAGTATCTGGAGAAGCGACTGCGAGTCGGACGCCGCGAAGTCCCTCATCGCCGAGGTATCGGCGGTGGTGCGTTGTAAGTCGTTCGGCTATTCCTCGCCGCAAGATGTGGTTGTTCGGCGGTTTCCGTCGGGAGAACTCAGTACAGCGAAAGGTCGCCGGTCACCTTGTCGACCAACTCGTCCCGACCCGGCCCCACGGCGAGGCAGGTTACGGTCCCCGGGTCCAACTGGGTGTGCCCCGCGTCCCGGATGATGGCGTGCGGGAGCCCCTGACGCTCGGCGTCGTCCGCGAGACGGAACAGTTCGTCCTCGCCGTTCGCCTTCAGAACGACCTTCTTCTGTCCGGAACCCTTCCACTCCGTCCGCGCCTTTCGGTCGGTGTCCTCGTACGCCGAGAGACTGGCGTGGGCGACCTGCGCGGCGAGTTTGCCGCGGCCCATGCCGAGGTCCGCCCGGGCGACGATGGCCTGTTTCATGGGGCGCAGTCGCCGCCCCGGCGGTAAATCAGTGCCGAGTCGTTCTCAGGCGTCGCCAGGGGAGTTCGACCCCGACCCGCGTCCGCCGTCGGAGTCGTTCGGCGATCCGTCGTCCGTCGCCCTCTCGTCCGCGCCGTCGCCGGCGTCCTCGTCCTCGGAGAACGCCGCCGGTTCGGTCGTCCCGAGCGACCGGGCGGCGTCGACGTGCGGCGTCAGCGAGTCGCCGTGGACGAGGTCGGTGAACGTCACCCGCACCACCTCGATGACGAGGACGACGACGAGGGGGAGCAGGAAGAACCCGTACCAGCCCCAGACGATAGGGCCGAGGATGTAGGCGAACAGCAGGAGTCCCGGGTGGAGCTTTCGACCCGTAATGTAGGGTTGGATGACGCCCTGCGGCGCGAGGTCCAACACCGCGAGACAGACCACGAGGAAGCCGCCCACGAACGCGAGTTGGTTTCCGGGCGTCTGTATCGACGAGAGGGCGAGGTACGCCGCTATCGGGACGTACACGACCTTGCTCACCACCAGCGGGATGAGACTCGACACGCCGGTCAGCACCGCGAGGACGAGCGGAATCGGGATGGAGAGACCCTGCGGCGCCAGCATGTTCGTCCCGTAGTAGACCGCCGCGGCGATGACCGACATGACCACGACGAACAGGACGTTGCCGAAGTACAGCGACTCCAAGTCGGTGTCGACGGCGGCCATGTACTGTCCCGTGGTCGACTCCTTACTCGCGACGTTGTCGTGGAACCACCCGACGATGCCGTCGTCGTCGCGGAGCAGGTAGAACGCCATCGCCAGCGCGAGGACGAGGTGCAAGAGCACGTTCACCGCCGTTCCGAGGACGGCGGTGCCCTGCTGGAGTACCGTCTGGACGGTCTGTTGGTCCATGCTGAACGACCGCGGCGGGTTCGAGACCAGTTGCGAGAGCGACTGCCACTGCGCGCCCGAGAGCGACTGGATGCCGGTGAACCGCTGGATGAGCATCCGAATCGGGCCGGGCAGGCTTCCGAGAGACGCTTGGAGACTCGTCGCGACGTGGACGCCCGCGTACAGGAGCAACAGGACGACGGGTAACACGAACCCGAGCACCGTCGCCGCCGCGGCAATCCCGTCCGAGTCGATCACTCGACTGATACGACCGTACAGCGGCCGAGCCGCGTAGTAGGCGAAGATACCGAGCACGAACGTCCCGATGAACGAGTAGACGACGAACCCGAGAACGACGCCCAGCGCCAGCACGTACGCCCACCAACCGACCCGGGAGCGGTCCATCAGCGACTCCGAGGAGAGCGAGGAGAACGACTTCATACCACTCGTTACTCTCGGCTGCCCGGAAGGTCTTGTGCCCGAACGGTCGGACCGGGACACCATCGTCGCCCATCCTCGCCCGTCGTCGGGCGGAGACGCGACTCCGAGACGAGTCCTTTACGTCGCCGCGACGCACCTCTGTCGATATGATACTGTCCGACGTGGACATCCTCGACCGACTGGGGGAGGGGGACCTCGTCGTCGAACCGCTCGACGACGTGGACATGCAGGTCCAACCGGCGAGCGTCGACCTCAGACTGGGCGAGGAGTTCCTGGAGTTCCAGCGGACGAACATCTCCTGTATCCACCCGAACCGGGAGAACGAGGTGTCGAAGTACGTCCGCGAGACGCACGTCGCGGAGGGCGAGGAGTTCATCCTTCACCCCGGCGACTTCGTCCTCGGGACGACCAAAGAGCGCGTCGAGATTCCGCCGGACCTGCTGGCCACCGTCGAGGGACGGTCGTCGCTCGGCCGTCTCGCCATCGTCATCCATGCAACAGCTGGAATCGTCGACCCGGGGTACCACGGCCAGATTACGCTCGAACTGTCGAACCTCGGCACCGCGCCCGTCGCCCTCTCGCCGGGGATGCGCGTCTCCCAACTCGTGTTCACCGAGATGAAAAACCCCGCCGACCGCCCGTACGGCGTCGAACGCGGGTCGAAGTACCAAGACCAGGAGGGACCGCAGGCCTCCCGCATCGGTTCCGACCCCGAGTTCGCCGCCGCGCGCGCCGAGGCAGAGTCCAAAGCAGAGTCGGAGGAAAGCGCGGAGACGGACGTGGAGGGGACGAACGAGACGGGTGGGAGCTGATGCGGTTCATCGAGGAGATCGTCGTCGACGCGTTCCTGCCCACGTTCCGGTCGATGCTCGCCGAGGAACTTCGCGACCGCGGGTTCACGCAGCGGGAGGTCGCCGAGGCGCTCGGAATCAGCCAGTCGGCCGTCTCGAAGTACGCCCACGGAGAGGTGAGCCGAAACGAGGCCTTCCTCGAAGACGACCGCGTGCGAGAACTGGTCGAGCGCATCGCGGAAGGGCTCTCGACGGGCGATATGACGCCCGTACAGGCGCTCGTCGAGGCCGAGGTGCTCGTCCGACGTCTGGAGGAGGGCGACCTCCTCGCGACGCTCCACGAGGAGGCGATGCCGGCCTTGGCCGAGTACGACGGCGCCCTCAGCGTCCACGACCCCGACAGCACGCTCAGGACGGCCGAACGGGTCCGCTCGTCGGTCCGGCGCGGCCTGCGGACACTGACGAACGCCAGCGGGTTCGCCGGCCTCATCCCGAACGTCGGCTCGAACCTCGTGGAGTGTCTGCCGGACGCCGACGGCATCGAAGACGTAGCGGGTATCCCCGGACGCATCTTCGACGTGAAGGGTCAGGCGACGGTACCCGGCGACCCCGAGTTCGGCGTGAGCGAACACGTCGCGAACGTCCTGCTCTCGGCGCGCGGGGCGGGCAGAGACGTCCGGGCCGCGGTCAACGTCCGGTACGACCCCGACGTCGTCTCCTCGCTCGAAGCCGCCGGCTACGACGCCGTCGAGTTCGACCCCGACGCGCCGGAGGACCCCATCGCCGCCGCCCTCTCGGGTCGAGACGACCTCTCGGACACGTTCGTGGTGTACCAGACCGGCGCGTACGGCATCGAGGCCATCACCTACGTCCTCGGCCCGGACGCGCCCTCGGTCGCCCGCGCGGTCCGGAGCCTCCTCTCCGAGTGAGATGACCGAGGGCATCACCACCACGCAGGAGTTTTACACCCGCTACGCGGCGCTGTACGACGACATCGCCCGTCGAACGCCGGGCGTCCGCGGACTCCGGCGCGCCGTCGCCGACGCTCTCGACCCGGACCCCGGCGACGTCGTCGTCGAGATGGGCTGCGGGACGGGCGCGAACTTCCCCTACCTCAGAGAGCGAGTCGGCCCCGAGGGAACCGTCGTCGGCGTCGACTTTACTCCGGGTGTGCTCGCCGTCGCCCGCGACCGGATTCGAAAGGAAGGGTGGGAGAACGTCCACGTCGTCCGCGGCGACGCCACCCGTCCGCCCGTCGGCGAAGCCGACGCCGTCCTCGCCACGTTCGTCTCGGGGATGCTCGCGGACCCGGCCGCGGCGGTGTGGAGGTGGGCCGAACTCGTCGGCCCCGGCGGGAAACTCGCGCTCGCCGACTTGGCTCGGACGACGCGGACGCCGTACAAACCGCTGAATACGATTTTCAGAGGACTCGTCCGCGCGTCGTCGCCGCCGGGGACGCGCAGTATGTCGGGGTCGCCGACGGATATCCTCGACTCGCGTCTCGTCGCCGCCCACCGCGAACTGACGAATCGGTGCGAGGACGTTCGCCGAGAGACGCGAGCGCTCGGATTCGCGCGGGTGGCCGGTGGTCGGGTGCGGCTCGGACGATAGTCAGAGCGCAGACAATTCTTATCGGAGGGCGGCGACGACTGTTGCGCATGGACGCCGACAGCGGAGACGACGTCTGGGGCGCGGGCGAGTACAAGAGCAAATCCGAGGTGGAAGATGACGCCCCCGGTTCCGACGAGTCGTCGCTCGCAGCGCTGGGATACGGCGGCGGCGAGGCCGACGAAGAGGAAGCCGCCACCGCGTCGGGGACGGCGCTTCTCACGTCAGTGCTGTTCAAAGTCGCGGTGACGCTCGCCGTGTTCGCCGCCGCGGTGCTCCTGCTGGTACTTCTGTGGCGGTTCATCTGAGGGGACGGAATCGACTGACGCGATTCGCGACCGACCGTTCGTACGAGCGTCGTCCCGTTTCACCGCAAGTCGTTGTATCGCGAGCGAGAACCCGAGCGTTCTCGCGAGAGCGGTGCGCCGGCCGGCGCACCCGAATCTGCAAAATGCTGGCTAGTCGTCCGCGGGCGTCGGCGACGACGCGAAGTCGATTTCGGGACCCTCCCGTCCGAGTTCGTCCATGATGGACTGGGCGGCGCGCTTTCCGGAGATAAGCATCGCGCCGAACGTCGGCCCCATGCGCGGCAGGCCGTTGACGGTGGCGACGGCCATCCCGGAGGCGACGACGCCGGGGTGGACGAGACCCGTGTTCTCGACGACGGCATCCTCCGACTCGCCGACCCACATCGAGTCGTGGCCGGGCGAGTCGTGGCCGGGAGCGCCGTACTCGCCGTCCTCGGTTTGGTCCATCCCCGTCTTGTGTTCCTTCGCGTGTTCGATGCCGGGGGCGTCGAGGACGCCGCGTTCGGTCAGTTTCGAGATGACGACGGCGTCGTGACCGGTGGCGTCGAGGACGATGTCGGACTCGACGGCGACGGGGTCGACGCAGGTGAGTTCCCGGGGGAGGGCGTGGACGGGCGTCCAGTTGAGGACGACGCCGCCGACGCGGTGGTCCTCGCGGACGACCACGTCGGTGAACTCGGTCATGTTCTGGACCGTCGCGCCCGCGTCGCAGGCCGCCTGAATCAGCGCCGAACAGGCGTGCGGGCCGTCGGCGACGTAGAGGCCGGGCGCCTCCTCGGCCTCCTCGTAGGGAACGCCGAGTTCGTCCAGCACCGACTGCGCGGGGTCCCTGACGGTGACCTTGTTCATCAGGAACCCGCCCAGCCAGAATCCGCCGCCGAGGTAGTTGTTCTTCTCGACGATAGTCACGTCCACGTCGCGTTCGGCGAGTTCCTTCGCCGCCATCAGCCCCGAGGGGCCGCCGCCGACGACGATGACCTCCGTATCGATGCGGTCCATGAACTCTTCGGTCCAATCGGAGGCGATGGCCTTGGTCACCTGTGCTTCGCTCACGTCCGCGAATCCGCTGAATTCGGACATACCACCTAGTGCTACCACTTGCTACTAAACTGTTCGGATGGGGTCGCCGGTCCCGATTTTCCGAGGTGACGGACAGACAGCGGACCCGAATGGTCGTGCATCGGACGCGTCCGTCCGCCGAACGACTTACGCCTTCGAGAGCCAAGTGAGTACGATGACAGGACGACGCGGTTCGGAGTTCAGAGGTGTCCGACGGTGAACATGCTCGTCGACGGCG
Source organism: Halogeometricum sp. S1BR25-6 (assembly GCF_031624495.1). Lineage (NCBI taxonomy): Archaea > Methanobacteriati > Methanobacteriota > Halobacteria > Halobacteriales > Haloferacaceae > Halogeometricum > Halogeometricum salsisoli. Next base: position 912,820 of record NZ_JAMQOP010000001.1, on the reverse strand, counting down.
AGTGGCGCACCGACGCCTACGAGAGCACCAACGAGGACGGCGAGTTCGACAGACAGGAGACGTCGTTCCGAGACTGGGTCCAGGACGACCCGGACGCCGAGTTCCCAGCCGAGTCGGGTCGCTACCACCTCTACATCTCGCGGGCGTGCCCGTGGGCGCACCGCGCGGCGATGACGCGCCGTCTGAAGGGCCTCGAAGACGCGATTTCGCTCTCCGTCGTCGAACCCGTCCGCATCGACGACGGCTGGGAGTTCTCCGAGGAGTACCCCGACCCCCTCCACGGCGAGGAGTTCCTGCGCGACATCTACGTCCGCGCGGACGACGAGTTCACAGGACGCGTCACGGTGCCGGTGCTCTGGGACAAGACAGAAGAGACCATCGTCAACAACGAGTCCCGCGAGATCATGCGGATGCTGAACACCGAATTCGACGACCACGCGAAACGCGACGTGGACCTCTGGCCCGAGGGCCACCGCGAGGAGGTCGAGGAGATTATCGACGACATCTACGACCCAATCAACAACGGCGTCTACCGCGCGGGGTTCGCGAAGTCTCAAGAGGCGTACGACGAGGCGGTGGACGACCTGTTCGACGCCCTCGACCGCTGGGAATCCGTGTTGGAGGAGAACCGCTTCCTCGCGGGCGACGTACTCACCGAGGCCGACATCGCCATGTTCGCCACCTTGGTCAGATTCGACCACGTCTACCACACCCACTTCAAGTGCAACCGGCGGGCCATCCACGAGTATCCGAACCTCTGGAACTACGCGAAGGAACTCGCGCAACTGCCGGGCGTCGAGGAGACGATAAACCTGGACCACATCAAGCGCCACTACTACGAGAGCCACGGCGACGTGAACCCCTCGCGCATCGTCGCCACCGGCCCGGACATCGACTTCTTCGAGTCGCACGACCGGGACCGACTGTCCGCGGACCTCCCCGAATCGCTCCGCGGCGACGCGGCGCCCGCCGACGACTAACCACCTTTTTGCTGACTCGGGTCGTGCTTTGGGCGACCACTCGTTGCAAAAAGCTGGACCAAAAATCTGCCACGAGGCGAGCGAACGCGAGCCTCGTGGTACATCCGCAGACCTCCTACATTCCGGCGACGCCTTCTTTCTCACCGACTCCGTATCCAGACCATGAGCGACGGGAGCGCAGGCCACCTCGCTCGCCTCCGCCGCCTCTTCGCGGGGATAGAGCCGCCGCCGCGACTCGTGGACTGGTCCATCCTCGCGTGCGTGCTGTTCGAGGCGGGCAGCGGCGTCCTCAGCTTCGGTGCCGGAGCGCCGTCTCAGTGGCTCCTGTTCACGCTCCACACCGTCGTCGGCCTGACGCTCGTCTTTCTCTTGTTCTACAAGTTCCGCCGGGTCCGGCGGCGCGTCACCGACTCGCGGCTGTGGACCCGGTCGACCGGACTGTCGGTGCTCCTCGCCGTCGTCGCCGTGAGCGCCCTCCTCACCGGGACGGCGTGGGTGCTCGGCGGCAACGCTTCGGTGTTCGGGTACTGGAACCTCCTAAACCTCCACGTCGGCCTCGGACTCGCTCTCGTCCCCCTCGTCCTCGCGCACCTGTACACGCGGTTCCGGACGCCCTCGCGCGCCGATTTCGAGGGGCGGCGAACGGCGCTGAAGTTCGGGACGCTCCTCGTTGGCGGCGCCCTCCTCGTCCGACTCCAAGAACGCCTCAACGCGGCCCTCGACACCGGCGGCCGCGCGCGACGGTTCACCGGGTCCAAGCCGGTCGAGAACGACGGGCTAGCGCCCGAAGGCGACGTCGGGAGCGGAAACGCCTCGTTTCCGGTGACGAGTTGGGTCGCCGACGACCCCGACCCGATAGACGAGGCGGCGTGGCGACTCCGCGTCGGCGGACTGGTCGACGCTCCCCGCTCGCTCTCGGCCGCCGACCTGACTGCCGAGACGGAGCGGACCGTCCTCCTCGACTGCACCAGCGGATGGTACGCCGAACGCGACTGGCGCGGCGTCGAACTCGGCGCCGTCCTCGACGCCGCGGGCGTCCGCGAGGGGGCGCGGTGGGTGACGGTCCGGTCGGTCACGGGCTACCGGTGGTCGTTTCCGCTTGACGAGGCGCGCGGGATGCTCCTCGCCACGCACGTCGGCGGAGAACGACTGTCGCACGGCCACGGATTCCCGTGCCGACTCGTCGCCCCCGACAGACGAGGATTTCAGTGGGTGAAGTGGGTCGAGTCGGTCGAGGTTCGGCGGAGCAGAGACGCCGCGCAGTGGCTGGCGGTGTTGGTCAGCGGGTTCGACTGAGTCGGCCGGTCTAGTCGAGGTCGCCGCCGCGAATCGCCGCTTCGGCCGCCTCCAGCGCCCGTTCGCGGTCAAACTCGTCGACGATACGCTGTAGTTCCTCGGGGGAGGTGTCCGACCCCGACAGGTCGCGAGCGTGGTCGGTGACGGCGGGAATCGCTCGGAGGATGTTGTCGATTATCGGAATCGCCGCGGACTGCGCCGACCGGGACATCGGGTTGAGGTCGATCACGATTTCGGTCTTTCCCATCGCCGCCAGCGCCTCGGCCCTATCACCGTCTTCGAGGGGGACGAGGACCACGTCGGCGGCGCCGATGCCGTCGGCGTCGACCTTGGCGCGTTCGTGGTCCAACCCGGGAATCTCGCCGTCGGCGGTCAGCCCCTTCACCGCCTCGGCGCCGTGGTCGCGCAGGTGCGCGGCGATGGCCCGAATCCGCTCGTCGGTGCGATTGAACAGGTTCACTTCGAGGTCCGCGCCCACCGCCGCCGCGAGTTCCACCATCTCGCCGGGGACGAGGGCGGCGACGTTGCCGTTGACCGAGAGGACGGGACGTTCCGCGAGGAGCAACTGCGCCGCGGCGGCGCGTTCGGCGGCGTCGGCGGAGGGGATGGTCTCCTCGCCGAGAAGGTAGTCGAACGCCTCGCCGCGTCCCTCCGCGATGAGACCCTGCTTCGAGGTGATTCCCTTCTCCACGCCCTCCTCGATGCGGTGCCGGGTGAGAAGCGAGAGGTAGCGCGGGTGGCTCTCGGGGATGTCGACGTCGCTCATGCGGGAGTGTGAGTCGCAGTGGGAGAAAAGCGGGACGATGTGAGGCGACGGGCGGCGGTATCTCCGCGGGTCAGAAACAGACGACCGGGACGTCCTCGACGATCGGGTCGAGGTCCGACGCCGGGCCGCCGCCCGCCCTGGAGTGGGCGCGGAGCGCACCGCGGTCGTTCACGTAGTACGCGGCCGTCTCGATGGGTGAGTCGGCTATCCACTCGCTCGTCTGCATCCCGTACGTGTACGCGACGCGAACGACGACACCGTGAGAGAACGACTCCCGTCGCGTCTCCTCGATCATCGTTCCGTGCCAGTCTGCGAGGTCGTACTCGGCTATCGCCCGATTCACGAGGTACGCCCGCTCGTGTTCGACGACCCACTCGGTTTCGACCGGGAACGTCGGCGCGTCCGGGTACGGTACCGGTTCGACGTCGTCGGCGTCGTCGACCGCGGGGTCGGGACGCGACGCCGCCTCGCAATCGAGTTCGGGTTTCGGTACGGGAGTCGTCTGTGTCGCCGTCCTCGACCTCTCGGTGCGTGTCTCCGTCGCCGTCACCGGCGCTCCGTTCGAAGAATCACCGGCCGATGGCTCCGCGTCCCCCGACGGAGCCTCCGAGCAACCCGTGAACAGCACCAGACACGCGATTCCGGCGGCGAGCAATTCACGGCGCGAGCGGGGGGACATCTCCCGTAGGAATTCGGACGAGTCGACTTGAACGTACCCTCGTTCGGGACCGATTACTCCGAGACGAGACCCGACCCCGCCCGATGCACGTCGCAGACGACGGGGTCGTAGCCCGCGTCCGACAGCGCCGTCCCGAACGCGAACGCGGTGTCGCCGAGCATCGCCATCGCCGCGTCGCCGCCGGCGGCGCGGACGTTCGCGACGACCGACTCGACGCGGTCCGTCGTCAGTTCCGCCTCGCGGGCGAACCGTCGGGAGAGTGCGACGAGTCGGTCCGGCGTCGGGCGTTCTCGGAGGTCCGCGAGGGCGCGTTCGCCCGCTCTCGTCAGCGCCGCCGTGTCTCCGGAGAGCACCTCCTCGGTCGACACCTCGCCGAACGCCAGGTACTCCACGCGCGGACGCGCCGGCACGCCGTCCATCGCGCCGTGGTCCGGTGCGCCCGGTTCGAGGCGAATCGGCAGTCCGCCGCGGGCCTGCCCGACCACGTCGCCGAGACCGGTCCCCGCCTCGACTTCGGCGCAGTGGGCGGCCGCGACGAGGGCGTTTTCCGAGAGCCGACGGTCGAAGACGGCGTTCGCCGCGTAAGCGGTGCCGAGCGCCATCGCACCGCTGACGCCGAATCCGGAGCCGAGGGGGAGCGGTGTCTCGGCGTCGACGGCGGCGCCGGGAACGCCGAGTCGCTCTCGGACGCCGCCGACGGGCGGCATCGCGACGGACTCGCCGTTGAGGGTCGTCTCGGAGTCCGCTTCCGTGCCGTCGTCCGCTCGCCGCACCGTCACGCGCACGCCGTGTGAGAGTGCGATGCCCGCCCCGCGGGACCCGGCCCTCGCGGGGTCCTCGTGCGGGTGGGCGCTGAAGAAACCCGTGACGTGCCCGGGGACGAACGCCGTCGCCTCGTCGGTCATACCCGGAGGTCGGGGGCGAGCGTTATGTCCGATACGGTTTCGGGCGGCGCCGCACGCTCCGCCGCGAGCGCTCCTCGCTCAGTCGTGGTCGACGCCGACGAGGGCGACGCGGGCCTCGGGGTGTTGGTCGGCGTCCTCGGAGAATACGTCCTCGTCCCGGAGGCGTTCTATCTCCTGTTTGGCCTCCTCCCAAGTGAGCGGACCGAGCGTGGTCACGATGTTGAGGAACGTCTCCTCGGGAATGCCGGCACCCTGTCCGCCGCCCGGGAACGCCTCTTTGGAGTCCTCGACGGCGGCGATGATGTACTCGGCGAATCGAACGATGTCGTCTTCGCCCGCGAGCGCCTCGTGCCAGTCGCGCGGGTAGACGCTCACGTGGTTCTCGTCGGTGACGTAGAGTCTCTCTTCGCCGACCCACGTGTCGCTCTGCACCGTCTCCTCGGACAGCGCGTCTCGGACGTCCGACACGGAGAGCAACTCGGCGCCCGACCGGAGGGCCTCCACGTAGGAGATGAGTCGGTCCTCGCTCACGCCGAACTCGTTGGACTCGATGACCGCCGGGTCGTGTCGTTCGATGAGCATCGCAAGTTCGGTGGTGACGAGGAACTCTCCGCGTTCGGTCGCCGTCTCGATGATTTCGTCGACGAGGTCGACCTCGGTTTCGGCCATGTGGTCCAAGGTTAGGACCTCCGCACAAAAGGTGATGCGGCCGTTGGATTCGAGACGAACGTTCAAGTACGAATACGCTGTAGCACAACGTATACATGCCCTCGATAAGCGCCCGCATCCCCGACGACGAGCGAGACGAGTTGGAGGAAGTTGCCGAACTCCTCGGCGAAGACAAGAGCGCGACGATTCGGAAGGCGCTGGACGAGGGTCTCAAGCAGATTCGCGTTCGCGTCGCCGCCGAACGCTACCAGTCCGGAGAGATTTCGGTCAATCAGGCTGCCCGCGTCGCCGGCGTTTCGCTTGCGGAGTGGCTGGAAATCTGTCGCGAGCGAAATCTGACGACGCAGTTGAAGCCCGAGGATTTAGAACGAGACGCGGACGCGGCGCTCGATTTGTAGATGGATATCTACGTGGACGCGACGACGCTCATCGCGTTGGGGAACGTCGGGGAGTTGGAGTTGTTGCTCGACTTCGACGGACAGATAGTGATAACGCCACGAGTAGCGAACGAAGTTTCGGCTGAACCGGCGAGAACCAATCTCGACCAGTTCGGCCAGCGGAGCGGTGTCCGCAGACGGCCGACGTCTGCGCTGTCGGACGCCAAACTAACCGAAGCGAAAGACTTGCTTGGTGATTCTGAACTAAACGGTGATGCCGAGGTTATCGCAGGAGTACTAATCGGGGTTCAAAGAAGCAGTATGGACCGACGCGAGGGTACCTCGATGGCATCTCTCGTAGCCGTCGTTTCCGACGACAGACGCGTCCGAACCGTCGCCGAGAGCCTCGGAGCGACCGTAACCGGCACCATCGGCGTCGTCGTCCGCGCTGTTCACGAGGAGATGGACCCGGACGAGGCGAAAGAACTCGTCCGTCGCCTCGACTCGCAGGGACTTCACATGACCGGCGAACTCCGCGAAACGGCGTATCGGCTGGTCGAGGAAGCCGCGAAAGAACGAGAAAACAGGTAGTCGTGTCGTCGTCCTACGGACTCAATCGCTGCCGGTCTCTCGGGAACTCGGTCGCGACAGAGCCGCTCCCCGTTCCTGCGTTCGCCCTCGCGGCGTCGCCTACGGCGACAGCCGCTGCCGGTCTCGCGGGAACAACACCGCTTCCCGGATGTTGTCGAGTCCGAGCATCGTCATGACGAGGCGCTCGCCGCCGAGGCCCCAACCCGCGTGCGGGGGCATGCCGTACTTGAACATCTTCGTGTAGTACTCGAACTGGTCGGGGTCGAGTCCCTGCTGTTCGAAGCCCTCCACGAGGCGGTCGTAGCGGTGTTCGCGCTGCCCGCCGGAGACGAGTTCCATGCGCGGGTGCATCATGTCGAACCCGGTGGAGAGCTGCTCGTCGTCGTCGTGGTCCTTGATGTAGAACGGCTTGATCTCGGAGGGCCAGTCGGTGATGAAGTAGTGCTCGCCGACGTCGTCGCCGAGCGCTCGCTCGCCCTCGGTCGGCAGGTCGTCGCCCCAGACGAGCTGTTCGTCGAGTTCGCCCGTCGCGTTGATGCGCTCGATGGCCTCCTCGTAGGTCAGCCGCGGGAACTCGCCGTCGGGGGTCTCGAACTCCTCTTCGAGACCGAGCAGCTCGAGTTCGCGCTGACAGTTCTCGGCGACGCCCTCGTAGGCGGCCTTGACGACGTGCTCGCAGGCGTCCATGGCCTCGGTGTGGTCGAAGAAGGCCGACTCGAAGTCGATGGACGTCGCCTCGTTCAGGTGCCGCGGCGTGTTGTGCTCCTCGGCGCGGAAGATGGGTCCGACCTCGAAGACACGCTCAAGTCCCGAGCCGACCATGAGCTGCTTGAACAACTGCGGCGACTGGTTCATGAACGCCTCCTTGCCGAAGTACGTGATGGGGAACAGCTCTGTGCCGCCCTCGGTTCCCGTGGCGACGATTTTCGGCGTGTTGATCTCCGAGGCGCCCAGACTGCGGAAGGCGTCGCGGACAGAGCGCAGTATCTCTCCGCGAATCTCGAAGACGGCCTTGACCTCCTCTTTCCGCAGGTCGAGCGTCCGGTTGTCGAGGCGGGTCGACAGTTCGGCGTCGACCTTGCCGGAGGGGTCGAGCGGAAGTTGCGTGTCAGCCTCGGCCATCACATCGATGCTCTCGGGGACGATTTCGACGTCCGTCGGCGCGCGCGGCTCCTCTTTTACCTCGCCCGTGACGGCGACGACGCTCTCGCGGGCGACGTCGAGACCCGTCTCGACGAGTTCGTCGTCCATCTCGTCTTTCTCCAGTTTGATCTGGATCTTGCCGCTCTTGTCGCGGAGGATGAGAAAGGCGATGCCCCCGAGGTCGCGGACCTCGTGGACCCACCCCGCGACGGTGACGCTGTCGCCGGGTTCGGCGTCTGCCGTGTACGTTCGGTTCTGCATGTGGCGTGATTCCGACTGCCCGGTCTTAAAAACGGTCGTTTCGACCCGAGCGCCGCCCCTACGACCGCGTCTCCGTGCATCTTCGATGATGTACAACGGCCACGCCGTGCCCGGGAATCCCTGCGCAGATGAATGGACGTATAGCTGCTATTCTCTCGTAGCGGTTGGGGTTCGTTTACTTTTCTCGGCGACAGTGCGCAGAGCGTCCATCAGTCGTGTCTCGGTTTCGACTCACTCGACCCTCACTCGTTCACCTGCTGACGCTGCTCGTCGCCGGGGTCATCGTCCGCTTTTCGATGCAAAAAGAGGCGCTGGGAGGCCCCGGTCGGCGGCCCGACTACTGCTCGGCTTCGGCGCGTTCGGCCATCGCGTCGCGCGCGCCTTCCACCGTCTCGCGGACCGCGTCGACGCCCTCGTCGTGCAGGAGGTCGCCGACGACGACCACGTCGGTGTGACGGCCCATCTCGTACGCCGAGTCGTAGTCGTGGATGCCGCCGCCGTAGAACAGCGTCGACTCGTCCAAGGCGTCGTACGCGGCGTGCACCTTCTCCGTGTCGCCGAATGTGCCGGAGTACTCGATGTAGACGATCTCCTGACCGAACATCCGTTCCGCGACGGCCGCGTAGGAGGCCACGTCGTCGACGGCTAAATCGCAGTTGGCGTCGGTGAGTTGCGCGACGGAGGCGTCGGGGTTGAGCACGATGTACGCCTCGGTGTGCGTGCGGTCCCAGTCCATCCCGTTCTCGATGCGGACCCACTCCTTGTGGGCGCCGGTGATCCAGAAGGCGTCCTTCGCGTTGAACACCGTCGGGATGAGGTAGCCGTCGAGGGCGTCGTCGTCGACGACGACGCCGGGGTTCGACGGCTCTTGGTACAGCGGTACGTCGTATTCGGCGCAGGCGTCGACGACCCGTTGCATCTTGTCCGCGGTGATGTCGAGGGTGCCGCCGATTTCGATGGCGTCCGTCCCGGTCTGACAGACGTCCTCGAACGTCTCGTCACCGACGAGGTCTTTATCTGGGTCGATCTTGAGGATGTGATTCCACTCGGTCCAGGGCCCGGTCATTGGGCGTACTACCACCGGGAGGCGTTAAAAATGGCGCGGATGGGACGTGAAATGTCGGACAGGTGTCGTGTTCGAGCGCGGCGGCGAGCACGCGACGAAAGCCGATGATGTACTGCGGACACCGCACCGTACGAAAATCGCTCCGCGATTTTCGGCCGAGGAGCGAACGGAGCGAAGCGAAGTGAGCGACGAGTGCTTTTGTCGCCAGAACACTACGTGTTCTGGCTGAACAGCCAGAAATCGTTGGTTTCTGGCGATGGCCGAGCTTTTACCGAGCGAGGCGCGGCGAAGCCCGCCGAACGCAGCGTAAAAGGTCGTAGTTAATCAGCGGACGTCTGCCACTTCCGCACCGTATCCGGCCCCACGCCGTCCATCAGGTCGGCCAACGCGTCCGGTTCGGCCTCCTTCAGCGACGGCACGTCCTCGACGCCCGCGGCCTTCAGTTTCTCCGCCGTCTTCTCGCCGATACCCGTCACGCTCTCCAGTTCGGAGCCGTCGACCTGTTCGGCCTGGTACTCCCGGTAGTTGCAGATGGGACAGCCGAGGTCCCACGGCTCCCTGTCGTTGTCCTCGTAGGTGATTCGAATCTTCGGCAGGTCGTGCTCCTCGCAGTCCTCGTCGGTCACCTCGATATCGCCGCGGCGCGGGAGGGGCAGCGAGTAATCGCAGTCGGGGTAGCGCGTGCAACCGACCAACCGAGAGCCGGAACGGAGCCGCTTTATCGCCAGTTCGCCGCCGTGCTCGTCGCCGCATTCCGGACACGTTCCAATGACGAGGTCCTCCTCCTCGTCGGCCTCTTCGGCCTTGCAGAGCGGACAGCCGTGGACGAACGTCTTCCGGCCGGCGAGCATCTTCACGTGGTTCAGGTCGTGTTCCTCGCAGGACTCTTCGAGGATGAGGGGCTTGCCCGTCGACGGGAGCGGCAGCGTGTACGTGCAGTCGGGGTAGCCGTCACAGCCGATAAAGTACGACCCGCGGCGGCTCTTTCTGATGACCAAGTCGTGGTCGGACTCGGGGCACTGCCCCACCGTCTTGTCCGCCTTCAGCGACTTCTGGAGGTGTTTGCCCACCTCGTCGCCGGATTCCATCAGCCCCTCGAAGACGCCTTCGAGAATCTCTCTGGACTCCTCGGTGACGTCGTCGAGCGTGGCCTCCCCGCGCGTGATGGCCTGCATGTCCTCCTCCAGTTGAGCGGTCATCTCTTCGCTCACGATGAGTTCGGCGAACTCCTCGGACGCCTCGACGACGGCGCGGGCGAGGCGGGTCGGACGCGGCGGGTCGCTCTCGATATAGTTGCGGTCGTAGAGCTTCTGAATCACGTCGTGCCGCGTCGCCTTCGTCCCGATACCCATCTGCTCCATCGTCTCGATGAGGCGCGACTGGCCGTAGCGACGGGGCGGTTGCGTCTGCTTGGCCTCCATCTCCGTGTCCGTCACGGCGAGTTCCTCGCCCTCCTCGACGTCGGGGACGAACGACTCGCTGGCGTTGAAGTACGGGTACACCGCGTGGTAACCCTCTTTCACGAGGCGCTTGCCGTTGGCCTTCAGCGAGAGGCCGGCCGCATCGGCGACGACGCGCAGGTGCTCCCACTCGGCGGACTCGGCGACGGTGGCGAAGAAGCGCCGGACGACGAGTTCGTACACCTCCCACTCGTCCTCCGAGAGGTCGGCGCGCGAGGGGAGTTCGCCCGTCGGGTGAATGGGCGGGTGGTCGGTCGTCTCGTTGTCGCCAGCGGTCGGTTCTATCTCCTCTTGGCCGAGGAGCGACTCCGCGTCCTCGCCGAACGTCCGGTTGGCGGTGAAGGCGTCGAGCAGTTCCCGCGGGTCGAGGTCCTCCGGGTAGACGGTGTTGTCCGTCCGCGGGTAGGTCATGTAGCCCGCCGTGTAGAGGTCCTCCGCGATGCTCATCGCACGCTGGGCCGAGTAACCGATGGACCCGGCGGCGCGGATGAACTGCGTCGTGTTGAACGGGGCCGGCGGGTCGTCCGTCCGGGTGCGGCGGCGGACTGACTCGACCGTCGCCGTCTCCGCGCCCCTGAGAGTTTCGTACGCTTCTTCGGCGTCGTCGCCGTCCCAGACGCGTTCGGCCTCGTTGCCGTCCTCGTCGAGGTAGAAGTACTGCGCCTCGAACGACTCCGCGTCCTTCTCCAAGTCGGCGAACAGTTCCCAGTAGTCCTCGGGGTCGAAGGCGTCTATCTCGCGTTCGCGGTCGACGATGAGTTTGAGGGTGGGACCCTGCACCCGGCCGACGGAGATGAAGTCGTCGCCGAGTTGGCGCGCCGACAGCGAGAGAAAGCGGGTGAGCGCGGCGCCCCACACGAGGTCGATAATCTGTCTGGCTTCGCCGGCCGCCGCGAGGTTGAAGTCGAGTTCGTCGGGGTTCTCGAACGCCTCGGTGACCTCCCGTTCGGTGATAGAGGAGAAGCGCACTCGGTCGACGGGGGCGTCCTCGTTCACCTCGCGGACGAGTTCGTACGCCTCCTTTCCGATGAGTTCCCCCTCGCGGTCGTAGTCGGTGGCGATGACGACGCGGCGGGCGTTGCGGGAGAGTCGTCGCAAGGCGGCGACGATGTTCTCCTGCGTGGGGTGCTTGTCGATGGGCGCGCCGATGAGTTCCACCGGTTCCACGTCGCGCCAGTCGTTGTACTCCGGCGGGAAGTCCACGCCGACGACGTGGCCCGACAGCCCGATGCACCGCTTGCCGCCCCACTTGTAGACGTTCACGCCGTTGACGCGGTCGGCCTCCGCGGACTCGCCGCTCAGGATGTCGGCGATGCGCCGAGCGGCGTTGTCCTTCTCGGTGATGATGAGTTCCGGACCCTTACTCATTGGGCGGCGATATGCGAGGGGTCGGCCTAAACCTTTCGCGGCGAATCCCTCGAATCGACGGCCAGCGCGGGCGTACGCGCGGGAGCGCGGCCGGACGTGTAAGCGAAATAGCCGAATCCGCGAGCGGTCCGGACGCGACGCCGCCCGACGAACCGGCAACCGGGAGCGCGTACCCAACAGATACGTGCCGTCGCGCGAAGTGGACGCTACCGTGTCCGGACGAGAGAGCCGAATCGACATGACCGACGGGGCGGTGACGCCCAAACTCGTCTCCCTCTCGTGGCCCCTCGTCGCGGGCAACCTCCTCCAGACGGTCTACAACCTCGCCGATATGTTCTGGGTGGGTCGCGTCGGCCCTGAGGCCGTCGCCGCCGTCTCGCTCATGTTCCCCACGGCGTGGATGTTCGTCTCCGTCGCCATGGGCGTCACCGCCGCGGCCGTCGCCCTCGTCTCCCAGCACGTCGGCGCGGGCGACGACCGGAGCGCCGAACGGGTCGTCGGGCAGACGCTCCTCTTGGCCGTCGCCGTCGGCGTCCTCCTCGGCATCGTCGGCTACCTCGGCAGACACCCCCTCCTCGAACTCATCGGCGCGCAGGGGCGCGTCTACACCGAGGCCCTCGCCTACGCCGAGGTGCTGTTCGTCACCCTGCCGTTCACGTTCGTCTTCTTCGCCTTCCGCGCCGTGTTGCGGGGCGCGGGCGACACCCGCACGGCGATGTGGCTGGTCGTCGTCAGCGCCGGTCTGAACGTCGTTTTGGACCCGATATTCATCCTCGGGTGGGGAGGGGTCGAACCGATGGGAACGCGCGGCGCCGCCGTCGCCACCCTCATCGCGCGCATCGTCGCCGCCGCCGCCGGCCTCGCCATCCTCCTCCACGGCGGATGGGGGGCGCGCCTCCGCCTGCCCGACCTGCGGCCGGACCCGACCCTGTTACGAAAACTCGTCGACGTGGGCTATCCGGCGACGCTGGACGGTCTCGCGCGGAGTTTCGCGGCCGTCGCGCTGGCGGCCCTCGTCGCCCGGTTCGGCGCCGTCGCCACCGCCGCCTACGGCATCGGCCTCCGTCTCATGTCCGTCTCCTGGACCGTCTCGGGCGCCGTCGGGCAGGCCGCCGCGACGGGCGTCGGACAGAACCTCGGCGCGGACACGCCGGACCGCGCGGCGGAGGTGACGTGGAAGGCGACGGCGGGGACGATGGCGATTCTCGGCGCCGTCGGCGCCGTCGTCTGGGCGATTCCGGCCGCGTTCATGCGCGTGTTCATCGACGACGCCGCCGTCGTCGCCGCGGGCGTCGAGATGCTCACCATCGTCGCCCCGTTCTGGGCCTTCCTCGGAGGGCTGATGGTGATTCAGGGGGCGTTTCGCGGCGCCGGACGCACCCGCGTCTCGATGGCGCTCTCCTTGATTTCGCGCTGGGTCGTCCGCTTCCCGGCGGCGTTCGTCCTCGCCTACGTCCTCTCGTGGGGCGTCACCGGCCTCTGGTGGAGTCTGTCGCTGTCGGGCGTGGTGACGTTCGCCGTCGGGTGTCTCTGGTTCCTCCGCGGCGGGTGGCGCTCGGCCGTCGTCGAGAACGACGGGAGGAACGACGAGAGCGGGGACGGAGAGGACGGCGTCGCCGACGGCGAGGAGTCGCCCTCGACGGCCGACTGAACTGGGTTCCGCGGCGCGTCACGGTTCCGGACTGTCGGAACGAGCGCCGAAAACGGCCAAGTGTCCGGCGGTCGAAGAACGAACGTGTCCCACACCCCGGACCTTCCCGAGCGGTACGTCTGCGAGAGTTGTCACGCCGTCTACGCCGGCACCGTCGTCGACAGCGACGGCGAGACGCACGAGTTCGCGGCGCCGGACCAGTGTGCCGCCTGCGGGTCGACGGCCTTCGTCCCCATCGAACAGTACATCTACGACATGAAGGCGTGAGGCGCGCGGAGCGACTCGACCGAACGGCCCTTCTTACTCCTCCAGACGCTCGCGGAGCATCCCGTTCACGTCGCCGGGGTCGGCGCTCCCGCCGGTCTTCTGCATCACCTGTCCGACGAGGAAGTTGACGGCGCCGCCCTCACCCGAATGATAGTCCTCGACGGCGTCGGGGTTCTCCTCGATGGCCTCCTCGACGGCGGTGACGACTTCGTCGTCGTCGGCCGCGCCGAGTCCCTCCTCCTCGACGACGTCGTCGGGCGCGTCGCCCTCGTCGAGCATCCGGCGGAGGACGATCTCCTCGGCGTTCTTCGTCGTTATCTCCCCCTCGGCGACGAGTTCGATCAGTCGGGTGAACTCGTTCAGACGGTCCGAGACGTCGGTAATCGACATGTCGCGGTAGTTGAGTTCGCCCAGCAGGTTGTCGGCCACCCACGTCGCCGCGAGACCGGGGTCGAACTGGTCTGCGACGTCCTCGTAGAAGTCCGCGACTTCCTTCGTGGAGGTGAGTTTCGAAGCGGATTCGGCGTCGAGGCCGTACTCCTCGCGGAAGCGCTCGCGGCGGACGTCGGGCAGTTCCGGAATCTCGATGCGCTGCTTCCAGTCGGCGACCTCTAACGGCGGCAGGTCCGCCTCTTGGAAGTAGCGGTAGTCCTTCTCCTCCTCCTTCGAGCGCATCGAGACGGTGATACCGCGCGATTCGTCCCAGTGGCGCGTCTCCTGTTCGACGGCGCGGCCCCGTTCGATGGCGTTCTTCTGTCGAGTCACCTCGTAGGCGAGGGCCTTCTCGGCGCCCTTGTGACTGGAGATGTTCTTCACTTCGGTTCTGTTCGCTTTCGCCAGCGTCTCCCCGGAGATGGAGCCGTCGTCGCCGACTTCTTCGTCGGGGACCATCGAGATGTTCGCGTCGATGCGGAGCGACCCGTCGCGCGTCGCGTCGAACACGCCGAGGTACTCCAAGACTTCCTCCAACTTCGCGAGGAACGCGCGCGTCTCCTTCGGACTGCGGAAGTCCGGTTCCGTCACGATCTCCATCAGGGGCGTCCCCGCGCGGTTGTAGTTGACCAAGGTGTAGTCGGCGGTGTCGATGCTGCCGCCTTTGTGCTGGAGGCTGCCGGGGTCCTCCTCAAGATGGGCGCGTTCGATGCCGACCTCGCGGCGGTTCCCCTCGACGGAGACTTCGAGCGTCCCGTCCGAACAGATGGGGGCGTCGTACTGGGTTATCTGGAAGTTTTTGGGCAAATCGGGGTAGTAGTAGTTCTTCCGGTGGAAGCGGGTGTGCTCGGCGACGGCGGCGTCGAGCGCCTTGCCCACCTTCACGGCAGCCTCGACGGCGCCTTCGTTCAGGACGGGCAGCGCGCCCGGCAGTCCGAGGCAGACGGGGCACGTCCGCGTGTTCGGTTCCTCGTCCTCGGCCGCGTCGGTCGAACACCCGCAGAATATCTTGGTGTCCGTTTCGAGCTGGACGTGGACTTCCAGCCCGATGACGGTGGCGAGGTCGCGCTGAGAGAGCGCCTTCGCGGTCATTACGCGCGATTTGACGGCGCGCGGCTAAAGACTAACGGGACCGGCGCGAGGTCGGCACTCGACGAGGACCGCCGTGCGTTCGGCGCCGCCTCGGTCGAACGGAACTTATTCGGGCCCGTGCGGCGATGGCTCACAGAGACAGATGCCCTACCCGTTCGGTTCGCCGCCGGTCGAAGTCGTCCGCGACGCGGCGTTCGCCTCGCCGCCGGAGGGGACGCTCTCGCTCGACGTCTACCGGCCGACCGGAGGGGAAGAAGAGGAGAGAGAGGGGACGCGCCGAGCGCTCGTCGTCCTCGTCCACGGCGGCGGCTGGCGCGCGGGCGACAAAGCCGACCTGCGGGAGGTGGCGTTCGCCCTCGCGGAGCGACGCTTCGCCTGCGCCGTGCCGAACGTCCGCGGCAGCGACGCGGCGACGTTCCCGGCCGCGATACGCGACGTGAAGGCGGCGGTTCGGTGGTGCCGGGCGAACGCGGACGCCCTCGGAATCGACCCCGCGCGAATCGCCGCCTTCGGACCGTCGACGGGCGCGCACCTCGCCGTTCTGGCAGCGCTCTCCGCGGACGACCCGCGGTTCGCCCCCGACCCGGCGCACGTCTCCGCCGCCGTCTCCGAAGCGTCGGACGCCCTCGCCGCGGCGGTTGGCGTCGCCGGCCTGTACAACTTCGAGCACACGCCCGAGCAGGCCGAACTCGCGGCGTTCCTCGGCGGGTCGCGGAGTGACCTCCCGGAGCGCTACGACCTCGCCTCGCCGTCCTCGCACCTCGGAGGCGGCGGTCCGCCGATTCTCCTCCTCCACGGCGCCGACGACGACGTGGTGCCCGCGATGGCCTCCGAACTGTTCTACGACGGACTGGAGGAGGCCGATATCGAGGCGGAGTGCGTCGTCGCAGACGGCGTGGGCCACGACGTCCTCGGCGAGCAGTTCGACTGGGCCGTCGACTGGACGGCGGGCTTTCTCGACCGACACCTCCACTGACGGCGCCGCAGGCAGTCGGTTCCGTGCGGTTCCGGACGGGATACGGCTCCCGTATCTGTCCGGTAGCTATCATTTCCCGACTATATGTCTGACGCACGTTTATGTGTCCGCGGACGGGGATAACACGCATGAGTAACCGGGTGGAGGAACTCGAATCGAAAGTTGCGGAACTGCAGGCCGCCGTCAACGGACTGACCGAAGAACTGGTCGAGACGAAAGAGCGAGTCCGCCTGCTCGAAGACCAGGTGGACGTCGACCTCACGACGGGGACCCGCCCCGTCGGTCACGCCCCCGCCCAGCCCGAGGAGTCGACGTCGGCGTCCGCGTCCGAGTCGGAATCGGAGCAGACGGGAGCCGAGGCGGCCGCCGACGGCGGAAACGCCGACGAGAGCGAACCCAGCCTCCGCGAGTCGCCCGCGCAGGCGCAGTCGCGCGCCCAGACGTCCGCTCAGCCCTCCGACGACGCGAGTTTCATCGACGCCGACGAACCGACGCCGACGCCCTCGTCTTCGTCCGTATCCCCCGACGAGACGGACGTCGGCGCCGACGCCGAATCGACCGACTCCGCGGACGACGAAGTCAAGTCCGAGGAGTCCGAGACTACCGACGAGGCAGAGTCCGCAGAAGACGACAGCGATATCATCGTCGCGTAACTGGGTGGCTCTGTCCCCCGCGAGCAACCCATGCACATCAAAGAGCTCGTCCTTGACGGTTTCAAGAGCTTCGGGCGCAAGACCCGGATTCCGTTCTACGAGGACTTCACGGTAGTTACCGGCCCCAACGGGTCGGGCAAGTCGAACATCATCGACGGCGTGCTGTTCGCGCTCGGCCTCGCCCGCACGAGGGGCATCCGAGCGGAGAAACTGACGGACCTCATCTACAACCCCGGCCACGCCGACGATTCGGAGGCGAACGGCGGCACCAAGGAGGCGAGCGTCACCGTCGTCCTCGACAACGCTGACGGCAAACTCGACCGCTCGCAGGTGGTCAACGCCGCCGGCAGCGACGACGTCGGCGACGTCTCCGAGATTCGCGTCAAGCGGCGCGTCAAGGAGACGGACGACAACTACTACTCGTACTACTACCTCAACGGTCGCTCCTGTAATTTATCCGATATCCAGGACCTCCTCGCGCAGGCCGGTATCACGCCCGAAGGGTACAACGTCGTGATGCAGGGCGACGTGACGGAGATAATCAACATGACCCCGTACCAGCGGCGGGGCATCATCGACGAGATAGCCGGCGTCGCGGAGTTCGACGCGAAGAAGGAGGACGCCTTCGACGAACTCGACGCCGTCGAGGAGCGAATCGACGAGGCGGACCTCCGAATCGAGGAGAAGCAGGGCCGCCTCGACCGACTGGAGGACGAACGCGAGACGGCGCTGAAGTACCAGTCGCTCCGCGAGGAACGCGAGGAGTACCAGAGCTATCTGAAGGCCGCCGAACTCGAAGACAAGCGCGCCGACCTAGAGAAGACCGAGTCGAAGGCAGAGAAGAAGGAGGCGAAACTCGACTCCCTGCGCGAGGAACTCGACACCCGGCAGGGGAAGGTCTCACGCCTCGAAAGCGAGTTAGAGGAGCTCTCGAAGGAGATAGAGCGAAAGGGCGAGGACGAACAGCTCCGAATCAAATCCGAAATCGAGTCGGTCAAAGGCGAGATAGACAGACTGGAGAACGCCGTCGAGGCCGCAGAAGACCGCATCGACGAGGCCGAGACGGAGCGGCGAAAGGCGTTCGTCGAACTCGACCGCAAGCAGGAGAAGATAGACGACGTCGAGGACGACGTTCGGTCGGTGAAAGTCGAGAAGGCGTCGGTCAAATCCGAGGTGCAGTCGAGAGAGACCGACCTCGCCGAGGTCGAAGCCGAAATCGCCGACGTCGACACGGAGTTCGACGAACTCAAAGCGGAGTTGGCCGACAAGAAGGCTCAGTTGGAGGAGCTGAAGACCGAGCGCAACGACCTCCAGCGAGAGAAGGACCGCCTGCTGGACGACACGCGGCGTCGCTCCTCGGAGATTTCGGAGACCCAAGAGAAGATAGCCGAGATACGCGAGGAACTGCCGGAACTGAAGGCGACGCTGTCGGACCTGCACTCGGAACTCGACAAGGCCGAGAAGAACAAGGCGAAGATAGACGGCGTCATCGAGGACCTGCGCGGGGAGCGCTCGGACCTGAAAGACGACCTCGACGAGGTCGAAGAGGACCTGCGCTCGAAGCAGTCCGAGTACGCCGAACTCGAAGCGCGCGCGGGGAAGGACGGCGACACGTCGTGGCCGCGCGCGGTGACGACAATCCTGAACGCGGGACGGTCGGGCGTCCACGGCACCGTCGGCCAACTCGGGTCGGTGCCCGGCGAGTACGCCACCGCCTGCGAGACGGCCGCCGGCGGCCGTCTCGCGCACGTCGTCGTCGACGACGACGGCGTCGGCTCCGACTGCATCGACTACTTGAAATCCAGAAACGCGGGCCGGGCGACGTTCCTCCCCATCACGAAGATGGACGACCGCGGCCTGCCCTCGAAGCCGAACGACCCCGGCGTCGTCGGTTTCGCGCGCAACATCGTCGAGTACGACTCGAAGTACGAACCCATCTTCTCGTACGTCCTCGGGTCGACGCTCGTCGTCGAGGACATGGAGACCGCCCGGTCGTTCATGGGCGACTTCCGGATGGTGACGCTCGACGGCGACCTGGTGGAGCGCTCCGGCGCGATGACCGGCGGGTCGGGCGGCGGCTCCCGGTACTCCTTCTCGAAGTCGGGGTCCGGTCGGCTCGAACGACTCGCGACCGAGATTTCTTCGTTGGAGGACGACCGCCGCGACCTGCAGGGGGAGATCCGCGACGTGGAGTCCCGACTGGACGACGCGCGCGAGAAGGCCTCCGACGCCGCGGACCGCGTGCGCTCGGTCGAAAGCGACATCGACCGCACCGAGGCGGACGTCGAGGAGAAGGAAGACGAGATAGACCGCCTCGAAGCCCGCATCGAGGAACTCCGCGAGGAGCGAGCGGAGGTCGACGAGGAGATGCAGTCGCTGGACGCCGACATCGACTCGCTGGGCGCCGACGTCGCGGCCGTCGAGTCCGACATCGACGACCTCGAATCCGAACTCGAAGACTCCGAGATTCCCGAACTGACGGCGAAGGCCGACGAGATACGCGCCGACATCGACGAGAAGGAGGCGCGGATGGACGAACTCGACGGCCGCCTCAACGAACTCCAGTTGGAGAAGGAGTACGCCGAGGAGGCCGTCGAGGACCTGAACGAGACGGTCGAGAGCGCACAGGAGCGGAAGGCCGACGCCCGCGACGCCGTCCGCGAGAAGGAGGAGAAAATCGAGGCGAAAGAGGAGACGCTCGAAGAGAAGCGCGAGGCCGTCTCCGACCTCGAAGCGGAGTTGAAGGAACTCAAGGCCGAACGCTCCGACCTCCGCGAGGACGTGCGCGAGGCCAAGAGCGAACGCGACGAACAGCGTGATAAGGTCGACCGCGCGGAGTCCCGCGTGGAGAACCTGCGCGAGAGCGCCGAGCGCCTCGCCTGGGAGATAGACGAACTCAAAGCGGAGGTCGGCGAGTACGACCCCGAGGCGATTCCCGACCACGAGGAGGTCGAGGCGAACGTCGAGGAACTCACCGCGGAGATGGAGGAACTCGAACCGGTCAACATGCTCGCTATCGACGAGTACGAGGAGGTCGAGGAGAGCCTCGAAGAGATGCAGGAGCGCCGGGACGTACTCGAAGCGGAGCGAGACGGCATTCGCGACCGCATCGAGCAGTTCGAGTCGCAGAAGAAGGCGACGTTCATGGACGCCTTCGACGCCATCAACGAGAACTTCACCGACATCTTCGAGCGCCTCTCGGACGGCACCGGGGAACTCCTCCTCGAAAATCCGGAGGACCCCT
The DNA here is from genome assembly GCF_031624495.1 of Halogeometricum sp. S1BR25-6. Taxonomy (NCBI): domain Archaea; kingdom Methanobacteriati; phylum Methanobacteriota; class Halobacteria; order Halobacteriales; family Haloferacaceae; genus Halogeometricum; species Halogeometricum salsisoli. Next base: position 892,944 of record NZ_JAMQOP010000001.1, on the reverse strand, counting down.
TCGAGGATGGTCTGACGATGAAGGCCCAACCCGGCGACAAGCCCATCCAGCGGCTGAACGCGATGTCGGGCGGGGAGAAGTCGCTCACGGCGCTGGCGTTCATCTTCGCCATCCAGCGGCACAACCCCGCGCCGTTCTACGCCTTGGACGAGGTGGACGCCTTCCTCGACGCCGCCAACGCCGAACGCGTCGGCGAGATGGTCGACGACTTGGCGGGCGAGGCCCAGTTCGTCGTCGTCTCGCACCGCTCGGCCCTCTTAGAGCGGTCCGAGCGCGTCATCGGCGTGACGATGCAGGGCGACAACGTCAGCGCGGTGACCGGCATCCAACTCGGCGAGGACGACGAGGAGGCGGGCGAACCGGAGGCGACGGCGGATGACTGAGGAGACGGACGCCGACGCGGAGCCTCCCGAATCGACCGCCGAGAGCGCCGTTCCCGACGGCGTCGACCTCGACCTGGAGACGGACACCGACGCCGACGACGGGGAGGTCGAACCGGTCGAACTGCTCGTGCAACTCGCCGAGGAGGGCGAGATAGACCCGTGGGACATCGACGTGGTGGACGTGACGGACGCCTTCCTCGCGCGCCTCGACGCGACGGACCTGCGGACCTCGGGCCGGGCGCTGTTCTACGCCTCCGTCCTCCTGCGGATGAAGTCCGACGCCCTCCTCGAACCCGACGCCGAGGAGGAGGAACCCGAACTCGAACCGTGGGAGATGGCCCTGGAGAACGGCGGCGAGATGGCCAACGGCGAGGCCGACGGCGCGCCCGGGTCGGACTCGGGATTCGACCCCGTCGACGCCCTCGAAGCCGAGATGGACCGCCGCCTCGAACGCAAGCAGGCCCGCGGGTCGCCCGAAACGCTGGACGAACTCGTCCGCGAACTCCGCGAGGCCGAACGCGAGTCGTGGTGGAAGCGCCGCCGCGAGTACGACACCTCCGACTCGCCGCGCGGGTACAGTCGCGGGACGCAGACGCTCGATTACCGGTCGGCCGACGACGTCCGCGCGGACGACGAACCCACCGCCGCGGACGTGACCGGGACGGCCCACACCGAGGACATCGAATCCTCCATCGCCGCCGTCGAGACAGCCCTGAGCGAGCAGTACGAGAAGGGGCGCGAGGAGGTGCTGTACGCGGAGATTCGCACCGCGGCGGAGACGCCGGTGACGACGTACCTCTCGCTTTTGTTCCTCTCGCACCGCGGCACCGTCCGCCTCCAGCAGGACGACCTGTTCGGCGACCTGTGGGTGCGGGACCCGGCGAGCGTCGAGGACGAGTCTGATGCGGATTCGGACGCGGACGCCGAGAGTGAGGACGAGACGGCCGAGGCGGAAGCGATAGCCGACTGACCGAACGGCGGCGGAACTTTTTCTCCTGCGACGCCTATCCGGAGTCGTGCCTCCGAAGACCCTCCTCTCCGGCACCCTCCGCAGAGTCACCGCCGCCGTCTCCCTGCTCACGTCGGCGCTGTTTGCCCTCCTCGCGGGGGTCCTCGCCGGCGGCGTGCTGGGCGTCCCCGTCGGAACGGGCGTCGCCGCCGTCGGCTCCGCGCTCGCGTTCTTCCCCATCTTCTGGTTGCACTGCTACGCCGCGGGCTACGTCGCCTACTCGCCGAGCGAGTTCGGCTCCGTTCGGCGCGTCGAGGCGCTCCCGGCGCAGGTTTCCTCGTGTACGGTCTGCGGCGGTGGGGACGAAGGGGGCGTCTGTCGGCGCTACGGCGAGCAGTTCGTCGTCGCGGGCGTTCCGCTGTCGACGGTCGAAGCGGGAGAAAACTGGTACTGCGGGGACTGCCACGCCGTCGAACACGGCGACGGCGGGTCGGCGTCGGCCGCCGCCGTGGACCGCGCCCTCGACCGAGAAACGAACTGACCGTCGGGTTACGACTGCAGGTCGCCGTTGACCGCGTCGGCCACCGCCGTCCGGTCGAACAACCGCTCTCCCTCGGGGATTTCCGGGTACGGTTCGCCGTCCTCGTACTCGGGCCACTCGCCGAACTGCTCGGGGTAGAGCTGTTTGGCACCCATCTCCAACTGGAAGAGGTTCATGATGGGGCCCTGATAGCGCATCCCGGCGGGGTAGACGTTCCCGTTCTGCACCGCGGTCAGTTGTCCCCCGATCGGGTGGTCTTCGAGGGCGGCGCGCACCTCCGACATCTTGTAGTTCGGCGTCATCCCCCAGAGATGCAGGATGACGTCGGGGTCCGCCTCGGCCAGCGTCTCGAAGTCGACAGTGCCCCAGAGACCGTTCCACTGCTCGGAGCCGAAGGCGTCGTTGGCGGCCAGCGGTCGCGTGTCGGCCAGCCAGTAGCCGGGCCGGTTGAGGTGGTACGTCCAGAAGGTCTCGTTCTCCGCCGAGTAGGTGGCGCGGACGGCCGTCGGGCGCTCCTCCTTTGGCGGGAGGTTCGACCGGATGGTCGAGAGGAGGTCATCGTGAACCGCGCTCAGCGCCTCGTAACGCTCGGTCTCTTGGAACACTCCCGCCACCTTGCCGAACAGTTCCCAGAGCGTGTAGTACTGGTAGTTGCCGTAGCCGTCCGGCGCGTCGGTGTGGGTGCCGCTGTAGAAGTTGCCGAACCACGGTGCCACCTGCGAGCGAATCTCCTCGACGTCCGAACCGTCCCAGTTGTCCTGCGTCGACGCCCACGCGGGGTCGGTGAGGTGGACGTCGCTGCCGAGTTCGAACAGCTTCTCCTTGTTCAGCCCGCCGTTCAGCGGGTCGTACAGCCCCTCCCACTCGAAGCTGACGCCATCGAGACGCTCGTAGTAGTGGTTCATCGTCGTCCCCGACATCTCCGGGACGTAGACGGAGTTCAGGGCGTCGCCGTGGCCCAGCGCCACCGCCATGTCGGCGTACTGCGGGAAGACGGTGAAGACGTTCTCAGGGACGCCGTCGAACTCGACGTCGCCCACCGGCGACATCGACACCGTGTACGCCGAGGCGGACGATTCGGTTCCGTCGTCGGTCCCGTCCGTTTCTCCCGTCACGGTGTCCGTCGGTTCCGCCGACGCCGAGTCGCTCGCCCCGGCGCCCTCCGTCGCGGTGCCACCCGAATCGCCGGAACACCCGGCGACCAATCCCGCCGCGACGAGCGCGCCGGTCCGCTTCAGATACGTCCTCCGCGTAGGTTCGTCTGCCATCTTGTTTTAGGTAGGCCTAAACAGACGTAAAGCGGTTTCGACTCGTTGGGAGGAATGCGAGATGTTAGTCGACGTACTCGCCGATGAGCGGAGAGAGGTCGGATTTCACATCTCCGGGAATGGCGTCGTCCGGCGTGTTGATGGTCCCTTCGAGCGAGGAGTGACAGGGACACTCGTGGTTGTCCGGGATGGCCTCGATTGCGGCCTCGACGGTCTCTTTGATGGCCGTCTCGTTCTTCTCGGCGTTCTTCAGCACCTCTTGGAGGGTGACCTCGCTGTCCGCCTTCCAGACGTCGTAGTCGGTGACGCCGGTGACGGTAGCGTAGGCCATCTCCGCCTCGCGGGCGAGTTTCGCCTCCGGAATCGTCGTCATTCCGACGACGTCCCAGCCCTGTTCGCGGTAGAACTCGCTCTCGGCGCGCGTGGAGTACTGCGGCCCCTCGATGCAGACGTAGGTGCCGCCGCGGACGACGTCCGCGTCCGTCGCCTCCTTGGCGGCGTCGGCGAGTATCTCGTTCAGTTCCGCGCAGTAGGGGTCGGCGAACGGTTGGTGGACGACGACGTCCTCCTCGAAGAACGTCAGGTCGCGGTGCTTCGTGCGGTCGTATATCTGGTCGGGGATGACGAGCGTCTGCGGCGGCAGGTCCTCGCGGAGACTGCCGACTGCGTTCGAGGCGAGGACGTGCGTGACGCCCTGTTCTTTCAGCGCGTAGACGTTCGCGCGGTACGGCAGCGTCGTCGGCGAGCGCTGGTGCTTCGGTCCGTGACGCGGGACGAAGACAACCTCTCGGCCGGTGTCGCCGAACTCGCCGACGGTGAGCGGCGCCGAGGGGTCGCCGTACGGCGTCTCCACCTCAACGGTGCGCGTGTCCGTCAGGGGCAGGGCGTCGTAGATGCCGCTTCCGCCGATGAAGCCGATTGTCATACTCTCTCCTCGCGGGGCGGGGGCTAAAGGGTGGTGAGTTCGGTCAGAAATCAGAACAGTAGCCCCGACTCCAAGAGGGCGATGACTCCCGTCAGCACCGGGACGCTGACCAGCGTCGTGACGAAGACGGCGGTGGAGACGAACTCCGCGACTGAGACGCCCCGGACCGTCCCCTCGGAGAACTCCGCGACGAGAATGAGGGGGGTGACGGCCGCCGGCATCGCGGTTTCGAGGACGATGGTTTTCGCCACCGTTGGGTCGGCGATGCCCGCCGCGAGAACGAGAGCGAGGCCGACGAGGGGCGCGACGACCATCTTCAGCGTCGTCACCACGCCGACGGTGCGGAGCGTCGCGCCCACGTCCGTCCGGGCGAGTTGGACGCCGACGATGAGGAGCATCAGGGGGATGGAGGAGTCGCCGACGAGTTGGAGCGTCTCCATCGCCGTCGACCCGGCCGGCGGGACGACGCCGAGGGCGCGCGCGAGGAGGGCGGCGAGGACGGCGTAGACGAGCGGAATCCGGAACACGTGTTTCAGGCCGGAGAGTCCGCCCGACCCGCCGCCGCGCGAGGCGATGAAGACGCCGAGCGTGTAGATGAGGATGCTCTGCACGGAGAGGAAGACGACGGCCGTCGCCCGGCCCGTCTCGCCGAACGCGAAGTTCGAGACGGGGATACCGTAGTTGCCGGAGTTCGAGAACGCGGAGACGAGCACGAGCGAACTCAGGAGGGGGTCCCGCTCGCCGAGGGCGCGGCCGACGCCCTCCGCGACCAGTATCATGACGAGGTGGTAGGCGGTGACGACGCCGACGACTTCGAGCAGCGTCGACCCCGCGAGCGTCGTCGTCGCCAGACTGTGAAAGACGAGCGCGGGCGCGAGAACGTAGACGACGACGGTGTTCAGAGGAGCGGTGTCGACGTCCTTCGTCCGGCCGAGGACGAAGCCGACGGCGCCGACGGCGAGGATGGGGAGGATGGCCGTCGCGAAGATAGACAGCAGTGATGCCACGTTCGCGTCTCACGAGCGACCGGGTCAAGGGCTTCGGAGACGGCGCGGCTTACCGCGTCGTGAAAGACCCTGATACACCCGGCGCGGAGCGGTGTGACCGTTCACGCCGACTCGTCGTACAGGCGCGCCATCCGGTCGAAGAACAGGAGCATGACGAGGACCGACGCGACCGTCCCGAACGCCGTCTCGACCGGTCGTCGCTCGGCCGCCGCGCGGAGCGTGGACAGATAGAGCGGGGCCGCGAGACAGACGAACAGGACGTCGACCGGCGACGACCGGAGTCCTCGGTCGAGCCACGTCTGCTCTCCGCGCACGACGCGAGTCGCCCACGCGGCGTCGCCATCGGGTTCCGAGAACAGAAACGGGTTCGCGGCGACGAACAGGAGGGTCCCGAGGAGGAGTCGTCGGTCCCGACGGTAGAGGGCCGCGACCAACACCGGATACGCGCAGACCAGCGTCCAAACGCTGCCGGGGTTCTCGTGTCGCGACCAGAAGAATCGCTTTATCGGCCGAAACCGTTCGTTCATGATGGTCGGCCCTCGGTCGGGAACGGTGGTAAATTCGACTCCGCGTTCCGCGCGTCGGCTTTTCTCGTCCTATGCGCCGACGCCCTCGTTCTCCAGCAACCGCCACGCGTCGCCGTCGGCGGACTCGACGTAGCCGCGGCGCTCCATCTCCGAGAGCACCTCCGGCATCCGGCCGGGTTGAGCGATTTCCATCTCGATGCGGTCGACGCTGTGGTACTCCGCGAGGTAGTGTCGCAGGTCCTCCATCTCGAACGTCTCCTCGTCGGCCTTCTCCATGACGCCCGTCGTGAGGTCGATCATGTCCTCGATGAAGTTCCACGGATAGACGACCCACGTCCACTCCCCGAGGCGTTCGCCGACGAAGTCGGGTTCGAACTCGCTCGACTGGAGAAGTTGCAGCGTCGCCGTCCGCACCTCGCCGGCGTCGCGTTCGGTCACGTACTCGTAGGCGCGTTCGATGGACCCGCCGGTGTCGGCGATGTCGTCGATGATGAGCACGTCCTTGCCCTCGACGCTCCCCTCGGGCATGGGGTAGCGCACTTCGGGTTCGTTCGTCTTCTGGGCCGTCCCGACGTAGTGTTCCATCTTCAGGCTCGTCAGGTCGTCCAGTCCGAGGAAGTCGCAGATGCAGCGACCGGCGAACCAGCCGCCGCGCGCGAGTGCGACCACCACGTCCGGGTCGAACTCCGCGGCCTTCACCTGGTCGCTCACGTCGCGGCAGCGACCGTAGATGTACTCCCAGTTCGTGATAGTGCAGTTAAATTCGTCGGGGAGGTCGCCCATGGGCTTCGTTCACCACTTCGTGAACGGGTCGTAGGCATCTTTAACGTGTCCGTCTCGTCGTCGGGGCGCCGGCCGCACGCCGCCGTCCGGGACGGGACCGGTCCACCCGTCGGATACCGGGCACGTAATTTTATATACTATTGGTGTATGTCAACATATGTCAAGGAACGATTCGATGTACACGTGCAACAACTGCGAGGAGTTTGTGACCCGCGACTTCGTCCGCGTCTTCGGCGACAGCGACGACGAGGTGTTCGGCTGCCCGGCGTGCATGAACATGCGCGAGGTGATGAACGGCGCGGCGGCATCGGGCCGGAGCGCCGTCACCGAGTAGCCCGACCGCCCGTCCGCGACCGCCGGGATTCTTACCGGCGAGCGCCGTCGAGGGACGCATGCAGACGCGCCGCGCGCTCCTCGTCGACGCCTTCGCGACGGAACCGCTCTCGGGCAACGCCGCCGGCGTCGTCCCCGACGGTGACCTCGACGACTCGCAGATGCGGGCGGTCGCCCGCGAACTCGCCGTCAGCGAGACGGCGTTCGTCCTGTCCTCCGAGGACGCCGACCGACGGCTCCGCTTTTTCACGCCGACCCGCGAGGTGGGCCTCTGCGGTCACGCAACCGTGGCCGCGCACGCGCACCTCCACGAGGACGGCGTCCTCGACGCCGGGACGCACACCGTCGAGACGAGCGTCGGCGTCCTCGACGTCGAGATTACCGATGACGGCACCGTCTGGATGACGCAGGAGTCACCGACCGTCGAGACGGTCGACCTCGACTACGACCGCGCGGGCGAGGCCCTCGGCATCGACTCCGCGGCCCTCCGCGACGTCGGCGCGGACCTCTCCGCGGCCGTCGCCTCGACGGGCCTGCCCTACCTCGTCGTCCCCGTGAACTTCCTCGAACGCCTCGGCGGCGCGGACCCGGACTTCGCGGCCCTGGAGGCGCTTGCCGAGGAGTACGACGCCGCCGGCGTCTACGCGTTCACGTTCGACGCCCTTGACGCCGACTCGACGCTCCACGGACGGATGTTCGCCCCCGGCCTCGGCATCCCCGAAGACCCGGTCACGGGCACCGCGAGCGGCGCCTGCGGGGCATACCTCCGCCACGTCGACGCCTTCGACGGTGACCTGCCCGACGAGATGACCTTCGAGCAGGGACACTTCGTCGACCGACCCGGCCGCGTCCGCGTCCGCGTCCGCGTCGGCGACGAGGTTCGCGTCGGGGGGCGCGCGGTTACGGCGCTCGATGGGTCGCTCGCGGTTCCGCCCGCGGCGGACGACGACATCCTCGAAGCCTGAGGCGGCGCCGTCGCTCCGGCCAACATCCGAACGGACCCAAAACGAGAGACGACAGGTCGCCTCAGCCGATGTAGCGCAGGTCGTCGTCGCTCATCGCCTGCCCCTGCTGTTGGTTCTGCATCTCCTGTATCTTCCCGACGACTTCCTTCATCTCCTCGGCGCGTTCTTCGAGCGACTCGAAGCCCACCTCGAAGCCGATGACGTCCTGCATCACTTCGAGCACCTCCTGTGCGCTCTGGGGGTCAACGAGGTAGCCGCTGGTCTCGCCCATCAGACAGGCGACCGAGAGCCCGCGGCGTTCGCCGAGTCCGAGGAGAAGACCGCTGACGCCGACGATACCGCCGGCGGGTTCGTCCTCGCGGAACTCCACGCCGGCGTCCTCCAGTCGCTCCAAGTCGTCCGAGTCGGTGACCGCGCCGAGGACACTCGGTTCGTCCACGAGTTCGCCCGTCGGGACGCCCCCGAGCGCGTACCCCTCCTCGACGCCGAACTCCTCGGCGACGTCGAGGAAGGCGTCGGTGAGGTGGTAGTGCCCCTCGTTCGACTGCGCCTGGTGGTCGCCGGTGAGGATGAGCAGGTCGCGGTCGCCCGCGTCGACCGCGTGGAACTCCGCGCGGGCCAACTCTGCGACGTTGTCTTCGAGGGTGACCTGCGGCGGGAACTCGTCGGCGTACACGTAGCGCACGGGTTCGCTGTCGAGTTCTTCGAGAAGGTGTTCGACCGCGAGTTTTCCGACGTGCCCCACGCCGGGGAGCCCCTCGACCAGTACGGGGTCGCGGAGCTCGGGGTCGGCCAGCGTCTCCACTTCGATATCTTCCATGCCCCTAATCCCGGACGCGGCGTTTAAGAGCGCGTCGGTACTCCCCGTACGGGTCCTCGGGGTTGAACGGGGCCGGAGCGCTGTTGACGGCGTCGGCGCCGCAGTCCGGACAGGTCTCGGCGAGCGTGTAGACGGGTCGGTCGTGGGCCTCCCGCCACTCGCCGCAGACGCGGATGTCGGACTTCACGGCGCTACTCGTCGTCTTCGGTGCGCTCGCGGTGGAACAGCGCCGTTCCGCCGGCCGTCACGATGGAGTCCTCGGCGCGTCCCGCGGCGTCTTCGAGGGCCGTCTCGGCCGCCTTGTAGTCGGGCGCCTGCACCTTGATGCGGTACTCGGGCGCGCCGACGTAGGTGACTTCCAGTTGGGTCTCTCCCTCCTGGGCGTCCTCGCCCTCGGCCGCCTTCAGCGCCTCCTTGATGTGGTCGACGCCGTCGCCGGTCGGACACCGGAGGTCGACGTAGCCGGTGACGTTGACGTACGGCACCGAGACGTTGTCTCGGGCCGTCTCGACGATGGCGTCGACTTCGTCCTCGTCGAGGTCGGTGTCGTCGAGCGCCTCCGTTCCGTGGATGGCCGCCTGCTCGAATCCGTCGTAGAGCGTATCGTACTCCACGAGGACGGCGTTCGCGATGGCGCTGTACTCCTCGTCGGAGACGTCCTCGCCGAACGCGATGCTCATCCACTTGTCGGCCTTCTGCTCGTTCTTCCACTCCTGGATCTTCTCCTTGCGCTGGTGCTCGTTGACGTCCTTGATCGAGAGGTCGATCTGCTGAGAGCCGGTGTCGACGTCGAGCACCTTGGCGACGACCGTCTGTCCCTCGCGGACGTGGTCGCGGACGTTCTTGATCCAGCCATTGGCGACCTCGCTGATGTGGCAGAGACCGCGCTTGTCTTCGTACTCTTCGAGGTCGACGAAGACCCCGAAGTCGGTTATCTCGTCTACTTTTCCGACGACGAGTTCACCGCTGTCGGGCCAACCGCTGTACTTCATATGTAAATACCTCCGGAGGGGAGCTTACGCCTCGGCGGACCGGCGTTCGACCGTCTCGACGACCTCGCCGTGAATCTCGGCGTCGCCGCCCGTCGGCGTCGCGAGCGTCGTCCCGCAGACGGCGCAGTTGACGACCGAGGAGGCCTTGCCGAAGACGACCTGTTCGTTGTCGCAGTCGGTGCACTGAACGCGGTAGAAGTTACCCGCCATGAATTACTCCTGGAACTCCAGTCGCCCGGCGCGCCAGCCCTCGCGCATGTGGGCCTTGCCGCAGTCCGAGCAGATGTACTTCAGGTGGGTCTTCTTCGTCGGCTTGTCGCCACCGGGGACCTTCGAGAACTTGCCGGCGTTCCCGATGACCGCCTTACCGCGGCGGGTCTGTCGGGCGTTCCACTTCATCCCTGTCGGACGCCCCGTCCGGACTTTCTCGACCTCGTGCTCGTGATGCCCGTTGCAGTTGGGGCAGTACGTGTTGAATCGGCGTGGCATCTGCATAGATATCGACCTTGTCCGTGTTTCGCCGTCGCCCGTTAAAACCCGTTTGGTTCACGGACGCCGCCCGACGGGGCCGCGTCGGTCCGTCGCGTGCGACGGGTCGAGAACCGACGGTACGACCCCCCGGCCGTGACCGAGGTCGTCGTCCCTAATCGTATTAAATGTCCGATTGAGCGACAGTTAGTGCCAGGATAGTTATCGCTGGAGCGAGTAGTATCCATCCAAGGGACCCATTTCACTATGAATCGGAGGACATTCCTCGGCGGCGTCGCCGGGTCGGCGGTTGTCGGCGGACTCTTGAACTGGCAGACGGAGTGGGGCGTCCAGCGTCCGCAGACGAGCCTCGTCGACGACGGGCCGAGCGTCGCGCTCGAACCCGTGGTGACCGGTCTCGAACAGCCGGTCGCCTTCGAGTCCATCCCCGGACGGACGGGGAACTACGTCGCCGACAAACTAGGGCGAATCTACGTCTACGACGGCGAGGGCCTCCGGGACGAACCGCTCCTCGACGCCCGGGACAAACTCATGGAGTTGGTCTCGTGGGAGCAGGGGCTGCTCGGCCTCGAACTCCACCCCGACTTCGCGGACACGCGGCGCTACTACGTCAGATACAGTGCGCCGCGCCGCCCGGGGACGCCCGCCGACTACGACCACACGTTCGTGCTCTCGGAGTTCACGGCCACGGAGGACCTCCTCGGGACTGTTCCGGGTTCCGAGCGGACCATCTTGGAGATTCCCCAGTACGGCCGGAACCACAACGCCGGCGCCATCGAGTTCGGTCCCGACGGCTACCTCTACGTCGCCGTCGGCGACGGAAACAACGGCGGCGGCGACGGCGGGATCGGACACGCCAACGACTGGTATCTGCTCAACCGCGGCGGGAACGGGCAGAACCTGACCAGCAACCTCCTCGGCAGCATCCTCCGCATCGACGTCGACGGCGGCGGCGACGAACCGTACGCGGTGCCGTCGGACAACCCCCTCGTCGGGCGCGACGGACTGGACGAGCAGTACGCGTGGGGGTTCCGCAACCCCTACCGGATGTCGTTCGACGGCGACGACCTGTACGTCGGCGACGTGGGCGAGGACAAGTACGAGGAGATAAACCTCGTGCGGCGCGGGGGCAACTACGGCTGGAACGTCAGGGAGGGGACGCGCTGTTTCAGCAACCGGCTCTCGATGGCCGCGCTGGCGAAGGTGACGGGCGGCGAGCAAACCTACCCGGTGTGTCCGACGACGACGCCCATGGGTGAACCGCTCATCGACCCCGTCGTCTGCTATCCTCACTCCCGAGACGGCGAGACGTTCGGTTCGGCGGTCATCGCCGGGTACCGCTACCGCGGGACGGACGTGCCCGAACTCGACGGCAAGTACGTGTTCGGCGACGTGCTCGGGTCGCTGTTCGTCGCGACGCCGACGGACGACGAGGAGATGTGGCCGATGGAGACGGTGCGCGCGACGACGACCGACGGGGAACCGTTCCGGAGTCCGGTGCTCTCCTTCGGCCGCGACGCCGACGGCGAACTCTACGTGCTGGCGTCGACGTTCGAAGCCGGGTCGGGCACGGTGTACCGCATCCGTCCGAGCGCGGAGTGACCGGAACGGTCGTCGCCTCCCCGACCCGTCTCCGAAGGCGTTAAGCCCCGACTGCGTAAACCACGGGGTATGAAGAAGGTCATCATCCGCGGCGACCCCGGCATCCGACGCGGCGCGACCATCGAACTCGACGGCGAGGAGGTCATCTGCTTCTCCATCGACCGGCAGGGCGACTACCACGGACCGGACCGCCCCCAGTTGTGGTGTACGGTCGGCACCGAGGACGAACGCGAGGCGTTCGAGAAGCGCGACTTCGTCCCGCACTTCCTCGACACCGTGGCCGTCGACGCCGAGGCGCTGACGATTATCTCGAAGCGGCCCTCCTCGTAGGCCGTCCCGACTCGGCCGACGCGAGCGACGGCGACTCCGACGTCGACTCGTTCCCGGCCGCGGCCGGCAGCGCGCTCCGGTCCACCTCGTATATCGTTATCGACCCCGACTGGTGAGCCACGCTGACGCCGGACGTCTCGAACGTTATCTCCCCGTAGCGGCCGCGTTCGCTCGGGCCGACCCAGACGTAGCTCACGTCGTACTCGCGGAGGAGTCGCGCGCGCGTCGCCGCGTCGCCGGTGTAGATGTCGTCGACGTCGCGGACGCGTTCGTAGTAGGCGTCCGGGCCGCGGTAACCGACTTCGTGGCCCCACCCCGCGACTGACGGGATGCCCGTGAGACTCGACGCCGGGTTGGCGTTCCAACTGTACATCACGCGCTCGCGGCCGTCGTCACCGTCGGGGTAGTAGCTCGTTCCCGGCGCCTCGACGAGGACGGGCGTCCCCTCGCGTTCGTCCAGCCAGTCGATGGCTTCGGCCTGCTGGGGGTGGTACGTCTCGACGAACTGCGTCGCGTCGAGCGTCGTCCCGGCGGGCGGTTCCTCCTGTAAGTGCGCCCCGACGGCGGCGACGCCGTAGACGCTCGTCGAGACGACGAGGAGGCAGACGAAGGCGACGGCGGCCATCCGTCGTCGCGTCCCGTCGCCGGAGCCGTCGGCGGCGACGGAGGGGGCGGCCTCGCGCACGCGGGAGGTGACGCGCGCCGCGCTCGGAACGCCTCGAATCAGACCGGCGAGGGCGACGCCCATCGCCGGCGCCCACAGCACCCACACCTGCATGTACGTCTTGAACACCGTGTTCATCCGGCCGGGGCCGGCCTGCTCGTTCACGTACACGACTTCGACCAGCGTGACGAGACCCGCGCCGGCGACGACGAGCACCGTCTCGTAGCCGACGGGCGCGTCCGACCGGAGGGCGACCCAGCCGAACACGACGAGCGGAACGGAGACGACGAGGGCGGCCAGCCCGATTTGGGTGCCGACGTAGGCGGCCGCGAAGACGCCACCGACGAGGTAGACGGGGCGGCGGACGCGGAGGCGTGAGAGCAGGTACGCGGCGAAGCCGACGACGAACGCGCCGTGGACGAGGAGGAGACCGCCGAGGCTGCTCCGCATCTCCGGGCCGAGGAAGTCGACGGTCCGCTCGCTCCCGCTGACGGCGGTGCCGAGGAAGAACGGGGCGGCGACGGCGACGGCGAGGACGGCGCCGAGGACCGTGACACCGAGGGCGACGGCGAGGCGCGTCGCCTCCGCGGAGAGCCGGGACCCGGTCCGGGACTCGGGTGCGAGACGGTCGCCGATCCGCGAGAGACCGGGGACGAGCGTCCGCGGGTCCGCGGGGGCGAGCGCGACCGACAGCGTTCCGAGCGCGAGGACGCTCGGGAAACTCCACGTGTTGTGAATCGCCTGCCAGCCGGCGATGACCGGAATCGCGGTCAGGAGGAGGCGCCGGCGCCGCAGGTCCGCCGCGGGGGTCCGGTAGTAGGCGTAGCCGACGGCGGCGGCGAGAACGAGAAAGGAGGTGCCGGTCATGTGCGCGTGCAGGTCGCCGTTCAGCCACGAGAACAGCGGGAACTCGTTGATGGTGTCGGGGATGACCCGCGATGCGCTCCAGTAGGAGAACGACTCGAACCCCTCCAAGAGCGTCGCCACGGTGTACTCGCTGTTCTCGGCGACGAACCCGGCCGCCGGCCGCCGCAGACCCTCCGGCAGCAGGAGGATGCCGAACCGCCACGCGGTGACGAGGTTGGCGGCGAACCCGACGAAGAACGCGCCGATGCCGCCCGCCACGCGCCGCGAGAGGTCGTGGTCCTCGCCGACCGTCGCGGCGAGTTCGTAGACGGCCGTGACGAGCATCGCGTAGAACCCCGAAAGCGCGAGGTTGTAGGCGAACCGCGTCGGCGTCCCGGTCAGCCACGCGAACAGCGTGGTGACGAGGTGGCCGCCGTAGTAGTACTTCACGCGCGTGCCGGCGAACCACATGTCCTCCGGCGGGAGGACGGACGCCCGCCGGAGGCTCTTCAGCAGACCGTAGTCGAGAAACTTCTCCCCGCCGCCCGCGAACACCGCGGGGTCGTACGCCCGCACGAGGACGAGGAAGGCGAACGAGAGGAGGAAGACGGCGGCGGCGTCCAGTGCCGGGCCGCGGGGGACGTCGACGGCGAGTTCGACGCGGCCGTCGCGCAGGGCACCGACGTTGAGGGCCGCGAGGGCGGAGACGGCGAAGAGGACGACGACGCCGGCGAGCAGCGCCGGGAGGCCGAAGGCGACCTGGCCGACCCAGTACGCCGGAATCACGAGCACGAGCGTCGCCGCGGGGACGGCGAGGCCGACGCCTCGGCCGCGGGTGTCGGGGAGGAGACGGGCGGCGAGGGGGACTCCGGCGGCGAAGAGGGCGGCGTAGAGAACCACCCAACGAAGGACGAGCGCGTACTCCATTCTCTACGGGACGAACCGCGGGCGGGCACAATACGTCTTGTGATGGCCGCCGAGCACCGCCTCGGTGCCCGAGACCGCTCGCCCCGACCGGTCCGAAAATCGACAGATGCCCGGAGCAGTTCGTTTTTTATCCTCGCCACACCGAATCCACGCCAATGGACCGAACCGTGGGGGTCGTGGTCCCCGCCTACCGTCCGGACCTCCAGCGTCTCGAGGCCTACGTCGACGCCCTCCGGGAACACGTCTCGCCGGCCGTCGTCCGCGTCGAACTCGACGCGCCCGGACCGGGCGTCCTCGACCGTCTCGACGACCTGCCGGCGACGGTGCACGCCGTCGACGGGCGCCGCGGCAAGGGCGCGGCCGTCACCGCCGGGTTCGAGGCCCTCGTCGACGAGGTGGACGTGCTGGCGTTCGCCGACGCGGACGGGAGCACGCCCGCCGAATCGTTCGCCGCGGTCGTCGACCCCGTCCGCAGGGACGAGGCGGACCTCTCGGTCGGGTCGCGACGGCACCCCGCCGCTGTCGTCGAGTCCCACCAGACGTTCGCCCGCCGCCGCCTCGGCGACGGCTTCGCGTGGATCGCGCGCCGCCTCCTCGACGAGCGACTGTACGACTACCAGTGCGGCGCGAAAGCGCTCTCGGCGGAGGCGTGGCGCTCGGTGCGCCCGCACCTCTACGAGGCGGGGTTCGCGTGGGACATCGAACTCATCGCCGTCGCCGGCGCCCTCGGCGAACGCATCGTCGAGATACCCGTCCGGTGGGAGGACCACCCCGGGTCGACCGTCTCGCCGGTGGACACCTCGCTCAGTCTGGCGGCCGCGCTCCTCAGTTCGCGGCACCGCGCCCGCACCATCCGCGAGAACAGACTGCACACGTTCCTCGAAGCGACGCGGGAGCACGAACCCGCACTGGTCGAACGACAGGGGGAGACGCCCGACACCTCCGAATGAGCGAGCGCACCCTGTCGGCACTCCTCTCCGGCGTCCGCTTCGGCAAGTTCGCCTCCGTCGGCGCCGTCGGCGCCGTCTTCGACGTGACGACGACCACCGCGCTCATCTTCCTCTTCGACGTGCTGAACGAGTACGCCAAACTCGTCGGCGCGGAGGTGGCCATCGTGGTCATGTTCTTCATCAACGAGCACTGGACGTTCGCCGACGCCGGCGAGGGGGGCCTCCTCCCGACGCTCCGGCGCCTCCTCACCTCGAATCTCGTCAGAAGCGGCGGCCTCGCCGTCCAGTTCCTCGTCGTCCGGGCGTTCCGCGAGGCCGGGTTCTCCTACGTCGTCCTCGGCGTCGACGTCTGGCAACTGCTCCCGATTCCGCTCGCCATCGGCGCGTCGATGCTGTTGAACTACGTCGCCGAGAGCCTGTTCACGTGGCGCATCACCGGGTCGTGAGCACCGGTGGAAATTGACATACGGCGGTCGAATCACAATCCTTAACCGTAACCCGCGGTTTGGTTGATGTAGCGGGATGGGATAGCCAGGAGATTCCGCCGGGCTCATAACCCGGAGATCGGTAGTTCAAATCTACCTCCCGCTATTCTCCTGAACTCACACTCCCGAGCGCCGAGTCTTGTCTCGGCGCGACGACGTATTTCTGTGCGAAGAGTGCAGGGGTGATTTGAACGAGAGAATCGAGCATCAGCGAGATTCTCGTCGTTCAAATCTACCTCCCGCTATGGTTTTGCCGGACTCAGTTCCCAAGCGAGGCGTTTCATCGCCGAGCGACGGCCGAGTTCGGCACCATAGCTCCGAGGAGATTTGAACCGAGGAGCGACGTGAGCGTCGGCGAACGGAGCGACCGTGGTTCAAATCTACCTCCCGCTATTCTCCTGAACTTCACACTCCCAAGCGATGCGTTTTATCGCACCGTGACCACGTGTTTTCGGAGGGAGTACAGGGAGTTTGAACGAGAGAACCGAGCGATAGCGAGGTTCCCGTCGTTCAAACCTACCTCCCGCGATGCCTCCCGAACTCGCACGTCCGAGCGAGAGGATTGAACTAACAGTTATTACGTCGTCCGCATATCGCGGTACCGTGACCGACCGCCTCCAGAAACTCCGCTCCCGTCTGTTGGCGTGGAACTGGGAGGAGTGGAACCATCCGTCGAGAGCGACGCTTCTGGTCCCCGTCTTCACGCTCCTCGGCGGAGTCGGGGGTATCCTGCTCACCACCAGTCTCGTCCACCGCGGATACGACCCCCCCGGAGCGCTCTTAACTGCGGTGTTCTCGGTGGGAGCGCTGTGTCTCGGACTCGTCGTCCTCGCGCTACTGGACTGAGTCGTCCCCGGAACGACGGAGGCGAAGTCCGCTCAACTCCCCGTGAAGTCGATTCGGCTCCCCGTCGACAGGTCGTGGTCGCCGGACTCGCCGAGGTGTTCGAAGGAGAACTCGTCGTCGGTCAGGTACACCTCGCCGTCGGCGACGGTCACGTCGAACGTCGAGAGGACGGCGCCCTCGCAGGGGCCGAAGTCGCAGTATCCCGAGTCGCGTTGGAACGTCGCGCCGTGCTTCTGGCACACCAACTCGCCGTTTCTGACGTAGGCGCCGGACCCCTTGTCGAGGCGCACGTCCGTCCAGTGCGGGCAGGAGTTCTCGAAGGCGACGACCGTTCCGTTCCCGAGTCTCGTCAGGATAGCCTCGCTCGTCTCCGTACCCGCGCGGACCGTGAAGAGCACGGTGCCGTCGGAGGGGACGTCGTCGGCGGCGATAATCCGGCGCTCGTCGTTCATGGCCGGCGTACGGGCGCGGGCGGTTCAAGGGTAGCGGTTCGGACATTCGTGGTGCGTCCGGGGTCCCTACTCCCCCGCGTAGTGCCTCCGTTCCACGCGCGCGTCGAACAGTCGCGAGAGCAGCGTCGTCACCGGGCCTCCAAGGGACGAGGTCCCTCCTGTCTCCGACCCCGAGGGCTCGGAGACGCCGCCGAGTTCGATGCCGTCCACGCGTTCGACGGGGCGCAGTTCCCACGTCGTGTTGGTGACGAACGCCTCGGTCGCGTTGCGCAGGTCGTCGGGGACGAACGCTCCCTCGCGGACGGGGATACCCTCCTCGCGGGCGACGTCGAGCACCGCCGCTCGCGTGACTCCGGGAAGGACGGGGCCGTCGAGACTCGGCGTGCAGAGGGCGTCGTCGCGGACGAAAAAGAGATTGCTCGTCGCCCCCTCGGCCAGGTTACCGTCGTCGTCCAGCATCACCGCCTCGTCCGCCCCGGTGACGCGGAGTTCGAGGCGCGCGAGGATGCCGTTCAGGTAGTTGTGTGTCTTCGCCCGCGCGGGAATCGCTCCGTCGGGGACGCGGCGGGTTTTCACCGTCTGGAGCGTCGCCGGCCCGTCCCAGACGGGGTCGCCGCCCCGCCCGCCTCGGGGGAGCGGTTTGACCTGCACCACGACGGTCGGGTCCACCTCGGGACCCGGCGTCAGCTTCCCCGGTTGGACGCCACGGGTCACGGAGAGTTTGACGTAGGCGTCCGAGAGGTCGTTCGCCGCCAGCGTCTCGTCCACGCAACGCTTCAGTTCCGCGTCCGAGAGGCCGTGGTCGAGTTCCAAGATATCGGCGCCCTCGGCGAGGCGGTCGGCGTGCGCCTCCCAGCGGAACACCTCGCCGCCGTAGGCCCGGAGCGTCTCGAAGAGGGCATCGCCGTAGGCGAACCCCCGGTCGCGGACGTTCACCGTCGCCTCCGAGGCGGGGACGAGTTCGCCGTCCACGTGAAACAGGAGTTCGTCTCCGTCTCCGCTCCCGTCTCCGGCGGCGTCCTCAGTCATCCCCGCCTCCGCACGACTCGACGAAGTTCGCCACGAGGCGCTTCCCGCGGTCGGTGAGGACGCTCTCGGGGTGGAACTGCACCCCGACGTGCGGTCTGTCGCGGCGGCGGACGCCCATCACCACCCGTCGTTCGTCGTCGGTCCACGCCGTCTCGACCAGTTCGTCGGGCACGTCCGCGCGTTCGACCGCCAGCGAGTGGTACCGGCCCGCCTCGAATCGGGCGGGCAGGCCGGCGAAGACGCCCTCGCCGTCGTGTTCGACGGGAGTAGACTTCCCGTGGACCACCTCGGGCGCGTGCCCGACGGGCGCGCCGAGGGCCGCACACAGCGCCTGGTGCCCGAGACAGACGCCGAGCGTCGGGTACGAGAGGTCGCGGAACACCGGCACCGAGACGCCGGCGTCCGCGGGGGTTCCGGGGCCGGGCGAGACGACGACGCCGTCGGGGTCGAGCGCGCGGATTCCCGCGACGTCGACGGCGTCGTTGCGGCGGACGGTCACCCGGTCGGCGAACTCGCCGACGTACTGGACGAGGTTGTACGCGAACGAGTCGTAGTTGTCTATCACCAGAATCTCCGTCATCTCGCGGAGTCCCCCTCGTTCTCGTTTCCGTTTCCATCCCTGTCACAAACGCCGCCGCCGTCGACAACGCGCATCTGCCGTTCGTTCTCGTCGCCGAGGGCTTCGTCGACGGCGTCGACGAGTGCGCGCCCCTTCGCCATCGTCTCGTCGTACTCGGCGTCCGGGTCCGAGTCGTGGACGACGCCCGCGCCGACGCGGAGGTGGTACTTCTCGCCCGCCCGGACGAGCGTCCGGATGACGATGTTCAGCGTCGCCCGGTCGTCGAAGCCGAAGGCCGCGATACTTCCGGTGTAGGGGCCGCGGCGGGTCGCCTCCACCTCCTCGATTATCTCCATCGTCCGCGGTTTCGGCGCGCCGGTGATGGTGCCGCCGGGGAAGACGGCGGCCACCGCGTCGGCGACGGAGACGCCGGGCCGTCGCCGTCCCTCCACGACGCTCACGAGGTGCATCACCGCCGAGTAGCGGTCGACGCGGCGGTACTCGGACACCTCGACGGACCCGTACTCCGAGACCTTCCCGAGGTCGTTTCGCTCCAAGTCGACGAGCATCGCGTGCTCGGCCCGTTCCTTGTCGTCCTCGCTCAAATCCCGTTCGTTCGCCGCGTCCTCGTCGGGCGTCGACCCGCGGGGGCGCGTCCCCGCGATGGGTTCGGTGACGAGTCGGTCGCCGTCGACGCGGACGAGCAGTTCCGGACTGGCGCTCACCAGGTCGGCCTCCGGGAACTCCACCAGCGCGGAGTACGGCGCGGGGTTGACCCGGCGGACGGCGTCGTAGGCTGCGACGGGGTGGACCGCCGCGGGGGCGACGAGTCGCTGGGAGACGTTCGCCTGGAAGGTGTCGCCCTCGCGGACGGAGCGTTTCACCGCGCGTACCCGGTCGCGGAACGCCGCCCGCCCGCAGTCGCTCTCGAAGCGAATCTCGTCGCGTCGCACGGGCGCCGGCCCGACGCTCGGGTCGCCCGAGACGGCGTCCTCGGCGAGTTCGCGGGCGCGTTCGACGGCGTCGTCGTACAGGTCGTCGAGGGCGTCATCGCTCCGGGCCTCGGGCACGCGCGGGCACGCGGTCACCCGCAGGGTCGTCTCTCCCGTCTCCCCGCGCGGTTCCTCCCACGCGGCGACGCGGTCGAACAGGCCGAGTCGGAGGTGCGGGAGACCCCGGTCGTCGTCGGTCAGGTCGGGGAGCGATTCGAGTTCGCGCGCGACGTCGTAGGAGAGCCACCCGAACAGGCCGCAGGGGTAGGGTACCTCGACGCCCGTCTCCCCGCGGACCAGCGTCTCGTCGGCGAGAGCGGCGTCGAGCGCTGAGAGCGACGGCGAGGACGCCGCGCGCGGTCCGCCCCCGTCGGACGTCTCGGTCAGCGTCTCGGCGTCGCTTCCGACGCGGAGGCGTTCGACCGGGTCGGTGCCGAAGTAGCCCCACCCGGACTGCCCGCCGGTCGTTTCCAAATAGAAGCCGTCGCCGCCGTCCTCGCGCGCCCGCCGGTAGGCGTCGAACGGGTCCGTCACCGGCAGGCGGAGTTCGACTGGAACGCGCGCCCCCGCAGGAGCGTCCGCGGCGGCGGTTCGGAACGCCGCCCGTCCGGTCGCAACGGTCGGCGTGGGCGAGTCGGTCATGTGGTCGGACGTAGGAGACCGGTCGGTAAACGAGTTCGTGATACCGGCGAGTAGAGCCAGCGTCCGCGCCGCGGCGTTACGCGTCGTGGTCGGCCGCGCGGTCGATCCAGCGCTGGACGCGCGTCTCGGAGACCTCTATCTTCTCGGCGAGGTCGGCGACGTCGGCAGTCGCGAGGTCCTCGACCGTCTCGATGCCGACGTCGGCGAGGCGTTCGGCGTAGGCGGGACCGATTCCTTTCACGTTGTCGACGGGTTCGGCGTCACCCGACGCCATCGCCTCCCCCGGTTCGGCGTCGCCGGCCGCGTCCGGTTCGTCCACGTCCTCCTCGACGCTCTCGCCGGGGTCGGTGTCGGCCTCGATATCCGTGTCCATCTCGTCGGACGACGGCCCGACGGCTTCGGCGGGTTCGGCCGCCTCGGCGGGTTCGTCGGGGGCGTTCTCGTCGTCGAGGAGCGTGTCGGTCGACGCCGCCGCGTCCGCGTCGGAGGCGGCCGTCTCCTCGGCGCCGTCCGACTCGTCGCTCTCGACGTCGGCGCCGTCGTCCTCGGCGGCCTCGTCGCTTCCGACGTCCGACCCCGCGTCCGCGTCCACGCCGGCGTCCTTGGTCGTGGTGGCGCCGACGGCTTCGGCGGGTTCGGCCGCCTCGGCCGCGTTCCGCTCCTCGTCGACCATCGAATCGGTCGACGCCGCCGCGTCCGCGTCGACCGTGGCCGCCTCGTCGGCCTCGTCGGTCTCGGAGGGTTCGGCCTCCTCGATGACGGTCTCGGGGTCCTCGTCGGTCTCGACGCTCTCGACCGCTTCGGCGGGTTCCCGTCCCGCCTCCTCGTCGACCAGCGTGTCGGTGGAGGCCGACGCCTGCGTCTCCTCTGAGACGGGTTCTTTCACGGCGGACTCGGACTCCGCGTCGACCTCGTTCCGCGTGTCGCGCTCGACCGAAACGCGCGTCTCACTCCGCGACGAATCGGTAGAAGGCGTTTCGTCGCGGCCGAGAAGCGACCGCAGCGACGACTTTATCGAGTCGAATATACCCATTGTGTCACCGTATGAACGCCGCTTATTTAAAAATCGTTACCTCGCCGTCTGCCTATCCGAGATTCGCTCTGAGGGCGTCGTTCATCGCGTCAACGGGGGCGTCCCGACCGGTCCACCGCTCGAACGCCTCGACGCCCTGAAACAGCAGCATCCACGCGCCGTCTATCGTCGTCGCGCCCGCGGCGGCCGCTTCCCGGAGTAGGCGCGTCTCCACCGGCGCGTACACCGCGTCAAGGACGGCGAGTCCCCCGTGGAGGCGGTCGGCGGGGACCGGCGTCTCGTCGGACTCCATCCCGACGCTGGTCGCGTTCACCAACACGTCCGCGCCGGCGAGTTCGTCCAGGGTATCCAGTCCGCCGCCGGTGGCCCCTCGGACGTCCGCGGCGAGTTCCGTCGCCCGTTCGGCCGTCCGGTTCGCCACGTGGACCGACGCGCCGGCGTCGGCGAGGGCGAACGACGCGGCGCGCCCCGCCCCGCCGGCCCCGACGACGACGGCGTCCGTCCCCTCAAGCGGCACGTCGTGGTGCGCGAACGACCGTCGGACGCCCGCCGCGTCGGTGTTGTACCCTCGCGGCGTCTCGCCGGTGAAGTCGACGGTATTCACCGCGCCGATGCGGGCGGCGAGTTCGTCCGGTTCGACGAGGTCCACCATCTCCTGTTTGAAGGGAATCGTCACGTTCAGTCCCGCGATTCCAAGCGCATCGGCGCCCGAGACGGCCGTCGGGAGGTCCTCCGGCGACGGTTCGAAAGTGACGTACCGCGCCTCCATCCCGAGGCTGTCGTACGCCGCCTCGTGCATCGGCGGCGACAGCGAGTGGCCGACGGGGTTACCGAGGAGTCCGAACACCTGCATGGCCGTGGCGTTTCGACGGGAGGGGGATAAGTGCCGCCGAGTCGGCATCGTCTGCGGTTCCCTACCATCTCGCGGAGCGGAAACGTACAGAACAGGGCTGTTCCTCCGGTCTGTGGGCTTTCATTCCTCCGGGCGACGGAGAAAGCACGAGAGAGGCGTCGGGGTTCGCCGCCGCCGGGACCCGCGCCGCCTGCGGGAACTCACGGCGAGGAACGTCCGCGGCGAATCGCTGCCCGAACCCGGTCGGGCGGACTGAGAGCGCGCCGGGGACTCAGTTGCGCACCGCGCATCCGTTCGTTTCGGTGTTTTCCCGTCGAAAAGCGGCAATAACTGTTTATAACGTGGCCGAGATAGCTTCTCGTATGGGTGGTGAGCGGTCGCCATGAGCCGAGCGATTCTCGAGGGGGACGAGGAGTTCCTCCGATCCCTCCTCGAGAGCACCACCGAGGGGATACTCGTCATCGACACCGAGAGCCGGATTCGGTTCGCCAACCCCGCTATCGAACCCATCCTCGGCTACCGGCCGGAGGAGCTGATCGGACGAGAGAAGATGGTCATCATCCCGGAGCGACTGCGGTCGGCCCACAAGGAGGGGTTGTCACAGTATCTCGACACCGGAGAACGACACATCGACTGGACGGGCGTCGACCTCCCGGCCCTCCACAAGGACGGCCACGAGGTTCCGGTGTCGGTGAGCATGGAGGAGTTCACCTATCGAGGCGAACGGCTGTTCTGCGGCGTCTTCACCGACGTGACCGACCGGAAGCGGCGGGAACGACGCCTCCGCGAACAGGCGGACGAACTGGAGGAGTTCGCGGGCGTCCTCTCGCACGACCTCAGGAACCCGCTCTCCGTCGCGCAGGGGTACCTCCGGTTGGCCCGCGACGACGACGACAGCGAGGTGCTGCGGAAGGTGACCGAGTCCCTCGACCGGATGGAACAGATAATCGACGACACGCTGGCGCACGCCCGGGACGCGCAGACGGCCGACGAGACGGAGGTGACGCCGCTCCGAGAGCTGGTCCAAGCGGCGTGGCAGAGCGTCGTTACCGACGAAGCGACGCTCGTCCTCCCGTCGGAGCGGTGGCGCATCCGCGCGCACGAAGGGCGGGTCCGGCAACTGGTGGAGAATCTCATCCGCAACGCTGTGGAGCACGGTTCGACGGGCAGTGAGACGGAGTCTCACGACGCAGTCGAACGCGGTGCCGAGGGCGGCGACGGCGGGTCCGACGGGGACCGCGTGACGGTTCGCGTCGGCGTTCTCGACGAGGAGGACGGCTTCTACGTCGAGGACGACGGGTCGGGTCTCCCGGACCACGTCAAGGCGCAATGGGAGGAATCGGTCGAATCGACGTCGGACCACACCGGCGGCTACGGGTTGAACATCGTCCAGACGGTCGCGGCCGAACACGGCTGGGAGATGCGGGTCGCGGACGCCGAGTCGGGCGGCGCGCGCTTCGAGTTCCGCGGCGTGTCGTTCGTCCACTAAGCGACCCACCGGGTCCGAGCGCCCGCGCGGAGACCGAACGCTCGCCCGCCGTCGTGACAACCGACGGAAACGTTATCTCCCGCCGGCTCCGACCGTCCTTCCGTGCTAAATCTCGACAGACAGCGGCGAGACCTGAGACGCGACGGCGCGCGGTTCCTCGTCGGCGTCGCCGGCCTCCTCGTCGCCGAACTCGTCGTCCCCGCCGCGTCGTTCTTCACCGCCGACGGCGCGGTCCACGGCTTCCTGTTCGGCGCGTCGCTGGGCGTGCTCCTCTCGGGGGTGTTCCGCGCGACGGCCCGGCAGGCCCTCTCCTCGACGCTGGCGCTCGGCGTCGGGTTCGCGCTCGGCGCCGTCGTCGACCTGTTCTGAACCCGCGCCGCGTCGCTCGGCCGGCCGCTTCGTCGGCTTCGCCGGCTTCGACGCGCTTTAGCGTCCCGACCGGCCAGTGCCTCCCGTGATAGCCGTCGTCGTCAGCCGCGCGGACAGCGCATCGGTCCACATCGGAGAGCGCCTGCTCGAACTCGGCGAGTGGGACGAGCGGACCGACGACTCGCGCCCGGACGCCGCGGGCGGCGGGACCTACTACGAGAACGAGGATTTCGAACTCCGCGAGTTCGACGACCTGCACATCGAACTAGCGGGCGCCGCCGACGCGTTCTCCGGGTCGCCAGCGTTCGTCGCGTTCGTCTCCCGGCACTCCGGCGAGACGGGACCGCTCCTCACCGCCCACTTCACCGGCAACTTCGGCCCCGCGGAGTACGGCGGCGAGGAGGGAACGTTCGCCCGCGCCTGCCCGAACGCGGGGAAAGCCGTCGTCCAAGCGTTCGACCGCCACGCGCCCGAGGGGTACGAAGTTGGCGTCGAATGCACCCACCACGGCCCGACGGACGTCGGCGCGCCGGCGATGTTCGTCGAACTCGGTAGCGGCGAGGACGAGTGGGGGGACCCCGAGGGCGCCCGCGCCGTCGCTCGCTCCGTCCTCGACCTCTCGGGGGTCGACGCCGACCGGGACCGACAACTCGTCGGCTTCGGCGGCGGTCACTACGCCCCCCGCTTCGAGCGCATCGTCCGCGAGACGGACTGGGCGGTCGGCCACATCGGCGCGGACTGGCCCCTTGACGCGATGGGTTCGCCCGAGAACGGGGACAACCGCGAGGTGATCCGCCGGGCGTTCGAGGCCTCCGACGCCGAGTACGCCGTCGTCGACGGCGACCGGCCCGAGTTGGTGAGGGTGATAGAGTCGCTCGGCTACCGCGTCGTCACCGAGACGTGGACCCGGGAGACGGCCGGCGTCCCCCTCGACGGACTCGACGAACTCGAATCAACCCTCTCGCCCGTCGAGGACGGCCTCAGACTCGGCGCCGACGCGGGTGACGCGAACGGCGACTACGCGGTCGTGTCGCTCCCGGACGACCTGCTCTCCGAGGCGGCCGGCGTCGACCTCGACGCGGCCCGCGAGGCCGTCTCCGCGAACGCCGTCGCGTTCGAGACGCGGGAGGGCGGGACGAAGGCGGCGGGGCGGGCGGCGCTCCTCGACGAGGGACGCTACGACGATATCGTCGAGTCGCTGGCGGCGGTCCTCCGGGGGAAGTACGAGGGAGTTTCGATAGAGGAGACGGCCGTCGTCGCCGTCCGTGAGTCGTTCGACGCCGCGGCGGCCGCCGAGTTGGGCGTCCCCGAGGGGCCGGCGTTCGGGAAGCTTTCGGCCGGGCGGCCCGTCGAACTCGACGACCGCGAGGTGACGCCCGACGAGGTGCGCTCCGAGGAGAAAGTGATCTTCAGGATATAGTCGGGGAACGGGTCACGAATCCGTCATCTCGGGGCGTCCGACGGACGTCGGACGCGGAGGGGAAAGATAATTAGGCTCCATTCGGTAAGGATGCTCATAAATGGACTCTATCGTCGACGACGCGATTGACGAAGCCGAGGAGACGGGGGATGGGAGGTCCGTCGACGGGCTCGAGGACGACCAGCCGCGCCGAAGCGGCACGATGACCGACGACGAACTGAAGGACGTTCTACAGGACTTACAGACGGACATCACCGTCGTCGGCTGCGGCGGCGCCGGCGGTAACACCGTCAATCGGATGCACGAGGAGGGCATCAAGGGTGCGAAACTCGTCGCCGCCAACACGGACGTGCAGCACCTCGTGGAGATAGAGGCCGACACGAAGATTCTCATGGGCGAGCAGAAGACGCAGGGCCGGGGCGCCGGGTCGCTCCCGCAGGTCGGCGAGGAGGCGGCGCTCGAATCCCAAGAGGAGATTTACGGCGCCATCGACGGCTCCGACATGGTGTTCGTCACCGCCGGTCTCGGCGGCGGCACGGGGACGGGTTCGGCGCCCGTCGTCGCCAAGGCGGCCCGCGAGTGCGGCGCGCTGACCATCGCCATCGTTACGACGCCGTTCACGGCCGAGGGCGAGGTCCGCCGCACGAACGCCGAGGCGGGTCTCGAACGCCTCCGCGACGTGGCCGACACGGTCATCGTCGTCCCGAACGACCGCCTCCTCGACGCGGTGGGCAAACTCCCCGTGCGGCAGGCGTTCAAAGTGTCCGACGAGGTGCTCATGCGCTCGGTGAAGGGAATTACGGAACTCATCACGAAGCCCGGTCTCGTCAACCTCGACTTCGCCGACGTGAAGACGGTGATGGAACGCGGCGGCGTCGCCATGATCGGTCTCGGCGAGTCCGACTCGGACTCGAAGGCGCACGACTCCGTCAAGAGCGCGCTCCGGTCGCCGCTGCTCGACGTCGACATCTCCGGCGCCAACTCCGCGCTGGTGAACGTCACCGGTGGCTCCGACATGAGCATCGAGGAGGCCGAAGGCGTCGTCGAGGAGATTTACGACCGTATCGACCCCGACGCGCGCATCATCTGGGGCACCTCCGTCGACGAGGAACTCGACGGGACGATGCGGACGATGATCGTCGTCACCGGCGTGGAGTCGCCGCAGATATACGGCCGCAGCGACGGCGGCGAATCCGAACCCGAGAGCCGCTCGGAACCGCAGGCGCAGACGCACCAGCAGGAACAGGATATCGACTTCGTCGAGTAGTCGGACCCGTCCCCGCGCGTCCGCGTCGACCCCGTCGACTGCGTCCGTTCTCGGGCGCCGAGCGTCCGGAACGCCCGGATTCGACGGGTTCGACTCCGCTCGACTCCGGTCTCGCGACCCCGGTTGTATCAATAGATAGAAAAAGCCCGCCGTCTAAGCCACGGGCAACATGGACGTCAAGTACGACCTGAACAGTTACGTGCGGGTGCTGAAGCTGGCGAGCACCCCCTCGTGGCAGGAGTTCTCTCAGATCGGTCTCATCGCCGGTGCCGGCATCTTCCTCGTCGGCTTCATGGGCTTCGTTATCTTCGCGCTGATGACCTTCCTCCCCGGGGGTGCGTAGGCGTGCCCATCTTTGCCGTAAAGACGACCGCGCGACAGGAGCAAACCGTCGCCGATATGATCGCAAACCGCGAGGAAGAGGAGATTCACGCCGTCCTCGCCCCCGACTCGCTCACGAGTTACGTGATGGTCGAGGCGGACAACAACGCGGTCATCAACCGCGTCTTAGAGGAGATTCCGCACGCCCGCGGCCTCGTCGGCGACGGCCAAGCCACCTCCAGTATGGCCGAAGTCGAGCACTTCCTCTCGCCGACGCCCGACGTTGAGGGCATCGCGGAGAGCGACATCGTCGAACTCGTCGCCGGGCCGTTCAAAGGCGAGAAGGCGCGCGTCCAGCGCATCGACGAGACGAAAGACCAGGTGACGGTCGAACTGTACGAGGCGACGGTCCCGATTCCGGTCACGGTCCGCGGAGACCAGATCCGCGTGCTCGACTCCGAAGAACGCTGAACGCCCTCGTCGGGGTCGGAACGCCGCGTAACCGCTCGACTTTCTTCCGTCCGACCGTCCGACCGCGGCGCCGCCGACGGCCGACGCTCGCCGCCCGGTCAGAGCGCGCCCCGTTCTTCGAGCGTCTCGACGACCGACGTGAGGTCCGTCTCCGACTCGATTTCGGCTTTCACCCGCTCCCGTTCGCGGACGTGCGAGGAGTTCGCGTCGTAGGCGCGGACGAACTCCGCGCGCGAGTGCTCCTCGAAGGCGTGGCGGATGGCGAAGTAGCCCTCGGGGACGACGGTTCCGCATATCTTGCACTCGTGTCGGTCGTGTTCGACCGTCTGGTGGATGACCGCGTCCGCCGCCGTCTCGAACCGCCCGTCGCACCCGGCGACGCCGCACTTCCACAGGGACATACAGAGTCGGACGGATACCGGGGACTAAACCGTTCCGCAGCCCCGAGAGCCCCCGCTTCGACCCGTCGCCGTCCGGTGACTGTGCGACGCCGTCAGTCCGAAGATAGTAATCCCTAACCGGGGTGACGCCGGACTGACAGACGTGACCGCTCCGTCCGCCGTCGCGGGGACTTCCCGCGTCGACATGCACGTGAAGGTGTTGGACGAGCGCGTCGCATCCCGAGCGAAAGCCCGCGGCATCGACGTGCTGGTGTACGCGCCGCACTTCACGCGCCTCCCCGACATCCGGGCGAGGGCCGAGGCGTTCACCGACGACGAACTGCTGGTCGTCCCCGGCCGCGAAGTGTTCACCGGCACGTGGCGGCGTCGCCGACACCTCCTCGCGGTCGGTCTCTCCGACCCGGTACCGGACTTCATCACGCTCAACGCCGCCCTCACCGCGTTCGACCGACAGGGCGCCGCCGTCCTCGTCCCTCACCCCGGCTTTCTCAACGTCAGCTTCGGCCGCGAGGACGTCCGCGCGCACGCCGACGAGATTCACGCCGTGGAGACGCACAACGGGAAACTGTTCCCCCGGCAGAACCGCCTCGGCCGCGAACTCGCCGCCGAGTTCGACGTGCCCGGATTCGGGTCGTCGTACGCGCACCTCCGCGGAAGCGTCGGCGAGGTGTGGACGGCGTTCGAGGGGAGCGTCGACTCCGAGGCGGAACTGGTCGCCGCCCTCAGAACCGGCGCTCCCCGGCGCGTGTTCCACCGCTCGGGCGTCGGCCACCGCCTGCGCTCGGCGGCGGAGTTCGCTCACCTCGGCGTCGAGAACTCGTGGGGGAAGGTGGACCGACTGCTCTTTTCGGGGACGGAGCCGACCCATCCCGACCACGCCGCCTACGAGGGGAAGTTCGACGACGTGCGCGCGTACTGACCCGTCGGCTCAGGCGGTCCGGCCCTGTTCGCGGCCGACGACGAGGTAGAGAACGACCACGATACCGGCGCCGACGAACGACCCGGCCAATCCGCCGATGAGCGTCGCCACCGTCCAGAGCAGTCGGTGCGGGTTGTCGTTCTTCCCGGCGTCGTAGTAGACGAATATCGCGGGGGCGACTCCGAGGACGAAGCCGAGGAGGAAGATGACGAGCAGTTCGGGACCGCCGGGAATCCCCGGAAACAGCGGCGTCGGTCCGAGCGCGCGAACGGCCGAAATTTGTAGAATTGCAAACACGTCCAGGCGTTCTCGTTCTCGTTATTTGTCAGTACCGGTCGTTACCAACTGTTCACAACCCCAACAGCACGGCCGCCTCCGAGAGCGGCGTGTCCAACGCGAACACGTAGTAGTGGACGACGGCGAGGGCGGCGAGTTCGAACGCCGTCACGACGACGGTCACCGTCGTCGCCCACCGACTCGACGTGGCGACGCCCGTCGGCAGGTCGTACTCCGTCGGGGACAGCGGGTAGAACAGCGCGATGCCGCGCTTGGAGCCGACGACGTCGAGGACGTAGTGCGTCGCCACGCCCACCCAGACGAACTGGAGGTTGCCGAAGACGTACGGGAAGGCGACGAAGAGGGCGAGCACTGGGAGGTTGTGCAGCGTCTTACGGTGCCTGCCGAGCGCCGTGTCCACGTCCGGGAACAGGGCGCCGAGGATTATCGGCAGCGACAGTTCCGCGACTCTCGTGGCCGCCGTCAGCGCCAGCGCCGACGGCGTCTCCTCGACGAGAGGGCCGGCCGTCGGGTCGACGGCGAGGATGACGCCCAACCCCACCGCCAACAGCGCGCCGTTCAGGACGTGCCCGTCTTTGTTCATCGGGTGACTGTCAGGCGCCGAATAATACAAGCGTTGTGCCACGCGCCGAATCGTCCGACACTCGTCTGACGGCGGCTGGCTCATCCGCGGGGGTCGTGGGCCCGTCGTTCCGCCCGCCGCCGTCGCCTCAGCGCCGCGACCGAACCGCCGTCTCCACCGTCTTCAGGGCGGCGCGGGCGAATCGCTCTTTTACGTCCAATCGGTCGCCGCCGAACTCGTGTCTCGCCGCCGTCGTGTAGGAGTCGCCGCTGCCCCACTCGCCGCGGTAGGCGACGCCGACGTACACCGTCCCGACTGGTTTCTCGTCGGTGCCGCCGCCGGGGCCGGCGACGCCCGTCGTCGCCACGCCCCAGTCGGTGCCGGCGGTGTCGCGGACGCCGGCGGCCATCTCGCGGGCGACGGGGTCGGAGACGGCGCCGTGTCCGTCCAGCGACTCCCGCGAGACGGCCAGTTCGGCCAGTTTCGCATCGTAGGAGTAGGTGACGACAGAGCGGTCGAAGTAGTCCGACGACCCCGGCACGTCCGTTATCAGAGAACCGACGAGGCCGCCGGTGCAGGACTCCGCGACGGCCAGCGTCTCGTCGGCGTCCCGGAGGGCGTCGCCGAGGCGTTCTTCCACGGGCGGGTCGTCCGCGAACTCGCGCATGGACGCCGAGACGCGGGGGGTCGTGAAAAGTCGTCCTGCCGACGGCGAAAGAGCCACCTCCCCCGCGTCCGAGACGACGGACGATGAGCGCGGACGAGACGGCCAACGACGAGTACGACGAGCCCCTGTTCTTCCGAGTGATGCAGTACGCGGCGCGCGCCGACGGGGACGTGGTAGGGATGGTGTCGGGCAACCCCGACTGGGAACCGCCCGAGGCGCTGAGAGACGGCCTCCGGGAGTACGCCGACGCCGACTCGCGGCAGTTTCAGTACCCCGCGAGCGAGGGACTCCGCTCCCTGCGCGAGGAGATAGCGACCCGGCGGAACGTCGACGCCTCGCGAATCGTCGTGGCGAACGGGACGGGCGAGGCGAACTACCTCGCGATGGCCGGGGCGATGGAACGCGACGCCGGGACGGAGTTCCTCCTGACCGACCCGGTGTACCCCTACTACCCGGGAAAGACGACGATGCTCGGCGGCACCGCCACGAAGGTGCCCGTGTTGGAGAGCGGCGACCCCGACGTGGCGGCGATGCGGGAGGCGGCCTCCCCGGAGACGGCCGCCGTCCTCGTCAACACGCCGAACAACCCGACGGGCGCGGTGTACGACCGCGAGACGGTCGAGTCGCTGCTCGCTATCGCCGAGGAGAACGACGCCCTCCTCATCGTCGACGAAGTGTACGACCACTTCGACTTCTCGGGGGAGTTCGAGAGCGCCCTCACCCTCGACTCCGACCGCGTCGTCGTCACGACGGGGTTCTCGAAGTCGATGGCGATAACGGGCTTTCGGGTCGGATACGCCGTCTTCCCCGAGGACCTCGTGGAAGCCGCGAAGACGCGCCACATGCTCGTGAACGTCGCCACCACGCGGCCGGGACAGGTCGCCGTCCACCGCGCCCTCGAAGAGACGCCGACCGAGTACTACGAGGAGACGCGCGAGATGCTTCGGGAGCGCATCGCGTCGTTCACCGACGCCCTCGACGCCGCGGGCGCGACGTACACGACGCCGAAGGGGGCGTTCTACGTTATGGCGCGCTTCGAGGATTTCCCGGGAACGATGGCCAACGTGGAGAAACTGATAGACGAGGCGGGCGTCGCGGGGATGCCCGGCGAGGCGTTCGGCGAGGCGTACGACGACTGGATTCGGTTCGCCCTCGTCACGCCGCGCGCCGACGAGGCGGCCGAACGCCTTGCCGACTACTTCGCCTGAGGGGCGGAACGCGCCGGCGACGGCCACAACGATGGCGGCCACGGCCCCTCCCGTCGGCCGCGGGACGACGGGACCGACGAGTACACAAGCCCCGACCGCGTGCCTCCGGCCATGACGAACATCGACGTCGAACCCGTCGACCGCGTCGACGACGACGCGCACGACGACCACGCTGACGCGGACGACCCGGAGGAGTCGACGGAACTGTCGGTCGACGTGGAGACGCGGACGACCGACGGGACCGACCTCCCCGACCGAGTCGACGCGCCGGAGTACGTCCTCTACGGCGGGAAGGGCGGCGTCGGCAAGACGACGATGGCGGCCGCGACGGCCCTCGCCTCGGCCGCCTCGGGCGTCTCGACGCTCGTCGTCTCGACGGACCCCGCCCACTCGCTCTCGGACACCCTCGGCACCCCGGTCCCCGCCGAACCCGCACAGGTGCGCGACGACATCCCTCTGTACGCCTCCGAGATAGACCCCGACGAGGTCATCGAGGGGCCGTTCGCGGCGGACGAGGGGACGGGCGGGTTCGACGCCGCCGACCGCGACGCCGACGACAACCCGTTCGAGGACGACGGGAACGGCGCGGGCGGACTCGGCGGCGGGTCCGGTGCGGGTCCCGGACAGGGCGGCGGGGCCGGCCAGAATCCCTTCGGGATGGACATGGGCGGCATGGAGGACGTGCTCGGCGACATGATGGGGCCGGGGTCGATGCCCGGCGCGGACGAGGCGGCGGCGATGCAGCAACTGCTCGCGTACCTCGACGATCCCCGGTTCGACCGGGTCGTCGTCGACACCGCGCCGACGGGACACACCCTGCGACTGCTGGAATTGCCCGAACTGATGGACTCGATGCTCGGACGCATCGCCCGCATGCGACAGCAGTTCTCCGGGATGATGGACCAACTGAAGGGGATGTTCGGCGCCGGGTCCGGACAGGAGACGGCCGACTTAGACGAACTCCGCGAGCGAATCGAACGGCTACGGACGGTGCTGCGCGACCCCGAGCGGACGGACTTCCGGGTCGTGATGATACCCGAGGAGATGAGCGTCGTCGAGTCCAAGCGGCTCATCGACCGACTCGACGACTACGAGATTCCGGTGCAGACGCTCGTCGTCAACCGCGTCATGGAGAACCTCGCGGACGTGACGACGACCCCCGTCGACTCCGAGTGGGTGGTCTCGCCGAACCTCGAAGAGTGCGAGTTCTGCCAGCGCCGGTGGGCCGTTCAGCAACGCGCCCTCCAGCGCGCGACGGACCTCTTCCGCGGCCGCAACGTCAAGCGGGTTCCCCTCTTGGCCGACGAGGTGAGCGGGGAGGATGCGCTGCGCGTCGTCGCGGCGTGTCTGGCCTGAACGGCGTCACTTTGGGCCTCAGGCGAGCTTTCTGAGGTAGCTGTACGCCGTATCGACCCACGAGTTCGGCAGGTACCGCGCGAGGGCGGCGACGCGGGCCGGCGTGCCGGGGAAGTAGCGCGACCGCGGTTTCGTCGAGGAGGCGGCGTCGACGATGTCTTCTGCGACGCGTTCGGGCGGGATGGCCGCCGGGCCGGCGCCGCCGAGCACCTGCGAGTCCTCGAAGATGTCGTACCACGACTCGTACGCCCCGGAGCGTTCGATACCGGGAATCTCGTTCGTTCCCTCGACCTGTTCGGCCGCGCGGTCGGAGAAGTTCGTCGCCACCGGACCGGGTTCGACGAGGACGGCGTCGACGCCGTACTCGGCAACCTCGTTTCGCAGGGCGTCGGTCATCGCGCCGAGCGCGAACTTCGACCCCGAGTAGACGCCGCCGCCGGGGAAGGAGATGCGCCCGGCGACGCTGGAGACGTTGACGACGGTGCCCTCGCCCTGCCGGCGCATGTGGGGCAGGACCGCGCGGGTGAGGCGGTGGGGGCCGTAGACGTTCACATCGAACTGTCGGTGGACCTGTTCGGTCGGCACGTCTTCGAGCGGCCCGAACTGGCCGTAACCCGCGTTGTTGACGAGGCAGGTGATGTGACCCTCCTCCTCGACGATGCGGTCGACCACGCGGTCGACGTCGTCCTGTTCGGTCACGTCGAGCGTCGCCAACTCGCAGCCCTTCTCCCCCAGCGTCTCGATGTCCGCGGGGTTGCGGGCCGTCGCGTAAACGCGCCAGTCCTCCTCCAGGAACGACAGCGCTGCGGCGCGACCGATGCCGGACGAACAGCCCGTGATGAGAACCGTCTTCGGATGCACGTTCACGCACTCTCCCCGCGGCGAGTTAATAGTTCTTCAGTCGCGTCGCCGTCCTTAGACGTACTCGTCTTTCGCCTCGTCGGCGTAGGCGTCGGCCTCGCGGGTCGGTTCGGGAAGTTTGTAGCCCCCGCAGAGACCGGCGACGAGGTCCGCCGCCGTCGACACCGACACGCGGTGGCCGGGGCTGACGTACAGCGGGTTGATTATCGGCTCGGAGTCGTACTGTCTGGACTGGTAGGCGTGGCCGATAGAGTCGCCGGCCTCGGCGTTCTCGACGGAGCTATCGGCGACTACCTCGGTGCGCCAGCCCTCGGGTCGGCCGTCCGCCTCCTCGGCCGTGCGCCCGCACAGCAGATTCTTCGCCACGCCGACGCTCGGCACGTCGAAGACGACGCCGAGGTGCGTGGCGAGGCCCGCCTGCCGGAAGTGGATGCGACCGCTGCCGTCGAAGACGACGAGGTCCGGGTCGGAGTCGAGTTCCTCGAAGGCGGCGACGATGGGGCCGCCCTCGCGGAACGACAGCAGGCCCGGAACGTAGGGGATATCGAGGTCGGTCACCGCGTGGACGCGCTCGACCACCTCTCCGCCGCGCATGACGACGATTGCGCTCACCGCCTCCTCGTCGAGGAACGCCTGGTCGACGCCGGCGACGAGGGGTCGCTCGCCCGTCAGTGACGCCTCGGTGCCGAGCGAGACGTCCGCGGGGTCGAAGTCGAACGCGTCCGTCCAGTCGGCGGCGTCGGCCACCTCGAACTGGAGGTCCTCCATCTCCCCGCGAGAGAGCGCCGGGTCGGGGAGGAACTCGGGGTTGACCGGGCGCACGGTTAGAACCGCCCCGGACCGCCCATGCCGCCGCCACCGCCGCCGCCGCGGCCGAACTGGAGCGACTCGGGCGTCCTGACCTGTTGTTTGACGCGCGCGCCGTAGAGCAACCCGACCACCAGTCCCGCGAGGTGGGCGAGGTGGGCGACGTTGCCGCCGAGGGCGCCGACGCCGCCGGAGACGCCGAACCCGGCGACGATGCTGAACGCGGCGAAGCCGAACGTCAGGACCCACAGCGGCATCGGGATGACGAAGTAGAGGTACACCCGGAGCCCCGGATTCAGCACCGTGAGTACGCCGAGGACGCCCATGATGGCGCCCGAGGCGCCGACGACGCCCGCGCCCACCGCGCCGACGGTCAGGAGCGTGCTCGCCACCTGCGCGAGGCCCGCGAGGATGCCCGCGGCGAAGAACAGGAGGACGAACCGTCTGGTGTTGATGTAGCGTTCGACCACCGGGCCGAAGAAGTACAGCGCGATGCTGTTGAACGCGATGTGCGTGAAGCCGCCGTGGGCGAACATCGACGTGAACCACGTCCAGACGTAGCCGATGCGCCCCGGTCGGAGGACGAACACGGTCTGCCAGAGTTCGGTCCGCGGGCCGAAGCCGAGCACCGGGAAGATGAAAAACTGGAAGGCGAAGGTGATCCACATGACGCCGAGGAACACGTAGGACATGTTCCCCCGGAAGTAGCTCATCGGACCGCCCGTCCCGGTGAGGCGGTCGAGCGCCCCCTTCGTGCGGCCCTGTTGATTCACCGAATCGTCGAAGCCGCTGTCGAACACGCCCGAGGGGTCGTCCCACTCCGAGAGACCCGGGCACTCGTGGTTCTCCGGGAGCCGATGTTCCGCGCAGAACGTCCGCCCGCAGCGCCGACACTGATACGGGAGGTTCTCGTGCTTCCCGCACTCGTCGCACGTAGCCATTGCACGGGGCTAGTCGGCGGCGGCTAAAAGGGGTTCCCCTCGTTCGGAGGTTATTAACCCCGCTCGGGCGGCGGAAATCGGTCCCTACCGGACCGTCCCGGCGTTCGGTCGTCGCCGACGCGGGTTCCTCCGCTGTGAGCGTCGCGCGCTACGCCGCCTCGTCGCCGCCCGCGGCCGCCTCGGAGTCGTCTCCGTCTGGGCCGTCCGCGGCCGCGCTCTCGGGGTTGAAGTTGCGCGGGACGACCGTCGCGTGCGCGATGCCGAAGGTGGATTGTTTCGCTGCCATCTCTACGTACACCTACGACCGTGCGGGTCTAAAAATTACCCATGCGCATAATTTATCGTCGGCGTGCGGCGTGATAACTCACGGACATGCGGTCGAAGCTGAAAAACGGCTCCGTCGGGCGTTACGCG
Source organism: Halogeometricum sp. S1BR25-6 (assembly GCF_031624495.1). Taxonomy (NCBI): domain Archaea; kingdom Methanobacteriati; phylum Methanobacteriota; class Halobacteria; order Halobacteriales; family Haloferacaceae; genus Halogeometricum; species Halogeometricum salsisoli. The sequence continues at coordinate 856,982 of NZ_JAMQOP010000001.1, read as the reverse complement.
AAGTTCTCTTCGTAGAGGTCCATCGCGTGTTCGATGGCGTCCTTCGCGGCGTCGGCGTCCTCCCAGCCCAGCGTCTCGACTTCCTTGCCCTTCTCGAGGTTCTTGTACGTCTCGAAGAACTCGGCTATCTCGCGTTTCTGCTGTTCGGTGAGGTCCTCAAGGTCCTGCACGTCGTCGTAGCGGGGGTCCTCGGTGGGGACGGCGATGACCTTGTCGTCCTTCTCGCCGTCGTCGTCCATGCCCATCAGGGCGACGGGGCGGGCCTCGATGATGCACCCCGGGAACGTCTGGTCCTCGACGAGGACGAGGACGTCGAACGGGTCCTCGTCGTCGTAGTACGTCCGCGGCATGAAGCCGTAGTCGGAGGGGTAGTGGACGTTGGAGTGGAGGACGCGGTCGAGGACCACGCCGGGGATGTCCTTGTCGTACTCGTACTTGTTGCGTTCGCCCTTCAGACACTCCACGACGGCGTACACCACGTCCGGCGCGTCGGGACCAGTCTCGATGTCTTCCCAGAGGTTAGTCATGCGTCTCCCCCGTCGCACAAGGCGGAAAAAGTCCTTTCGCATTTCGAGAGCCCCCGAGAGCGGCGAACCGAACGCGACGAAGCGAGACCCGTTTCGCCCGACGGCGACGCTCCCTGAAGAAGGATATTCTTCAGGTCATCTATCGAGAGCATCGCGCACGCGAACGGATAGTGCGTTGTCGGGCGTATCTGTGGATTTCAGTACAAATTCGTACAGTATACTCCTGATTGCATCGTCGGATAACCTCCTAATAATCCACGAAACAAAGCGTCAGTTGAGAAGGGTTAAGTAGGTAGGTGACATTTTTGCAACCATGTCAGAGGCACAAACAGTCAACGGCTCCGGGCTGGCCCGCGACCTGACCGCGTTCCAGCAGAACATCCTCGTCATCCTGGCCGAGGAACCGATGTACGGACTCGCCATCAAGCGCAACCTCGAAGACTACTACGGCACCGAGGTCAACCACGGGCGCCTGTACCCCAACCTCGACGACTTGGTCGAGATGGGGCTGGTCGAGAAGAGCGAACTGGACAAGCGGACGAACCAGTACGAACTAACCGAGAAGGGCCACGACGCGGTGCTGGACCGCTTCGCGTGGATGCTCGACAAGTTCGTCACCGACGAGACGCGCGCCGGCGAAGTGCGCGAACTCATCGACGCGAACCTGTAGTACAGCGGCGACGACGAAGGGAAAGAGTTCTTCAGAACTCGGGCACGTCCGCTTCGGCGACCTCGAACACGAGTTCGACGCTGTCGCGGACGACGGATTCCTGTTTTTTCGACGGCCACGCGTTGCGCGGATAGTACTCGCTCAGAAACTCCGTCACCTCGGCGCGCGAGGCGGTGTCCATCCGGCGCACGTAGTGGTTACCCATGAAATCCGCGAAGACGCGGGCGTTCGCCGCGTGAACGGCGCCGTGTTCGGCCTCGACGGCGTCGACGAGGTCGTCGTTGTGCGCCTCGACGGCCTTCCAGTCGCCGTCGACGTCCGCGCCCGTCAGCGGTATCTCGTAGGCTCGGTCGGTGTCGTCGATGCGGTCGGTCCGGACGGTGTCGTCCACCATCCACTCGGCGGGATGCAACACTAGCGTCTCGTCGCCGCCCCGGACGCGCGCTCTGAACGCGTGCTCCGCGAGCACCTCGTCGCGTCGCTCCCGGTAGGCGGCCGCCTCGTTCTCGTCGACGGCGTCGCGGGCGAGTCGCGTGAGTCGCTCCGCGGCGTCCACCGCCGCCTCGGGCAGTTCGCCCGTTTCGTCCTCCTCCGCAACCGGCGCGCCGCGGTCGGCCGCCTCCGCCACTCTGTTCTCCTCGCCGCGGTCGGTCTCTTCAGGCATGGTCGAGCGCCTCGTTCGCTAGGGAGTCGGCGCGGTCGTTTATCTCCCTCGGGACATGTTCGAGCGTCCAGCGGTCGAACCGTTCGAGCAGTTCGCGGACGCGGACGCGGCGCTCCCGGAGTTCGGGGCTGTTCGCGTCGTACTCCCCGCGGACCTGCTTGACGATGAGTTCGGAGTCGCCGCGGGCGTCCACCTCGTCGAAGCCGAACTCCGCGGCGGCCTCCAGCGCCCGGATGAGCGCCTCGTACTCCGCGCGGTTGTTCGTCGTCTCGCCGATGGTCTCGGAACCCTCGCCGACGATGCCCTCGGAGGTGACGATTGCCCACCCGACCGCCGCCGGACCGGGGTTGCCCCGACTCGCCCCGTCAAAGTAGACGTGCGCCCGGCCGCCGGACTCTCTGAGAATCGCGAGGAGGTCGGTCGGACGCGCGCCCTGTACGACCACCTTGTCGTCGTAGGCGACGGCGTTGGCCTCGCCGCGGGCGGCGCGCCAGCGTTCGTACTCCGTGTTCCCCTCCTCGACGTCGACCCCGGCCTCCTCCAACCGCCGCCGGGCCTCGTCGGGGTCGCAGTCTGCTGTCGGCATACCCCTCCCTTCGGCGGCGCGCCTAAAGCGGGTTCGCTCTCCCGGCGGTCGGCGCGTGGGGACGGCCCGCACGGTCAGAATCGTTATGTGATCACGTGACAGTCGGTCACTATGACCGCCGAGACGGCCGTCGTCGCCCTCGCGCACAGGTCCCGCCCGTCGGAGACCGTCCTGCGGACGACGACCGGGGGGTGGTGACCGTGGTCGCCGACGGCGTTCACGTCTTGCTCGCCGTCTCCCTCGTCGTCGCGGTGCTGCGCACCCGGCGGGCGGAGCCCTACCTGGTCGCCATCCTGGCCGCCAGCGTCCCCGACCTGGACAAGTACCTGTTCACGCCGTTCGTCTACGCCGGCTACCTGTCGGGTCCCCTCTGGACGCACCGCGGCATCACGCACTCGCTTCTCGCCCTCCTCCTGTTCGTCGGCGTCGCCCACCGCGTCGGCCACTGGCGGGCGGCGGTCATCGGCTACGGCTCCCACCTCGTCGCCGACTACCTCACCGGCGGCATCCGCCTGTTCGCCCCGTTCACCGTGCGGCTTCACGGCCTCTACTACGACTGGATGCTCGGCAACGTCGTCGCCGGGTCGTTCGCGGTGGTCGTCACGGTCGTCGGGTTGGCCGCCATGCTCCGACTCGGCGCGGACGCGGACGGCGACGGCGGCGCTGGCACCGGGACCGGTACCGGCACCGACGCCGGCGCGGGTGCCCTAACCGCCGACGACCCGTTCGGCCGGTTCTCGCGGTGGTGGTTCCGGTGACGGGGTCGGTGGCGTCCGGCGGCGGAGTCCGACGGCGAATCGAGCGACGGAGCGTTCGGAGGTCACAACGCCTATGGACGCGGGAACTGAACGCTCCGGGCCGATGACGAACTCGCCGACGCCGACGATGCGACGCCGGGCGCTCTTGGCCGCGGCGGGCGGAACGGCCGCGTTCACCGGCGGGTGTCTGGGGCGAGTGCGGCGGTTCGTCGACTCCGATTCGCCCCAGCGAGTGCGGGTGCAGGTCGCGACCCTCCCGCGGGACACCGACCCGTACGCCCGCCGCATCGCCCGTCAGGTCGCCGAGTGGCTCCGAGCCGCCGGTCTCGGTGCCACCGTCGTCCCGATGGCCGAGGAAGAACTCTACCGCCGCGCGCTGCTCCGCGAGGAGTTCGACCTGTTCGTGGCGCGGCTTCCCGCGCAGTTCCGGCGCCCGGACGCCCTCTACCCGCTGTTGCACTCCCGGTTCGTCGACGGTCCCGGGTGGCAGAACCCGTTCGGCTACGAGAACGACCGCGTCGACGACCGACTCGACGCCCAGCGACGGGCGTCCGGGAAACGCCGCCTGCGGCTGGTGCGGGAACTCCAGTCGACGCTCGCCCGGACGCAACCGTTCACGCTGCTGGCCGTCCCCGACGACGTCAGGGCGGCCCGGCGGACGGCGTACACGGGGTGGCGGGGGGTCGACCTCCGGTCGCCGCTCGGCTATCTCGCCCTGAATCGAGCGACGGGGGCGGCCGAGTCGAGCGCGGGGGACCGGCGCCGCGACGACACCCTTCGGCTGGCGGTCACCGACGGCCGGCGGACGGCGAACCTCAATCCCCTGTCGGTCGCACACCGGAGCGACGACGTCCTCACGGGGTTGCTGTACGACCCGCTCGGGTACGCGACCGGCGAGGGGGTCGAACCGTGGCGGGCTGACTCGTGGACGCTCTCCGGGGACGACGCACCGGTCGGCCGCGTGCGGCTTCGAGAAGGGACGACGTGGCACGACGGAGAGCCGTTCACCGCCGCGGACGTGGCGTTCACCTTCGAACTGCTCTCGGACACGACGCTCGGGCAGGGAGCGGACGAGGGGGCGGGCGGAAGTGAGGACGGGGGCGACGCCCCGGTTCCCGCCCCCCGATACCGCGGGCTGACCACCCTCGTCGACGAGGTGGTCGCCGAAGACGAGACGACGGTGGTGTTCCGGTTCGCCGAGTCCGCGCCGGACGTCGCCGTCAACGCCTTTACGGTCCCGATTCTGCCCGAACACGTCTGGCGGGAGCGGACCGCCGCGGTCTCCCGCGAGGGCGACGCGGACCCGACGACCGAGGCGCTGACGGCGGACAACGTCCCCCCCGTCGGGAGCGGTCCGCTCCGATTCGCCGGGAACACGTCGGGCGAAAGCGTGGTCCTCGAACGCTTCGACGACCACTTCCTGACCGACGAGGCGGCTTCCGGAGCGCTGGCCCGGCGGGTCGGCGGCGTCCCCTTCGAGCGCTTTTCCGTCCGAGTCGTCGGCACCGGGGTGACGGCCGTCGAAACCGTCGCCGGCGGCGAGGCGGACGCGACGGGGACGCCCGTCGGCGCCGACGCCGTCCCGCGCATCGGCCGCTCGGACGCCCTCGAACTCCTCGTCGAGCGCTCGCCCTCTCCGTACGTCGTCGGCTACAACGCCCGGCGACCCCATCTCTCGGACCCCCGGTTCCGGCGCACGCTCGCGCGACTCTTCGACTCCGAGCACGTCGTGGAAGCGGTATTCGACGGCTACGGGCGACCGGCGGTCGGTCCGCTCTGGGACACCCGCTGGTATCCGGAGGCGTTCGTGTGGACCGACGGCAACCCGGTCACCCCCTTCCTCGGGAGCAACGGCGACGTGGACGCCGAACGCGCGAGGGAAGCGTTCCGGATGCTGGGCTACCGGTACGACGACGGCGCGCTCGTGGTTCCCCCGTGACGCGATTTGCGGTCCGAACCCGCCGCTGAGATGCCTCGGAGGCGCGTTCTCCCCGCGTTCGGATTCGTCCAAGGATTTAACTTTGACGCGATACCGAGTATAAAAATGCGATGACACGGCCTACTCGCCAGCGGGAGCGAGACGGTGATCGAGTACGATGGAACCGCGAGCGTCGGGACGAGGACGCCGCCGAGGAGCAGACCGAAACGGAGGACGAGGACGACATCGACTTCGAGGACATGGACGAGGAGGACCTCGTCCGGACCGGCGACGGGGAACTCATCCACGAACCGACCGGCATCGTCGTCGAAGAGGAACAGATCGACCCCGGTCCGGAGTGGCGGGCGTTCAACCACTCCGAACGGCAGTCGAAGTCCCGCGTCGGCGCGCCGACGACGCAGACGATGCACGACAAGGGACTGACGACGACCATCGACTGGAAAGATAAAGACGCCTACGGACGCTCTATCTCCTCGCGGAAGCGCTCGCAGATGCACCGCCTCCGCAAGTGGCAGGAGCGCATCCGGACGAAGGACGCGGGCGAGCGAAACCTCCAGTTCGCGCTCTCGGAAATCGACCGGATGGCCTCCGCGCTGGGGGTTCCCCGGTCCGTTCGGGAAGTGGCCTCGGTCATCTACCGCCGCGCGCTGAACGAGGACCTGATTCGAGGGCGCTCCATCGAAGGCGTCGCCACCTCCGCGCTCTACGCTGCCTGCCGGAAGGAGGGCATCCCGCGCTCACTCGAGGAGATATCCGACGTCTCCCGCGTCGAGCGAAAAGAGATTGGACGGACGTACCGCTACATCTCCCAGGAACTCGGGCTGGAGATGAAGCCCGTCGACCCGAAGAAGTACGTCCCGCGGTTCTCCTCGGAACTGGACCTCTCGAAGGAGGTGCAGTCGAAGGCCAACGAGATAATCGAGACGACGGCGGAGAAGGGCCTCCTCTCCGGGAAGTCGCCGACGGGGTACGCCGCGGCCGCCATCTACGCCGCCTCGCTGCTCTGCAACGAGAAGAAGACCCAGCGAGAGGTCGCCGACGTGGCGCAGGTGACAGAGGTCACCATTCGGAATCGGTATCAGGAACAGATCGAAGCGATGGGCATCCACGGCTGAGGACCCGTCCCGCTCCGACAACGCGTCGCCGACCCCGACCGTTCTCGGCGGTGACGGACGCTCGCGAACGACCGGTTCCGTGCGGTCCCGGTTCGCCCGGATTCTCTACGTTCCGCCCGCCCGCGACAGGTTCAAGCGGGTGCCGCGGCTAGGAAAATCGACCAGATGCGCCTCGACGAGTACATGGACCTCGCGGCGGAGTCCGAACGCGCGAAGCGGCGCCGCCTCGCCCAAGAGAAGTCCTACGACATCCTCGACCACCTGGAGGACTTCCAGCACCGCTTCGAGGAGACGGTGCAGGGCGACTCGCTGTTCGGGAGCGTCTCGCCGTCCATCTTCGTCGGCGCGTCGAACTATCCGAACGTCTCGACGGGCATCCTCTCGCCCGTTGGCCGCGAGGACGACGCCGCGAAGTACGAGACGTCCGCCGGGTGGTACGAGGAGGGCGTCTCCATCGAGGACGTGTTCCGGCGGCGCACGAGCCTCCTGAACTCGAATCGTCCCACAGAAGTGCAGAACGTGAACGACGCGTGGGACGGCTTCCTCGGCGTCCAGCGGGAAGTCGCCATCGCCGACCGGCCGGTGAGCGTCGAAATCGGCCTCGACGGCCGCCCGGACGTGGACTTCGACGTGGGACGCGACGACATCGCCACGCCCACCGGCCCGCGCGCCCGCGCCCGGTCCGCTGACCTGGCGGAGAACCCGCACGTCCCCCGGCCCGTCCAGAAGACGCTTGAGGACGACGACTGGAACGCGCAGGGGGCGATGAACTACCTCTACCGCCGAGGGTTCGACGTGTACGACATCAACACCATCCTCTCGGCGGGGGCGCTCGGACAGGGAGAGAACCGACGACTCGTCCCCACGCGGTGGTCCATCACGGCCGTCGACGACACCGTCGGGCAGTTCTTACGAGGAAGAATTCAGACGAACCCGAGCGTCGACACGGTGGAGATTCACCGCAACGAGTTCCTCGGCAACGCCTTCTGGGTGATTCTCGCCCCCGGCGACTGGGAGTTCGAGTTGGTCGAGATGAAGGCGCCGGGCAGCGTCTGGAACCCCGACCCCGAGGCGGGGATGTGGCTCGCGGCCGACGGCGAGGGGTTCGAGGGTCGCACCGGCTACGTCGAGGAGACGGCGGGGGCGTACCACGCCTCCCGCCTCGGCGCGTTGGAGCATCTCGACCGGCGGGACAGACAGGCGAAGGTGCTCGTCCTCAGACACGTCTCCGACGACTACTGGGGGCCGGCGGGCGTCTGGCAGGTCCGCGAATCCGTCAGAGACGCCTTCGAGGGGGAGTCGGCCACCGCGGAGACGTTCGCCGCGGCAGTCCGGCAGGTGACGGAGTACCTCCCCGTCACCGCTGGCGACCTGCGGCGGAAGTCCACGATGGCATCGGGACTCCAGACGAACCTCGGCGACTTCTCGTAGACGAACGCTTTTTCCGACGTCCGCCGCTCTCGCCGGTATGCTCACGCTCGTCCTGCAGGTCGGCTTCCCCGGCGGCGCCGGGGCGCTGCTCGCTCTCATCCTCTACGGACTGTTCGCGTCGGTTCCCGTCGCCGCCCTCCTCGCCGTCGCCTACTTCGTCTACCAGATTCGCGAGGACACGAACCGCATCGCGGACTCGCTCGAACGACTCGAAGAGCGAATCTGACTCCGTCGGTCACCGACTCGGGGAGTATAAACGGGTTGGCACGCCATGCATCGCTCCTATCGACGGCCCGGACGTACCATCAGTATGGAAGAACGATTCGCGGGGACGGGAACGGGGACGCTGGCGCGGAGTCGCCGCCTCGTCGCGCTGGTCGCCCTCAGGGAACACGGCGGCGCGATGACGCCGGCCGAACTCGCGTCCGCCGTCGCGAGTCGGGAGAGCGGTCGTCCCTCGGCGGCGGTGGCCGACGACCACGTCGAACGGGTGCTGTCGTCGCTGCGTCGCTGGCACCTCCCCGCGCTGTCGAACGCCGGTCTGGTGAGGGTCATCGCCGACTCGGACTCGGAGTCGGACGCCGGGGAACGCGTCGCACTCGACGCCGATTCCGCCGACGTCCGCCGGATTGTCGCCGCCCTCTTCGAGTCCGATGTCGAGGACGGGGCGGCGACCGGTGAGTGAGTACTGGGGTCGAGTCGCCGGGAGGTCAGCCCTCGGCGGTGACGAGCGTCGCTGTCACCAGCGAGACGATGGCGCGTCTGAGTCGCTCGGTGACCGCCTGGTCCGAGACGCCGAGTTTGTCCGCCAACTCGACCGTCGTGCACCGCCGCGGGATGTCGTAGTAGCCCTCGTCGACGGCGATGAGGAGCGTCTCGCGCTGGACGTCGGTCAGTTCGTCCCACGGTCCGGCGCTCGCCTCGTCGGCGCTGCAGACGCGTTCGATGTCGAGCGAGACGTCCGCCTCCTCGCAGGTGGTGCGGAACGATGAGAGCGCGCGGTGGGTCGGAAAGTGTATCTCGAGTCGCCACTCGTTGAAGGCGCCGCGCGCGCTGAATAGGCGGGCGCCGGCCGCCGCGAGGCCGTGAAAGAGCACGTCCTCTCCGAGGTCCCACTCCAGCGCGAACCGGACTCGGTCCCGAAAGACGTCGACGACGCTCACCCGTTGGACCGACGGGTGCGTCTCCATCGAGGCGGACAGCGCCTCCGGGTCCCGGTCGCAGTCGTAGACGAGAAAGAACGGAACCGCGTCCTCGCCCAGGGGTACGAGCGTTTCGAGTTCGACTCTCGTCCCCCAGTCGAGGTCGAGAACCCGGCCCAACTCGAACTCCGAGGGCTGAATACAGAGTTCCACGATGACACTCATGATCGGCTTTGTCGATTGCGAGTTCTCCCTATGCCGACAAGATACGATGGCTTGGTACACCATGCAGGCGGCGGCGAACCGCCGTCCGGTGAGTCGGTTCCGACGTCACAGCGGGACTACCGGTTGCGCAGGTGTTAAGATACCGTGGTCCTGCGTACCAAGATATAGCACAGGTCGACGGTCGAAACGCCACCGAAGCGGCGACGGACGCGAACGAAACCATGTCACCATCCAGTCCCTCGGACCGAACAGTCCGCACGGCTTCGGAGTTCAACGCGGCGTTGCGGGCGCTCATCGAATCCGCCCACGACAACGGCGTCGACGTCGAAGGTGGGTGGGAGTGTCGGACTCCCCCGGACGCCCCCGATTGGGACGTCGTCGTCGTCGAATTCTCCGGGCGGGCGGGCGCCGCCGACGAGTGAGGCCGGCGCTGCCGACTCCTCTACGCCGCGTCGAGGTTCGAGAACGCCTCGTCGGCGAGTCGTCCCGTCTCGGCGATGATGTCCTCCATTTCCTCGTCGTCGGGCGCGAGACCCACGAGGCGGCCGATGCGCATGATACTCACGTGGTACACCGTCTGGACGCCCGGTTCCTCCTCCCAAACGACGACGTTGCAGGGGAACAGCGCGCCCATCTGCTTCTCGGAGGCGTCGAGCACCCTGTCGGCGACGGCGGGGTTGCACGCGCCGAGGACGTAGTAGGGGTCCCGGTCCGCGTCGACTTTCTCGTTGAGCAGGTCGGAGGGGGAGAACTCGACGGGAACGCCGAAGCCCGCCTCCGCGAACGTCTCGCGGACGTGTTCTATCGCGTCCTCGTGGTCCATCCGGAGCGTCGCGCGCTTCTCGCCGATGTCACCGTCCGAGAGCGCCTCGGGGTCGATTGGGAGCGTCATCGCCGCCGACTACGACGCCGTCGGGGGAAAAGCTACGGAAGTGTCCGTTTCGCGCACGACCGACCGTCAGAGCGGAATCGGGAGCCAGCGGAGCCATCCGAGCACCGTTTCCGTGGGGATGAGCGGGTCGTGCAGAACCAGCCAATCGAGGAGGACGAGGCCGAGGCCGTGCGCGACGATGGAGGGGAGGATGGAGTCGCTGTCGTAGTCGACGGCGCCGAACAGCACGTCCGTCGGCGCCGAGAGGACGAGTTCGATGGGCGGCTTGCCGACGTGGTGGAGCGCGTAGACGACGGGACTGATGAAGATGCTCTTGTAGCCGAACTCCTCGCTTACGCCGACGCAGAGCAGGCCGCGGTAGTACGTCTCGGCGGCGACGACGACGAGCAGTTGCTGGAGGGCGTGCGGAACGAACGCCGCGAGGGCGGTGCTCGTCTCCCACATCGGGTAGTACGCCCTGACGCTCGGCAGCGACGACCCGACGACGTAGAACGGGAGGACGAACGCCGAGATGAGAACCGTGTTTCGGAGGGCGCGTCGGTTCACCCGCCAGCCGAGATTGCGGCCGTGCGTGACGGCGAGGGCGGCGGGGAAGACGATGAAGACGACCGCGTCCCGAAACGCCCGGTAGGTGAGGTTCGACGACGGGACGTTCCACGTCCCCCACAAGAGCGCGAGGAACAGCCCCGTCAGTAGCGACTTCTGCAACCACGTGAGCCCGGCCACCGAATCGCGGAGCCGCGAGAGCGAGACGCCGAACACCGAGAACCGTCCTTCGACCGCCTATCTCGTCTGCTTCGTCTCGACGGGACCGGTCCCGACGACGGACTCCACCTCGTCGACGAACGCCTTTCGGGTCTCGAAGTAGGAGGCGTCGACGTCGTCCAGTACGTCCGAGAGCGTCTGCGGCCCTGACGGCGTCCGGATGACGGCGTCTCCCTCCTTCTCGAGGAGGCGTGATCTCTCGCGCGGCCACGTCAACCGCGAGGCGACCCGGGCGAGCGGTTGGCCCTCGACGGGCGTCTCCTCGCCGAGTTCGACGACGGGTCCCTCGTCCTCGTTCTCGTCCTCGTCTGCCATGCCGTGCGCTTTGCCACCGCCGGCAATAATCCCTTCGACACGGTCGCACGCCGGCGACGCCTCCGCGCCGTCCCGCGCCGGCGGAGACGCGTCCGCACCGCCGAATAGGGCGATTTTACGGAAGTTGTTATACTCTGATGGGAGTCATACGAGCGTCTGACGCACCGTTTTGTGTGCGGGGACTATACACACGCGCATGACCAGTCTCTCGGAGGCCTATCACACAGGAGAACGCGCGGGGCCGAGCCTCCGGCGACTGTCGCTCGGACTGGGGGTGTTTCTCTTCGGCGTCGCCCTCGTCGTCGCGGGCATCGTCGTCGCGACGACGGACCTACTCCTCGGCGACATGACGCTCGGGGGCGTCCGCGAACTCGGGGGCATCCTCGCGGGCGTCGGCGTGCCGATGGTGTTTCTCGGCATCTTCACGGTCACCCCGTCGAGCCGACTCGCGAAGGCGGCGGCCGTCGTCGGCGCGGGCATCGCGCTCGCCGGCGTCGCGCTATTCCGGTACGCCTACCCCTGCCGGTGGTCCGGGGCGACCGGCTGTCCACCCGGCTACGGGGATTTGACGCTTCTGACGGTTGGAATCTACTTCCTCGGCGCGCTGACGACGTTCTGGTGTCTGTTCGTCGGCGTCGCCAACTTCAAGACGCGGAACGCGCCGGGCGGCACCGCCACGGTGGAGGTGACGAAGAAGGGCGAGACGCGCTACGTGGAGGTCAACCGCTCGCGCGGCCTCGGCGGCATCGGCTTCCTCGGCGGCACGCCCGACTCGGAGGCGGAGACGCAGACGGGCACCTCCGGAACCGTCTCCGACGGCGGCACCGACCCCGAACCCATCACCTCGCCGCAGTCGAGCAGCGACGGGGCGCAGAGTCCGACGGGACCACGAGGGCCGCAGTCGCCCGCCGGCGACCGGTCGCAATCCCAATCCCAAGCCCAGTCCCAGTCTCGGCCGGCCGACGTCTACTGCGGCAACTGCGCGCACTTCGACTACGTCCGCACCGACGACGGCATCGTGCCGTACTGCGGCTACCACGAGGAACTCATGGACGACATGGAGGCCTGCGACCGCTGGACGCCGCGCGGCGAGCAGTAACTCGGCTCTTTTCTCACCGGACCGCGTCCAACCGCGCCGCCACGTCCGCCCAGTGGCTCCCCCGCCAGAACACCTGCCCGCAGTCCCGACACCGCCAGAGCGGGCGTTCGTCGGGGTCGGGTGCGTACTCGGGGACCGATTCCCCGGCGTCGACGGGAGCGACCGGCCCGTTGCACGACCCGCACCGCGTCGGGCGGTCGCCGAGCCTCGGAGAATAGCCCGCCGCCGCGAACTCGGCGAGTTGGTCGGTCACCGCTTTCGAAGAAAGGAGGACGCTCTCGTCGGCGCGCGCGGCGAGGCGTTCGTCGCGGGTGACCAGCGTCCGGCCCTCCTCGCGCGCGCGTTCGAGGACGGCGTCGTCGCCGGGGTCCGGGCCGTCGTCGAGGACGTAGGCGGCGTCGTAGCCGCACATCCGCAGGTACGTCGCCAGTTTCCCGAGCATCGAATCGAGAAGGAGCGAGTCGGCGTTCGAGACGGAAATCGGCTCGGCGTCCGGGTCGACCATCAGTGCAGGAACGAGCGCAGGTCCTCGACCGACCGCGCGTTCAGCAGGTCGTCGGCCTCGCACCACCCGCGGCGGGCGGTGTGGACGCCGTACCGGACGTAGTCGAGGCCGCCGGGGGCGTGCGCGTCGGTGTTCGTGACGAGGGTCGCCCCCGCTTCGACGGCGACGCGCGCGAGTTCACCGCGCAGGTCGAGGCGGGCGGGGTCGGCGTTGATTTCGAGGGCCGTCCCCGCTTCGGCGGCGGCCGTCGCGACCCGTTCGACGTCGACGTCGAGGCCGGGTCGCTCGTTGATGAGGCGGCCGGTGGGGTGTCCGAGAACGTCGACGGAGGGATGCTCGACGGCGGTCACGAGCCGTTCGGTCGCCGTCTCGCGGTCCTGTCCGAGGGCGGCATGCGGCGAGGCGACGACGACGTCGAGTTCGGCCAGCAGGTCGTCGCCGACGGAGACGCCGCCCTCGGCGTCGACGTTCGCCTCGACGCCGTGGAGGAGTTCGAGGTCCGCGTCGGCCGCCGCCGCCTCGACGGCGTCCATCTGCTCGCGGAGTTCGTCGTCCGAGAGGCCGACGCCGCCGACCATCCCCGGCCCGGTGGCGTGGTCGGTGACGGCGTAGTAGTCGTAGCCTCGCTCTTCGGCGGCCGCAACCATCTCGTCGAGCGAGTACCGGCCGTCGGACCAGTCGGTGTGCGTGTGCAGGTCGCCGCGCACGTCCGAGCGCTCGACCAGCGTCGGGAGCGTCCCCTCCCGCGCGGCCTCGATTTCGCCGGCGTCCTCGCGGACCTCCGGTGGAATCAGGGGCAGACCGACGGCGTCGTACATCGACTCCTCGGTCTCGCCGGCGACTCGCTCGCCCGCCCGCTGGTCGGCGTCCGGGTCGTCGACCTCGGAGACGTTGAACACGCCGTACTCGTTCATCTTCAGGTCCCGTTCGATGGCGACGTTGCGGACCCGTCGGTTGTGCTCTCTGCTTCCGGTGAAGTACTGGAGGGCGGCGCCGAACTCCGCCGGGTCGACGACGCGCAGGTCGACGCGGACGCCGTTCGACCGGACGCTCGCCTTCGACTCCCCGGCCTCGATGACGTCGCTCGCGGCGGGCCACTCGACGAACGCGTCGACGACCGACTCGGCCTCGTCGCTCGCGACGAGGACGTCCACGTCGCCGATGGTGTCGCGCCAGCGTCGGATGGACCCCGCGACGTCCGCTCGCTCGACCGCGTCCTCGTCGCGGAGATACGCCAGCGCGTCGTCGGCGAGCGGTCGGGCGTCGCCGAGGCGTTCGCGCTCCTGCGCGCGCCGGGCGAACGGCACGTTCTCGCGGATGTTCTCCTCGGTCTTCGGACCGAACCCCTTCACCTCGCGTATCCGGCCCTCCTCGGCGGCGGCTTCGAGTTCGTCGAGCGTGGTGATGCCGAGCGCCTCGTACAGCGAGGCGACGGTCTTCGGGCCGACGCCTTCGACGCTCGTCAGCCCCGCCATGTCGACGGGGAGTTCCTCGCGGAGGTCTTCTAGCTCTCCTATCTCACCCGTCTCGACGTACTCGACCACCTTCGCGGAGATGGCCTCGCCGACGCCCTGTATCTCCCCGACGGCGTCCTCGCCCTCGGCGGCGAGTTCCTCGACGGGGCGGGCGTGCGCTCTGATGTTCTCGGCGGCGCGGCGGTAGGTGTTCGGCTTGTACTCGACGTCTTTCGCCTCCAAGAGGTCGGCGAACTCCTCGAACAGCGACGCCACCTCGTCGTTCCGGCTCATCGACTCAGCGGCCCCCTCGGCCGGAACCGCTGTCGCGGCCGAGCGCCTGCTTCAGGAAGTTCATCCAGCGCTTCTGGTCTTGGGCCTCCTGCAACTGCGCCTCCTGTTCGAGGTCCGCCGGGCGCAACTGTTCGAGGGCGTTCAGCGCCCGGTCGATGCCAACGATGCTCTCGACGAGTCGCTCGCCCTCCTCGTAGCTCACCTCGTTGTCCTCGATGCGCTGGAGGCGTTCGAGGCGTTCGCGCCGGAGGTTCTTCTTGGCCGCCTCGACCCGTTCGCGTTCCCCGTCGGGAATCGTGTCGCGGCGCTTTATCTCGAAGACGAAGTCGCGCAGTTCGACCTCCTCGCCCTGCACGTCGATGGCGTCGGGGATGTCCACGCCCACCGTGGCGCCCTCGCGGTTGACCCGTTCCAGCAACTGCTTTCGCTCGAACTCCTTCACGGTTGTCGGTTCCGAGTAGGAACGGGCCACACTTCGCTCCTTCGCCCCGATGTCGCCGCCCGCCCGACCCGTTCTCGCGACGTCGCAGTCACCGGCAGGCGTTCGGACGTAGAAGAACCTTCATATGGCGTCTCCGCGGAAGGAGTGGTATGGGTTTGTTCGACCGACTACGTGGGCAAGACGACCCGCGTGTCGCCTTCATCGGAATCGACGGCGTTCCCTTTAGTCTCCTCGCCGACAATCCCGACGAGTTCCCCAACATGGCGGCCCTCGCGGACGCGGGTAGCGCCGGCGCCATCGAGAGCATCGTGCCGCCGGAGTCATCGGCGTGTTGGCCCTCGCTCACCACCGGCGTCAACCCCGGCGAGACCGGCGTGTACGGCTTTCAGGACCGAGAGAACGGCTCGTACGACACGTACGTCCCCATGGGGCGCGACGTGCAGGCGACCCGCCTCTGGGACCGCGTGACCGACAGCGGACGCAAGGCGACGGTGATGAACGTCCCCGTGACGTTCCCGCCGCAGCGAAACGTCCAACGCATGGTCTCGGGCTTCCTCTCGCCCAGCGTCGACAAGGCCGCCTACCCCGACGAGTTCCGGGACTACCTCGACGGGATGGGCTACATCATCGACACGAACGCGAAACTCGGGCACAAAGACGACAAGACCGAGTTCGCCGAGAACGCCCACAAGACCATCGACAAGCGCTTCGAGGCGTTCACGCATTACCTCGAACAGGACGACTGGGACCTCTTCTTCGGCGTGTTCATGACGACCGACCGGGTCAACCACTTCCTGTTCAAAGACTACGAGGACGACACCCCCGACAAAGAGAAGTTCATGGAGTTCTACCGCAAGGTGGACGACTACCTCGGCGAGATTCGGGAGATCGTCCCCGACGACGTGACGCTCGTCGTCGCCTCCGACCACGGGTTCACCTCGCTGGACTACGAGGTCCACTGCAACGCGCTCCTCGAAGAGGAGGGTTGGCTCTCCTACGAGGACGACGACCACGAGCAACTGGACGACATCTCCGACGACACGCTCGCGTACTCGCTCATCCCCGGCCGCTTCTACCTCAACCTGGAGGGTCGCGAACCGCGCGGCGCCGTCCCCGAAGCGGAGTACGAGGAGCGCCGCGACGAACTGAAGGAGATGCTGGAGAACCTCGAAGGTCCGAACGGCCGGAAGGTCGCGGACCGCGTCGTCGAGAAGGAGGAGGCGTTCCGCGGCGACCACGACGACATCGCCCCGGACCTCGTCGTCGTCCCGAACCACGGCTTCGACCTGAAGTCCGGGTTCAAGGGCGACGCCGACGTGTTCGGACAGGGCCCCCGCAACGGGATGCACAGCTTCGACAACGCGTCGCTGTTCATCGACGACCCCGACGCGGCCATCGAGGACGCGGACCTGTTCGACATCGCCCCGACAATCCTCGACCTGATGGAGGTCGACTACAGTCGGACCGACTTCGACGGCGCGAGCCTGCTCACGCAGTAAGCGGCGGACCGACCGTCCGACCGTCGCTCGGTGCGAATTCGATTCGATTTCTCCGTTTTCTCGTCGCTCGTCAGTCGGTCCGCTCCCGCGCGCTCGGACCGCTCCGCCGCCGCGCGCTCCGAACGTCGCGTTCGAGTCGCTCGGCGTGCGTCAGTCGAATCTCGCGGGCCTCCTCGGGACTGACCGTCTCGCGGCCGTCTATCTCGTGGGTCACCGGCGCGTAGGCGTCGACGTTGAACCCCATCCGGTCGAGGTACGAGCGGACCGCCTCCGATTCCAGCCCCTCCTCGATGGCGGCGTCGACGTACTCCAAGACGGCGTCGAACTCCGGGACGACCACCGTCTCGTCGCTCACGGACCCCGTCTTGCCCTCGATTCGGAGTTCGGCGTTGTCGAGGCGTTCGACGAACCCGGCCACGTCGTCGGCGAGTCTGAGCACCTGGCTCGGGAGCGCGTTGTCGGGCGAGCGCCACTCGACCGTCGAGAAGCACTCTCTGAGTTGGACGGGCGTCCAGACGGCGCTCTCGGGGGCGAAGTTCGACTCGACGGCCGCCCGGTCGACGCCGGCGTCGACGGCGGTGGTCAGGAACTCCTCGAAGCGGCGTTCGAGTCGCCGCGACCACTCGCGCGTGTCGCCGGCGTAGCACCACAGTTCTCCTTGGTGCGGCACGTCGCCGTACGCCATCCGTCGGTAGAGCTTCGAGCGCGCACCGGCGGCCAACCGCCGACCGTCGAAGTACGACGATGTGTTCGCCAGCGCCAGCGCGGGGTCGATGGCGACGAGCGCGTTCAACTGGTCGATTTCGCGTCCGGGGCGCTGTTCGACGTGGACGTGCGTCCCCGCGCAGTGTCGCACGTACCGGAAGTCGTCGCCGACGACGCGGTTCTGCACCCGCGTCCGCTCGCTGTCCAGTTCCTCCACCGTCTCCTCGCTCATCGGCGTCGCGAGGGGGACGAGGCCCCTGCCGAGTTCGTCGGCGCGCCCGAGGACGGCTCCGAGTCGTTCGTACAGTTCCTCGCGCAGTTCCGCCGTCGTCTCGCAGGGCGACGTCTTTATTTCCAAGATTGGCTCGACGAACTCGCGTTCGGTTCCGTCGGCCGCCCCGAGGAGGCCGTCGGGTTCGACCAGCCGACCCTCCTCGTCGACGACCCAGTACTCGACTTCGAGGCTCCGCCGAAGCGGGCCGGAGCCGTCTACGGACACGGCCGTCCCGTGGCGTCCAACACGATGAGCGGCCGAGAACGACATCGTCCGGTTATGTCGGTGTTTGATAACACGTCACACGTCTATGGCATCCACCCACAAGAACGCTTCGTGAACAGAACTATATACGCCGCTACAGTCGACACGCGTTTCGGAGAGGAGCTACGGGACGCACGTTCGGTTAGAAATGTCCGGTACTATCTGTCGTTCGAACTGCTTTTGGAGATTCGGCGCGGCTCAGATGAGGTCGTCGAGTTCGTCGGTGCGCCAGGCGTTCGCGGGATCCTCGCGGGGTTCGGCCTCGTCGGCCTCGTTCGCGGCGTCTCGCGCCCGTTGCATGAACGCTTCCAAGCGGTCGGAACGCTCGACGCCCCCGAGGAGGACGAGCGACGCGATGCGGTCGGACCCCAGCGGGAAGTCGCCGCCGCGGACCTGCAGGCTGCCCGTCTCCTCTTCGACCCACCGGCGGGCGCGTTCGACGCCCTTGCGGGGAATCTTGTCGGGTTCGCCGGCGATGACGAGGAGCGCCGAGTCGGCCTCCGACGCCTCGGGTAGGCTCGTTCCGGTGAGGAGGGCGCGCCGCGTCGTGCTCATCACGGTGTTGATGTTGCCTTCGGCGTCCTCGGCCGACTCGGCGGCGGCGTAGCCGAGTGCGGCGATGCCGCCCGAGCGGAGGGTGTTTATCACTTCGGAGGAGTCGACGACGCTCTCGGCGACGCCCTCGACGGCCTCGCCGGAGGCGAACAGCAGGCCGACGCGTTGCGCGATGGCCTCGTTGATGGCGTCGAACCCCTCTTCGAGGCTCTCGCCGGACGTTCGGAAGGCGTCGTTGTCGACGAGCAACAGCGAGTCCGCCTCGCGGGCAACGGTCTTCAGCGACCGGCCCGCGTTCACTTGGTACATCGCGCCCTCGTTCCGCCCGGGGAGGACGCCGAGCGCGTAGACGGGGACGTCGTATATCCGCTTGAGTTCGCGCACGAGGACCGGCGCGCCGCCGCTCCCGGTCCCCCCGCCGAGGCCGGCGACGACGAAGATGGCCTCGGTTTCGGCCGTGACGCTGCCGTCGAGAGCGGACAGCACTTCCCGCCTGTCCGCGTCCATCACGGCCGCGCCGAGTTCGTTGTCACCGCCGACGCCGTGACCCTTCACTCGGTCCTGTCCGACGAGGACGGTCTCGAAGGGCAAGTCTCGGAGGTCCGCCTTCGCGGAGTTCACGCCGACGGCGCCGAGCACTGCGCCGAACTCCATTCGGTCGTCGAAGTCGACCAGCGCGCGGGTGAGTTTCCCCCCGGCCTGCCCGACTCCTATCAGGACGGTCTTCATACCACTCTGTAGAGAGTACCGACCTTCAAGCTTCCCCACCAATTCTTTATATGACATGATGGAGCCAGCCCTCCCATGCCGAACGACCGGACGGACGTCGCCACGCTCGCCGCCCGCCTCGACGCCGTCGAACGCGCCCTGACCGACGGAGAGCGCGCTGATTCGAAGGCTGTCGCAAGCACGGAACCCGCCCCAGGCGCCCTCGGAGCCTCATCCGACGGGGGCGCCGCGGACGACGGCACGGCCGAGACCATCCGTCGACTCGAACGACGGGTGGCCGAACTGACGGCCGAACTCGACGCCGTCCGCGGACTGCTCGGCGGCGTCGAGGCGGTGAACGAGTCCGTCGAGCGGCGCGCGGACCTCGCCCTCGCGACGGCTGAGCGCGCGGCGACCGAACGCGCGGCGGCCGACCGGGAATCGGACGGCCTCGTCGTCGAACGCCTCCCGGACGGGAACGACGTCGACGGCGACCCCTCGTCCGCCGTCGACGCGGCCGAGACGGGAGCGGAGGCCGCGGACGAGACGGACGCCGGCTCCCTCGCCGCCCGTCTCCGCGGGGCGCTGTGACGTGCTCCGCGTCGTCCTCGCGGCGGTGCTGGCGACGGCGGTGCTCGTCGCGTCGCTCCCGGCGGTCGAGGACGCGCGTGCCGACCGGACCGCGACGGCGCTCGATACCTCGATAGCGCGCCTCTCGGCCGCCGGGTCCGCGCTCGCCGTCGGCAGCGACGCGACGAGCGACCCCGCCGTCGCGCCGAGGAGAGCAGTCGTACTCTCGCTCCCCCGGCCGACGTGGACCGCCGCGGCGGTCGAATACGTCGCCGTTGGCGGGTCGCCGGGCGGACCGGGCAACCGGAGCGTCGTGACCTACGCGGTCGAGGGCGGCGGCGAGACGCGGCGACTGCTCTCTCTCCCGGTTCCGGTGCGGACGCCGGGGGGTCCGGTCGTCCTCCGCGGGCGCGGCGAGCGGTCGGTCTCGCTGTCACTGCGGGCGACGGGTGAGGGCGACGCGCCAGTGCTCGTCGTCGGGCGGGGGAGCCGAAGTCGCACCTGAGCTTCTTATACCGGGAGGCGGCCAGCCGACCCATGCCACTCGACTTCGCCGCTCTCGCCGCCGCCGCGAACGCGGTCGTCTTCGACGGTGCCGACGTCGACGGAACGGACGCGTGCCGGTGTCACCACTCGTTCGAGACGTCCGTCGGTCGAGGTACGGACCGAACCGAACTCGTCGTCGACGCCGACGACTGCCCCGGGTCGGGTGACCTCGCGCGCGACCCGGCGTGCCGCGCCGCCGTCGTCGCCGCACTCGCCGACCGGGACGCCGACGCGGTCCGCACGCGCGCCGACGGACTCGAACGCACGTACAGCGACGGCGCCGCCGGTCTCCTCCTCGCGGCGGGCCGGTTCGTCGAACGCGCGCGCTTCCACGACGAGTCGCTGGCCGACCGCGCCCTGCGCGACCCCGTCGCGGCCGCCCGCCGGGCGACCGGTCGAGCGGGTCCGGTGGCCCGAATCGCCGCCGAAACGGGTCTCGTCGCGGGCGTCGAACACGTCGTCCCAAGGAACGGGAACAGTGGAGGAGAGGCAGGCGGGGACGACTACGCGGACCGACTCCGCTGCTCCGTCGGGCCGTCCGTCGCTCGGTCGCGGGTCGTCGGCCGTCCGCCGCCGGACGCGACGCTCCTCGACCGGCGGGAACTCGACACCGGCGCGACGGTTCGGCTGTATCGGACCGACGGGCCGGAAACGAGCGCGGACCGGCTGTACCACCTCACGCCCGTCTCGCACGGCCTCGGCGCGGACGCGACGGCGACCCTCTCCGCGGCGTACGACTGCCTCGCCCGCGGCGTCGTCGGCGGGGGCGAACGCGCCCCCGGCCGGGCCGTCCGACACGTCGCGGACGAGGACGACCCGGTCGAGACGCTCTCGGACGTGCTGGACCGCCACACGCGCGGCAACGGCGTCCTCGACGACCTGTTCGCCGACCCGCGCGTGACGGACGTGGTCGCCTCCGCGCCCGTCGAGTCGAACCCCGTGCGCGTCACCCTCGACGGCGAGCGCCTCCCAACGAACGTCCGCCTCACGGCCGACGGCGCGGCGGCCCTCGCCTCCCGGTTCCGACGCGCCAGCGGACGCGGTTTCTCGCGGGCTTCGCCGGCGCTTGACGCCACCGTCCGCGGGCCGAACGGCCGCATCCGCGTCGCGGGCGTCACCGCGCCCGCCAGCGACGGCGTCGGCTTCGCCTTCCGCGCGCACGGCGACCGGACGTGGACGCTCCCCGGCCTCGTCGCGGCCGGGACGCTGTCGGCCGAGGCGGCGGCGCTCCTCTCCGTGGCGACCGAACGCGGCGCGACCGGACTCGTCGCCGGGACGCGCGGCGCGGGCAAGACGACGCTGCTCTCGGCGCTCCTCTGGGAACTCCCGGCGTCGACGCGCCTCGTCGCCGTCGAAGATACGCCCGAACTCCCGGTCGACGCGCTCAGGGAGGGCGGCCGCGACGTGCAACCGCTCCGCACCGAACTCGGAGAGGGGTCGTCGTTCTCCCCCACGGACGCGGTCCGAACCGCGCTTCGACTCGGCGACGGCGCCCTCGTCGTCGGCGAGGTGCGCGGCGAGGAGGCCGCCGCGCTGTACGAGGCGATGCGCGTCGGCGCGCACGGGCACGCCGTCCTCGGAACCGTCCACGGCGACTCGCCCGCCGCGGTCCGCGAACGGGTCGTCTCGGACCTCGCGGTCCCCGAGTCGTCGTTCGCGGCGACGGACCTCGTCGTCGTCTGCGCCCGCGACGGCCCGGAGCGACGCGTCGACGCCGTCGCGGAGGTCCGCCGAGGCGGTGACGGCGTTCGCGGGGACGAGTCCGCGCTCGGATTCGAGACGCTGTACGACCGGAGCGGCGAGGACAACGGGGACACCGGCGGAACCGGCGTCGTCGCCCGCGGCGACAGCGCCTTGGTGGCGTCGCTGGCCCGGCACGACGAGTCCTACGCCGACGTGCTGGCCGAACTCGACCGCCGGAAGCGGACGCTTTCGCGCCTCGCCGCGACCGACCGGACGCGCCCGGAGGACCTACCGACCCAGGATAGTAGTTCCGGGGCGCCGCGATGACCGACCTCCCGCGAATCGCCGACGCGCTGGCGCGACTGTATCCGTGGCCGGTCGACCCGAGCGACGACCTGCGCGAGGCGCTCGCGTACCTCGGCAGCGACGCCGACGCCGAAACCGTCGTCCGCGCGGGGTACGGGCTCTGTCTCCCGCTCTCGCTGGCGGTGGTCCTCCTCTCGACGCTCGCGTTCGCCGGTCTCCCCCTCTTCGTCCGCCTCTGTGCCGGCCTCGCCGTCGGACTCGCGGGGACGCACGCCGTTCACCGGTTGCCAGGCGCCGCCGCTCGGCTCAGGCGGACGCGCGCGCTGGGGGAGACGACGGCGCTGGTCGGCCGCGCGACGCTCCGGATGCGACTGGCCCCCGTTCCCGAGCGCGCCGCCTCCTTCGCCGCGCATACCGCCGACGGACCGCTGGCCGACAGTCTCGAAGAGCACGTCCGCCGCGCCCGCGGCACGCCCGACACGGGGTTCGAGTCGTTCGCCGCCGAATGGGCCGAAGGGTTCCCGGCGCTCGCCAGAGCGGTCTCGTTGCTCCAGACGGCCGCCGACGCCCGGCCCACGGACCGAGAGCGGACATTGGACCGCGCGCTCGACGCCGTGCTGGACGGCACTCGGGACGACCTCGCGTCGTTCGCGGCGGACGTCCGCGGACCGGCGACGGGCGTCTACGCCTTCGGCGTCCTGCTTCCGTTGGCGCTGGTCGGCGTCCTCCCGGCGGCCCGCGCCGGCGGCGTCTCGGTTCCGACAGCGCTGTTCGTCGCCGTCTACGACCTGCTGCTTCCGCTCTCGTTAGTCGCCGCGGGGGCGTGGATTCTGCTCCGACGACCGGTGGCGCTGGCGCCGCCGCGCATCGATTCGAGTCACCCGGACGTCCCCTCCTCGCCCGCGCGAGCGCTGGGCGCCGCCGTGGCCTGCGGCGCCGGGGGGTGGGTCGTCGGGGCCGCCGTCGCCCCGTGGGCCGACTGGTTGACGGCCGTCGGTTCGGGCCTCGGAGCCGGATTGCTCGTGCGCTACCGACCCGCGGCGGAGGTGCGGGCGCGCACACGAGCGGTCGAGGACGGACTGGACGACGCCCTCTCGCTCGTCGGTCGACGCGTCGACGCGGGCGACTCGGTGGAGGCGGCCGTCGAATCCGCGGCCGAGGCGTTCTCGACGCCCGCCGGCGAGGTGTTCGCCGAGGCGGCCGGCGTCCGGCGCCGCCTCCGCGTCGGCGTCCGCGAGGCCTTCTTGGGGAGATACGGCGCCCTCGCCGACGTACCGAGTCCGCGGGCGCGGGGGGCCGCCGGACTCCTGTCCGTCGCGGCGAACGAGGGGCGACCCGCCGGGGATGCTCTCGTCGCCGGCGCGGACCACCTGCGGGACCTCCGTCGGGTCGAGTCGGATGCCCGGCGCGAACTCGCCGCGGTAACGGGGACGCTCTCGAACACCGCCGCCCTGTTCGCGCCCCTCGTCGGCGGCGCCACCGTCGCCATGTCGGCCCGGATGGGGTCGGTCGACGCCACCCTCGCCGACCGCGGGACGGAGGCGGGGGCGGCGACGCTCGGACCCGAACTGCTCGGTTCGGCGGTCGGCGGCTACGTCCTCTTTCTCGCCGTCGCGCTGACCGTCCTCTCGACCGGACTGGACCGGGGGCTCGACCGGACGCTCGTCGGCTATCGGGTCGGAATCGCCCTCCTCGCGGCGACGGGGTCCTACCTCGCCGCGTTCCGCGGTGCGTCGCTCCTGTTCTGACGGCGGGGTCGAACATCCGCCGGCCGAGCGTTTATATACGAATCCGCGGCCAGACGGCCCATGCTCGACTTACCGCTCGACGCGTGGTACGCGTGGCTCGGACTCTCGCTCGCGGGCGTCGCCCTCGTCGGCGCCGCCGCCGGACTCCCGACGGCCCCGCCGCCGGACGCCGAGTCCGCGGCCGCGACGGTGGACCGCGCCGCGGCCGCCGAGTACACCTCGACCGCCGAACACCCGCTGGACGCGACGGCGGTCAGACTCCGCCCGCGCCGACTCGCTTTGCGGAACGACGCGGGGACCGCACACGCGACGCTCGCATTCGGCCCGGTCACGCCCGTCCCGCCGGGGAACTCGCGACTCCGCGACGTTGTGCACGGCGCGCACCCCTCGGACGCCTACGACGACCCGGAGGCGTTCCGGCAGGCGGTCGTCGACGCCCGCGCCCGCGGGACCGACGCGCCCTGGCGCGCGGTGGACCGCACGCTTCTCGTTCGCACGACGGCCTGGGAGGGGGTCGATGTCGTCCTCGTCGACGCGTGAACCGTCGACCGAGCGGGGAACGGCGTCCGACGCGAGCGGCGAGGGAACCCGCGCGCAGGCGTCGCCCGTCGCCGCCCTCGCGGCCCTCTTCGCCGTCTGCGCCGGCGTGAGTCTCTACGCGACCGTCCTCGCCGGCGCGGTGCCAGTCGTCGACGAACGGAGCACGGCCGGTCCGACGCTGGACCGCGTCGCGGATGCGGCGAGCGACGGCGGCGTGGTCGCTCCCGCACGACTCGCCGAGGCCCGCGACCGCGGCCCCGCCGGGCGCCGACTCAACGTCTCGCTCGCAGCGGACGGCCGCGAGTGGGGCGTCGGTCCCGCCGTTCCCGGGGACTCGTCGGACGCAGCGGACCGCACGAACCGCGTCGACCGCGCCGGTCGCCTCGTCAGCGTCCGACTCGCTCCCGGCCGCGTCGAACCCGGACGGCTCTCGGTGGCGGTGTGGTCGTGAACGCCGCCGTCGACGCCGCGGTGTTCTTCCTCCTCCTCGGCGCCGCCGTCCTCGGCGTCACCGCCGCCGACGTCGGAACGTCCGCGGACGCGGTGGACGAGGGTGCGGACCGCCCGGACGCCGTCGCCGCCGTCCTCGCGACGAGCACCGCCACGGTGAACTACTCGCTCGCGCCGGGGGCGCGTCGGGCGAACGGCTTCGAGAAAGGCGTCCGCTTCGAGCGCACGGCCGGCCCGGAGTTCGAGCGGACGACGCGCGGATCGTTCGCCGGCCTCCTCGCCAGAGTCGCCGTCGGGACGGCCGGTTTCGACGGCGCCCCCGTTACGAACGCGCGGGACGGCCTGCGGGCGGCCGTCCGCGGCGCCGTCCGGAGCGAACTATCGACCGTCGGTCTCCGAATCGACGCCGTCTGGCGGCCGTACCCCGACGCGCCGGTCGAGGGCCGCGTCGCCGTCGGGGGCGCTCCCCCCGAGGGCGAAGCCGTCGACGCGGCGACGCTCACCGTCCCGACGGGGGCGGAACCGCTCTCTCCGCGCGAGACGCGCGACTTCGCGTCGCTGTCGGACGCCGTCGCGAACCGCACCGTCGACGTGCTGGCGCCGGCCGGTCGGATGCGGCTTGCGCTCCGCGACGACGCCCCAGTCTCGACGTTCGCGCGGTACCGCTACGCCCGCCTCGCCGCAGAACTGGGCGTCTCGGCGACCGATACCGCCGACGCCGTCGGCGACGCGGACACGCGGACGGCGAACCGGCGCTTCGCGTCCACCCTCGCCCCCCGCGTCGAGTCCGACCTTCGAGGGCGCTACGACTCGCCCGAGGCGGCCGCGGCCGCCGTCTCCGTCTCCGAGGTGCGAATCGTCGTCCGCGCGTGGAACGGCGACGGCGGAGACGACGTGACGGACGGCGGGCGAACGACGGAGGACGGTCGCTGATGCGTCTGGCGGACGACGAGCGAGCGCGAGTCCCGTTCGCCCTCGTCGGCGTGCTGCTCCTCGTCGGGAGTTCGACGTTCGCGGCGTCGCTCGCTTCCCCTGAGGCCGGCGTCGTGGACGATTCGGTCGACGTCGCGATGGACCGCGTCGACGCCGAGACGACCGCCGCGCTCAGAGTGGCGGTCCGCGAGGCGGCGAGAGCGGCCGCCGCCGACCCGGTGACGACGCCCGCGAACACGACGGTCGGCCGCGCCCTCGGTGAGAACCGGACCTTCCGAAACTACCTCCGGCTCAGAATCGCGCTGTCGGCCCGCGGCGCGCTATCGACCGTGGAACACCGGCGCGGAGACGCGACGGCGCGGGCGTCGCTTCCGGCGGTTTCGGAGGCCGGGGTCGGACCGGCGTTGCGCGACGTCTCCGTGTCTCCGGCGGACGGCGGCCGGTCGCTGACGGCGACGGTTCGGAACGTCTCGCTCGTCGCCGTGCGAGATGGCCGTGTCGTCGCCGAGCGGACCGTCTCCCGGCGCGTGACCGTCGCGGTGCCGACACTCGCGCTCCACGACCGGACGGCGGACTTCCAGCGGCGACTGAACCGCTCGCCGGTGTACGCGCCCGGCCTGAAGCGCCGGGCGACGGCCGGACTGCTCGCCGTCGCGGAGGCGCGCGGCCTCGCCCAGCACGCCGGCGCGCCCGTCGACAACGTCGTCGCGAATCGCCACGTGGCGCTCTCGACGAACGCCGGCGTCCTCGCCGCACAGCGCGCCTCGTTCGGACGAACGGACCCCGACGCCGCTCGCGGCGTCCGCGCGGCGACGCTTCGAACCGGACTCTCCGACGCGCTTCCGTCCGTCGTCGGGGGGCAGACGGCAGAGCGACTCGTCGGCGCCGCGCCGCGTCCGAACCCCCGGACACACCAGCCGCTGTCGACGCAGACGTTCCCCGCGGACGTCGGCGGAACCGCGGACGACGCGTTTCTCGCGCTACTCGGAAGCGAGGACGGGGACGACGCGCCGACGCTCGCCGCGCTCAGTCGAGACGGCTACACCGCGGACGTAACAGTCATCTCGACGGTGACGGACGCCGACGAAGGACAGAAGCCGGCTCCCGACCCGCTGTCGGCGTCTTTCGGTTCGAGCGACTCGGCGGGGGCATGGACGCTCGTCGACGAGAACGTCGACACCGCGGTGTCGGTACACGCCGCCGAGACGCCCGCCGCTCCGCGGACCGTCGGCGTCGGCGAACGCGCCTTCGAGACGACCGCTCGGCGGGTTCTTGTGCGTCACACCGTCTCGCGGACGTGGGTGCGCAACGGAACCAGACGAACGACAACGGGACGCTGGACGGACGACTACCGCGTCCGCGTCGCCGTCGTCGCGTCGCTCCGCTCGCTTCCGGGTCCCGAGCGGTCGGTGACGCCGCTGTTCGACCGCGGCGGCGCCCTCTCCGGACCGAACCTCGCGTCGGTCCCGCGGGCGGCGGGCGGCGTACTCGCGGACCGCGGCGGTGCGGACGCCGTCGCCCGGCGCGCCGCGCTCTCCGGCGGAGGGACGGCCGGCGGGAGCGCCGCGGCGTCGACGACCCACGTCGGCGAGCGTCCCGAATCCCTCCGCGAGTGGGTGTATCTGGACGTGGCCGGGCTTCGCGAACGCGTCAGAAACGTCTCGGTCGAGGTTGCGGCGCGGGACGCGGCGACCGGTCACGCCAACGCGGCGGCCGAACTCGCGGCGGCCGTCCGCGACCGACGGACGGACCTGGTGGACGCGCCGGCCGAGTACGACGGCGTCGCCGACCGGGTCCGCGTCGCGGCGCGCGCGGCGTACGTCGACCGCGTCCTCGCGGCGCTGGACGAACGCGCCGCGGCGGCCGACGGGCGGAACGACCGACTGCGGGGTGCGCTCGCCTCCCGCAACGTGGACGCGGACGCGGTGAGGGGGGCGCTCGCCAGTCGCGCGGCCGAGGACGACTCGGGTACTGTAGACGCCGTCGCCGCCGCCGACCACGACGCGTTCGTCCCCGACGGCGACCCGGCGTACCTCTCGCTGTCCGGCGTCGACGGCGCGGCGGTGGACGGCGTCGCGGACGGAACCGCCTACACGCCGCTGGCGGCCCGGAATACCAACCTGTTCACCCTCCCGTACGGCGACCTCGCGGACTCGGTCGTCGGCAGGGTCTTCGGCGGGACTCGGGTGTCGCTCCGCACGGCCGGCCGGGCGCTCGTCGCCGCCGACCGGACGCTCGCGGCCCGCGAGGACGCGACGCTCCGTGACCGACGCGACGCGCTCGCGGAGGAGGTGGACCGCTCGCTCGTCACGGTCCGATTGCGGGCCGCAATCGCGGTCCGGCGCGAAACGGCGATGACGCCCGCCGAGAGCGCCGAGGCGGTGGACGTCGCCCTCGCTCGGTGGCGGGGACCGGGAGCACGCGCCGTCGCCGCGTCGAACGGGTCGCTCGCGGCCGCCGTCGCGTCCGAGGTCAGCGTCGAGAGTGACTCGACGCGGGACCGACTCGCCACGGCGCTCAGAGTCGAGTTGCGCGAGGCGACGACCGCTCCGGGGGTTCGCGTCCCGGAAGCGGCCGTGAACGGCACCGCCTCCCGAACGCGGACGCTCGCGACGGAACTGACGAACGAAGCGGCGTCCCGCGGCGCCGACCGCCTGACCGACCGCGTCCTGAACGGCACGCTCGGGTCGGTGCCCGCGGGGCTTCCGCTGTCGCCGACGCTGAACCCGTGGGTCGCCACGGCGAACCTCTGGGTCGTTGAGGCCCGCGGCGCGTACGCCCGCTTCGCCGTCTCGGCGGGCGGGGGCGCCGTCCCGACGACGTACGTCCGCGACGGCTCGGTCGTCCGACTGGACGTCGACGGCGACGGAACGCGGGAGGTCGTCGGGTCGAACGAGCGAATCGGGTTCGAGGTGCGGACGGTCGTCGTCGCCGTCGTCCCGCCCGCCGGCAACGGCGTCGGCGACGTCGACGGCGACGCGTTCGAGGCGTCCCCGGCGTGGGCCGGGTCGGCGCCGGGACCGCGGTGCGACACGCCGACGGGACGGTGCCCGCGGGAGTGATTCGGTTGGCGACGGAGGCGACGGAAACCGTTTTGCCCGAGGCGCGGCGAGTGGGAGTATGCTCTACGACGCGGCCGACGACCCGGCGTCGCTTTCGCCGGCGAAGTTGCGAGAAGCCTACGAGGCGCAGATTCGGACCGTCGTCGACTCGGTCGGCGTCGAGGCGGCGGCGGCGGACGCCGACGTCGACGAGGAACAGGTCGCCGCCGTCGCCGACGGCCCCGCGCCCGACATGCGCGTCGAGGACGCGGCCGCGCTGTTGGCGCTTTCGGAGGAGTACCCCGATCAGGAGGCCATCGTGCTCGAACTCCGCGACCACCTCCTCCTCGGGATGACGACGGGCGTCCTCGACGTGGACACCATCGCCTCGAACGTCGACCTCGGTCTCTCCGGACAGGAGATACAGCAGGCGCTCGAGGGCCGGAACGCGATGACGCTCGAACAGTTGGCGGCCATCCACGGCTACATCGCCGAGCGGAACGACCGGTAGATGGCCCGCGCAGTCATCGTCGGGTGCGGCTACGTCGGCCTCGAACTCGGTCGCCAACTGGCGAGCGACGGCCACGACGTGACGGGCGTTCGCCGGTCCGACGACGGCCTCGCGGCGGTTGAATCGGCGGGGCTCAACCCGGTGCGCGCCGACGCGACGGACCCCGACTCCGTGTCCTCGCTCCCGGACGCGGACTGGGTCGTGTTCGCCGCGAGTTCGGGCGGCCGCGGCGCCGACGCCGCCCAGCGGGTCTACGTCGACGGTCTGCGGAACGTCGTAGCGGAGTACGGAGACCGCGACTCGCCGCCGGAGCGACTCGTCTACACCTCTTCGACGGGCGTCTACGGCGACCACGGGGGTGAGTGGGTCGACGAGGAGACGCCGCTGGACCCGACTACCGACAAGACGCGCGTCCTCGCCGAGGCCGAACGGGTCGCCGTCGAGGGGGCCGCCGAGGCGGGCATCGACGGCACAGTCGCGCGATTCGCGGGTCTGTACGGTCCGGACCGCTACCGCCTCGACCGCTACCTCTCCGGTCCGGTCACGGCGGGCTATCTCAACATGGTCCACCGCGACGACGCCGCCGGTGCCGTCCGCTTTCTCCTCTCGGACGAGAGCGCCCGCGGGACGGACACGCTCCTCGTCGTCGACGACGAACCCGCCGACAAGTGGGCGTTCGCCGACTGGTTAGCCGACGAGTGCGGCGTCGCCCGGCCGGACAAGCGAACCAAGGAGGAACGCCTAGCCGACGGCGACCTCTCGGAGGCGGCGCGGCGGCGCGTCCTGACGAGCAAGCGGTGCTCGAACGACCGCCTCCGGGAACTCGGCTACGAGTTCGCTTACCCCACCTTCCGGGAGGGCTATCGTGCCGCGATAGCCGACTACCGCGCCGCCGACGGCGCAGGATAGCGTTTCTCCGGCGTATACTGTCGTTCTCGTGACGGCGAAACAAAGGGAATCTTCATACGTGTGGCACGGGACCGCACGGTATGGAGTCGAGGGCAGCCGTCGGCGCGACGGGGGTCGCGCAGGTGGTGGGTGGGGCCCGATCCGTCCTCGCGGACCACCCGGGGCTAGTCGTGGCTGTCGTCGTCGCCGCGGTGGCGCTGGGCGGCGGTCTGTACGCGATCCTGCACTTCAAGCGTCCGACGGGGACCCGCTTTCTGGAGCGACTGTCGGAACTGGACGAGGTGGCAGTGCTGATGCACCCCAACCCGGACCCCGACGCGATGGCGGCGGCCATCGGCGTCGCCTGCCTGGCCGAACAGGTCGGCGTGACCGCGCGCATCCAGTACACCGGCCAGATACGTCACCAAGAGAACCGGGCGTTCGAGACGGTGTTGGACCTCGACCTGGAGGTAATCGACCACGTCACGGATCTCGCGGCCACGGACGTCGTCCTCGTCGACCACAACCGTCCGCGCGGATTCGCCGGCGCCGACGGCCTCGTTCCGTTCGCCGTCGTCGACCACCACCCCGGCGAGGGGACGGGCGAGCGGTTCACCGACGTGCGGACCGACTACGGCGCCTGTTCGAGCATCGTCGCGGAGTACTTCCGCGACGTCGGCGCGAAGCCGGTCCCGCCGGACCGCCACGCCAGCGAAGTCGGCTCGGAGTACACCGTCCCTTCGATGGTCGCGACGGGCCTGCTCTACGGCATCCTCACCGACACGAAGCGGCTCACCGCGGGCTGTTCGGCGAACGATTTCTCCGCCGCGGGCTACCTCTACCCCGGCGTCGACGAGGACGTGCTCAACCGGGTGGCCAACCCGGAGGTGTCCAAGGAGGTGCTGGAACTGAAGGCGCGCGCCATCGCCGGGCGCGACGTGCGCGGGCCGTTCGCCGTCAGCGACGTCGGCACGCTGTCGAACGTCGACGCCATCCCGCAGGCGGCGGACGAACTCATCCAGTTGGAGGGGGTCACCGCCGTCGTCGTCTGCGGCGAACGCGACGGCACGCTCTTTCTGTCGGGTCGCTCGCGCGACGACCGGGTCCACATGGGCCGGACGCTCGAACACGCCCTCGACAACGTCCCCGGCGCTTCCGCCGGCGGCCACGCCCGCATGGGCGGCGGGCAGATTCCTCAACGCGACGGCCGCATCCTCACCGATGGCGGCGACGCGCTCCCCCGGCGGAAACTGTGTGAGCGCCTGTTCGAGGCGATGTCCGGCGACGTGTAAGGGGACCAGAGCGCGTTTACGCCCCCGTCCGCTACTTCACCCATGGCGACGACATCCGGTACGTGGGGGTATCGCGACCGATTCGGCGACGCGTTCGCGCGGACGTACTTCCGTCGGTTCGGTCCGGGCGTCGTCTCAAGCATCGGCGTCGGCACCTATCTCGGCGACCCGACGGACGACGCCGACGCGCGCTACCGCGAGGCGATGGTCGAGGCGCTCGAATCGGGAGTCAACCTCCTCGATACGGCGATAAACTACCGCTGTCAGCGCAGCGAACGCGCCGTCGGCGACGCCCTCGAATCGGCGGACGTCTCCCGCGAGGAGGTGGTCGTGGCGACGAAGGGCGGGTTCGTGCCGTTCGACGGGTCGCGGCCCGACGACCCCGGCGCGTACGTCCGCGACGAGTTCGTCCGGTCGGGACTGGTCGACACCGACGACTTGGCCCGCGGGAGCCACTGCATCGCTCCGGGCTTTCTGGACGCGATGTTCGACCGCTCGCTGGAGAACCTTCGGGTGGACGCCATCGACTGCTACTACGTCCACAACCCCGAGACGCAGTTGACGGAGCGTTCGAGAGAGGAGGTGTACGACCAGTTGGAGGCGGCGTTCGAGACGCTGGAGGAGCGTCGCCTCGCGGGCGAGTTGGGCGTCTACGGCGTGGCGACGTGGGAGGCGTTCCGCGTCCCGCGCGGGCACGACAGCTACCTCTCCTTGCCCGAGGTCCTCGCGCGGGCCGAACGCGCCGCCGAGTCCGCGGGCGCGGACGACTGCGGGTTCGCGGCCGTCCAACTCCCGTTCAACGTGCGGATGGCCGACGCGTTCACCGTCGAGGCGCACCGCCACCCCGACGAAGAAGGGGACGTGAGCGCGCTCCGGTACGTCCACGAGAGCGGACTCGACGCGTTCGCCAGCGCCAGCCTCTCGCAGGGCGCGCTCG
Source organism: Halogeometricum sp. S1BR25-6 (assembly GCF_031624495.1). Classification (NCBI taxonomy): domain Archaea; kingdom Methanobacteriati; phylum Methanobacteriota; class Halobacteria; order Halobacteriales; family Haloferacaceae; genus Halogeometricum; species Halogeometricum salsisoli. Next base: position 824,709 of record NZ_JAMQOP010000001.1, on the reverse strand, counting down.
CCGAGTCGATTCCCGCGGCGGTGGACGGTCAGCTCTCGGGGGAGACGCCCGCACAACGGGCGCTCAACTTCGCGCGGAGCGCGCCGGGCGTCACGAGCGCCCTCGTCGGCACCGGTTCGCCCGAACACGTCGCGGAGAACGTCGCCGCCGGCACCTTCGAACCGCTCGGCGCCCGCGCGTTCGACGCGGTGTTCGAGTAGCGGTCGCCGGTCCGGTTATCCCAGCTCCTTCCACTCGGTGCCGCAGTCGGGGCAGGTCCGAACCGAGAACACCTCCTCGGGGTCGTTCCGCGTCTTCAGCGTCTCGCCGCACTCGCTGCACGCGAGGCGGTCGTACGTGTCCTTCTCCAACTCCCCCTCGCGCATCCCCTTCCGCGTCGTTTTCATACCCTTCCGCGTTTGTCAGGGATACGTAAAAAGTCGCTGGGAGGTGACACCGACTCGCACGGTTCGCGGGCAACGGTTCCGAACGGCTGCGAGACGGGACCCAGCGGCGTTCCGGAACGCTTGAACCCCCCCGAGCGAAACGCACGGTCGTGTCACGTGGTCGGCTGTTCGGAACGCTCTGCTCGATGGTGCTGCTCGTCAACCTCGCGCGGGTGATATTCGCACCCCTCTTAGAGGAGTTCATCGCCGTCTTCGGCATCGGGGAGGCGACGGCCGGCCTCGTCGCGACGCTCGTGTGGGTCGGCAGCGCCGTCCCCCGCCTCCCGACCGGATGGCTCCTGACGCGCGTCCCCCGCCACCGCGTCGTCCTCGCCACCGGCGGAATACTCACCGTCGCCTCCGCGTTCACCGCCGCCGCCGACTCCATCGTCATGGTGGGCGTCGGCGCCCTCCTGATGGGCCTCTCCTCGGGCGTCTACTTGGTCGCCGCCAACCCCCTCGTGAGCGAACTCTACCCCGAGCGCGTCGGACGGGCGCTGGGCGTCCACGGCACCGCCGCCCAACTGGCCGCCGTCATCGCCGCGCCGTTCGTCACGCTCGTCCTCTCCGTGTTCGTCGAGTGGCGCGTCGTCTTCGTCTGCATCGGCGTCGCCGCCTTCCTCGCCACCGTCGTCTTCTACCGCACCGCCCGGCGCACCGAACTCCCGGCGGCGGGCGCGGCCGACAGGAACCTTCTCGGCGCCGCGCGGGCCCAGTGGCGGGTCATCCTCCTCGGCGTCGTCATCCTCGGCTCCACCGGGTTCGTCTGGCAGGGGCTGTTCAACTTCTACGAACTGTACATGCAGACGAAGGGACTCGGAAGCGCGACGGCGAAGAACACGCTGACGCTGCTGTTCGCCGCGGGCGTCCCCGCCTTCTTCGTCTCGGGGCGCCTCGCCGACCGCCTGCCGCCGGTGCCGTACCTCCTCGCTATCGTCGCCGCGTTCGTCGTCGCCGTCCTCGCGCTGACGGCGACCAGCGACCTCGTCCCCATCCTCCTCCTCACGGCCGTCGTCGGCTACGTCGTTCACAGCCTCTTTCCGGCGCTCGACACCTACCTGCTCGACACGCTCCCCGACGAACACCGCGGCAGCGCCTACGCCGTCTACTCCGCCGGGATGATGATCGTTCAGGCCACCGGCTCCTCCGCCGTCGGGGTGCTCCGCGAGGGCCACGGCGCCTACGACGTCGTCCGCGCCGCGACCGCTCTGCTGCCGGTCGTCGACCCGCTTCCGCCCGGCGGCCTCTCGTACGACGCCATCTTCACGGGACTCTCGCTCGGCCTCGCCGTCGTCGTGAGCGCGCTGCTCGCACTCCAGCGTTTCGACAGACTTCCGAACTGACCGCTCCCCCGCGGGCGTGGGGGTTCCCCGACCCGCCCCCTTTTCCTTCGGCAGTCCTCACTGTCGCTCGATGGAGTACGTGCAGGAGCGGGTGACGACGCTTCACGACCTCTCGGACCCGACGCCCGACGCGCCGACGGCGCGGACGGCGGTGGTCGTCCCGATGACCGAACGCGAGTACGCGGGGCTGGCGGCCAACCGCGTCCTCTCGACCCTCGAACGCGTCGACCCCGCCCGCGTGGTCGTCCCGCTTCGCGCGCCGGCCGAACGCGTCGGGCCGTTCCGCGAGTGGCTCTCGGAGTACGACCTGCCGCTCGAAGTGCTGTGGTGCGACGGCCCGCGCGTCTCTGACCTGCTCGGCGCGGAGGGGTTGAGCGGGGTCCGCGGGAAGGGACGCGACGTGTGGTTGGCGCTCGGGCGCGCCGCCGAGGAGGAGTTCGTCGTCGTCCACGACGCCGACACGAAGACGTACGACCGCTCGTACGTCCCCCGCCTGCTCTTCCCCCTCGCGAACGGCTACGGCTTCTCGAAGGGCTACTACGCCCGCGTCGAGGACGGCCGCCTGTACGGTCGGCTGTTCCGCCTGTTCTACGCGCCGCTGGTCCGCGCGCTGGCCGACGAGACGCGCGCCCCCGTCGTCGACTACCTCGACGCCTTCCGGTACGCGCTCTCCGGCGAGTTCGCCGCGACGAGCGACGTGGCCCGGTCGCTCCGCGCGCCGCGGTCGTGGGGGCTCGAAGTCGGCGTCCTCGGCGGCGCGTTCGACGCCGTCGGCTTCGACGGGACGGCGCAGGTCGACCTCGGCGCCTACGAACACGACCACCGCGCCGTCTCCGGGCCGACCGGGCTCTCCGATATGAGCGAGTCGGTCGGCAAGACGCTGTTCCGGACGCTCGCGGACCGCGGCGTCGTCCCCGACTTCGAGACGCTCCCCGCCCGCTACCGCGAGGCGGCGCTCCGATTAGTCGACCAGTACGCCGCCGACGCGGCGTTCAACGACTTCGCGTTCGACCGGGCGGGCGAGCGAGAACAGGTGGCCGCCTACGCCGACGCGGTGGTCGAACCCGAGGGCGAGGACCGGCGGTTACCCGCGTGGTCGGACGCGCCGTTCGACCCCGCGGACGTGGTCGGCGCCGCCGAGCGAGACGCCGAGGAGGTGTCGTCGTGACCGACGCCGAAGCGCTGTACGACGACCTCGCGGGCGTCGTCGACCTCTTCGGCGCGCTCTCACGGGCGGAACTCGGGCGCGCACTCGACGAACTCGCGTTCAAGCAGGGGCGGGACGCCGACGCGGCGGCGCTGTCGGCGGCGGTTGAGGACGCGGTCCGCGAGTACTACCTCGTCGCGTACGACCGCGACGGCGTCGCACTTCTCGTCCCCGGTCCGGCGGCGTTCCCGTCGCTCCCGGCGAACGCCGAGGACCTGCCGCACATCCTCGACGTTGACCGGAGAACGGTCGACCGCGGGTCGGCCGCCGACGCCGCCGCCGCCCGCCTGCGACGGGATAGCGAGGCGGCCGTCAGGGCGGGCGACGAGGCCCGAATCGAGCGCCTGCTCGACGTGGCGTACGACGCGGAACTGTGGGCGCCCGGCGACGCGGACGCGGCGGCGACCGTCGAAACGGTCCGCGCGCGGTTGGAGGCGGCGCTCGACTGACGACTGACTGTCCCGTTTGATCCACACAGACGTCCGCTCGCCGCGAGAGCTAAGGCTAAGCGCCTCCGACGGTTCGAACCAACATGGACCTCTCGCGGGTGTCGTCGCACGGCGCCGAGACGATAGCGGACGCGAACCGGCAGGCGGCGGTCGTCGCCCCCGTCCTCGTCCGCGGCGGCGAGGACCACGTCCTGTTCACGAAGCGCGCGGACCACCTCGGCGAGCACCCCGGCCAGATGAGTTTCCCCGGCGGCGGGCGCGAACCGAGCGACGAGGACCTGCGCGAGACGGCGCTCCGCGAGGCGTACGAGGAGATAGGCCTCCTCCGCGACGAGGTAGAGTTCTTCGGCCGACTCGACGACATCGGTACCGTCACCGACTACTCCGTGACGCCGTTCGTCGCGCGCGTCCCCGACCGGAAGTACGACCCCGACGAACGCGAGGTGGCCGAGATAGCCGTCCTCGCGGAGTCGGACCTGACGAACCTGGACAACTACGAGTCCGAACAGCGGATGCACCCGAAGTACGGCGACCACCGCATCCACTTTTTCCACGTCGACGGCTACACCGTCTGGGGGGCGACGGGGCGGATGCTCGTCCAACTGCTCGAACTCGCCACCGACTGGGAGGCGCCGGCCGAACCCGACCGGGTGGTCGACCCGGACGCCGAACTCCCACTGTAACGTCGCCCATCCGCTCGACCGTCCCCCGCAGGCAAGAAGTGGCCCTGAACGACGCGTTTATGCCGTCCCGTCGGTAACGAGGGGTCACATGGTCGCACAGACGATGGATCGCGTTCCGCGACGACGATAACCTTCCTCACGTGAGTAGTGATACACGATGTTGACCGGTGAGTGCGCCGTCTCGCAGACGGGTCTCGACGCCGTGGCCCTGAAGCCGAAAGAGTGCGACGTGCGGGCGGCCCTCGACACGCCGTTCGACACCGTCGCCGTCGACTACGAGGGGCGCGAGCACCTCCCGGACGCCGAGGTGCTTCGAGAACTCGCGGCCGACCGCGAGGTTCGTCTCACGATGCCCGTCCGCGCGGACGGCTTCGACCCCACGGGAGACGACGACCTTTGGAACTGGGTGCCCGAGGGGGTCCGCCGCGTCTTCGTCGCCGGCCACGCCGCCTACCTCTCCGAAGAGGAACGTCGCCGCGCCGTCGCACCGCGCCTCGCCGCCGGCCTCGAACGCGCGCCGGAGGCGTGGGTCGGCACCGAGGGCGTCGAACGCGTCGCCCTCGCCGCCGGCGGCACGCAGTACGAACTGCTCTCGCGGTCGACGGAGACGGACCTCCGCGCGCTCCGCGCGACGGGGTACGACGGCGAAATCGCCGTCTACGCGCCGACGGTGCTCGCCGACGACGAAGACGAGATTCTGGACGGCGTCGGCGCCTACGCCGCCCGGCGCCGGCCCGTGGCGAAGGCGCTCCCGACCGACGCGGCGACGGACGCCCGCGCCGAGGGCCGCGCCCGCGAAGTGCTCGGGAAGGCCGTCCGCGACTACGCCCTCGTCGGCGACGTCGAGACGGTCCGCGACCGCGTCTCCTCGATAAAGGAGGCGGGCGCCGACATCGTCGTCGGCTACCCCGCCCGCGGCGTCGAGAAGTTCTCGGAGTAGCGCCGGCCTCCCCCGCTCCGTTCTTCGCCTCACCGACTGCTAAGCGCCTAAGTGTCCCGCCGACGAGCGACGACTACGATGAAACATTCGCCGCACCTCCACGAACACACGACGACGACGGCCGGCGAGCGGTTCGAGGACGCCTCGGTCGCCGTCCTGCCGACCGGCGCGATAGAGCAGCACGGACCGGCGCTGCCGCTGGGAACAGACTACCTCGCCGCCCGCACCGTCGCCGAGTCGGTCGACCGCGCGGACGCCGTCGTCCTCCCGCCGATTCCGGTCGGGGTCAGCAGCCACCATCTGCAGTTCGACGGGACGCTCACCGTCTCGTCGGAGACGTTCGCGGCGTACGTCGAGGAGACCGTCGAGAGCCTCGCGACCCACGGCGTCCGGAAGGTCGTCGTCGTCAACGGTCACGGCGGCAACGACGACGCCCTCGAACGCGCCGCGCGCCGCCTTCGGAGCGAGGAGACGGCGTTCGTCGTTCCGTGGAACTGGTGGTCCAACCTCGACGAGACGGCCGAGGAACTGTTCGGAACCGAGGGAATCGGGCACGCCGACGAGATGGAGACGAGCATGGTCTACGCGGCCGCGCCCGAACTCGTCCGCGAGGACGCCCTCGCGGCGGCGGAAGAAGGGGGGCGCGGACTCGTGGGGAACGACCGTCGCGGGCGCGTCGCTCCCCGTCGACGCCGCGGAGTTCACCGAGAGCGGCGCCGTCGGCCGGCCCACCCGCGCGTCCGCCGAGGCCGGAGAGCGCCTGCTCTCGGAGGCTGAGGCGGACCTGGAGACGCTCATCGACTGGCTGACCGAGCGGCCGTTCGAGTCGCTGCTGCCGGCGGAGCACCGATGAGCGGAGAGGGAGAAGACGACTTCGCGCGGCCGTTCGGGATTCCGGATGGGTCGGGCGAGCGAGTCGCCGTCGTCGGCGCGGGCGCGGTCGGACTCACGGCCGCGGCCGACCTCGCGGAGGCGGGCGCGTCGGTGACGGTGTACGAACGCGGCGACGCCGTCGGCGCCGGGTCCTCCTCGCGCGCCGCCGGCATCCTCTACGACGCCTACGCCGAGGACGTGGACGTCCGGATGGCCGCGCGCGCCCTCGCCCGATTCCGCGCGTTCGCCGGCGACGAGGCGACCGGCTTCTCCGCGACGCCCTGCCCGTACGTCTTCCTCGCCCGCGCCGACGACGACCGGACCGGCGAGGCCGTCGCCGAGACGGCCGAACGGATGCGCGCCCACGGCCGCGACGTGACGACGACGGACGGCGCTGGTCTTCGAGACCGATTCGGCGACGCCCTCCGGACCGACGACGTGGGGACGGCCGCCGTCGCCGCCGACGCGATGTGGACCGACCCGGCCTCCTACGTCTCGATGGCGGCCGCCCGCGCCCGCGCGGCGGGCGTCGAGATTCGGACGGGCGAGGCGGTGGGCGTCCGGACCGACCCGCCGGGCGTCGTCCGCCCGGACGGCGTGGTGACCGAGCGGTACGACTCGGTGCTCGTCGCCGCGGGCGCGCACACGAAGCGAGTGCTCGCGGACGCCGGCGTTCCTCTCGCGACGAAACCGTACCGGGTGCAGGCCCTCGTCAGTCGTCGGCCGTACGACGGACCCATCTGCTACGACGCCTCGGAGGGGGCATACTTCCGCCCGCACCCAGAGGGCCTCCTCGCCGGCGACGGCACCGAGGCGGTCGAGGCCGACCCGGACGAGTGGTCCCGCGAGGGCGACGACTGGTTCGTCGAGGCGGCGACGGACGTACTCGACCGTCGGGCGACCCACGACGCCGAGGTGTCGCGGGCGTGGGCGGGCCTCTGCACGGCGACGCCGGACAGAAAGCCGTTGCTCGGCGAGGTCGTCGAGGACGTCTTCGTCGCCACCGGGTGGCACGGCCACGGGTTCATGTGGGCGCCCGCGTCGGGCGAGGCCGTCGCGGCGGCGATGCTCGGCGGGGAGCGCGTCGAAAAAGCGTACGACCCGCGACGGTTCGACGGAAGTGAAGCGTTCGAGGTGGTCGAGGGGATGACCGTCGACTGACCGGCGGGGTTAGGACTGGTTAGCGGTCGAGGCCGGCGGTGTTGTCGTCTTCGTCGTCGTCCTCATCCTCGTCCTCGTCGCCCACGCCGGTCGAGTCCGTCGACCCGACCCCGTCGGCGGCGTCAGTCGCGTCGATGTCCGTCGAGGAACCGGTCGCGTCGAGGCCGTCGCCGTCTTCCGGGGTGCCGACGTCGCCGCGGTCCGTCTCGCCGTCGGTGTCACCGCGGGCCATCGTCTCGCCCATCGTCGTCTCCTCGCTCGCCCCCTCCGTTCCGGTGGCGTCGGTATCGGACGAGGAGACGTCGGCCTCGTCGGTGACGGCGACGTCCTGCGCGCGTTCGTCCTTCGGAATCTCCACGCGGAGCGTCCCGTTGGCTGCGAGCGTCGCGCTGGCGCCCGTGGCGTCGACGACGGCGTCGTCGGGCAGTTCCGCGCTGCCGTCGAGCGACAGACCGCGGCCGGGGAAGCGCATCTCGAACCCCTCGTGGAAGTCGCGGAAGCGGTCTATCTGGACCTGCACCTCGCCGTCCAGAAAGCGCACTTGTACGTCGCTGCGCTGGACGCCGGGAGCGTCGAAGACCACGAGGTAGGCGTCGTCGCTCTCGAGGACGTCGTTCGGGAGCGGCTTTCGCTCTTGGACGCGGCCGACGCCGCGGCCGACGCGTTCGAGAACGCTCCGGGCGGCGGACTCGCCGAACTCCTTCAGCCCGCTCATAGTTCGATGGCTTCCAAGCAGTCGGTCCCTCGGCAGTACGGACAGGCGAAGTCCTCGACGCCCACATCGTCGGGCATGTCGTAGGTGTAGTGCATCTCGAACATATCCATCTCGCAGTCCGAATCCGTACACTTCACTTCGAGGGTCGCAGGCATGTCTCCACCTAGCCTCGCCACGATGATAAACACGCGGGCTTCGGCCCACCTCGCCGCGGTGTCGCGGTCCTCGTGAGGGGTTCCGGGGCCGTTCACTCGCTCCCGAACGCCGGGTCGACGGCGGAGACGGGGCGCGGCGGGTCGGGGTCCGCGGGCGCCTCGCGGAGGGGCCGGCGGTACCACTCGACGTCGTGCCACGCGCCGACTTTGAACCCCGCCTCGGGGAACGTCCCGAGATGGTCGAACCCGGTCGCCTCGTGGAACGCGACGCTCTCGGGGTTCGGCATCCCGAGGGCGGCATAGGCGGCGACGTACCCCTGCGCCCGCAGCGTCTCGAACAGATGCTCGTACAGCGTCCTCCCGATACCGCCGCGCTGTACGTCGGGGTCGACGTAGACGGACGTCTCGACGGCCCACTGGTAGGCGTCCCGTTCGCGCAGGCTTCCCCCGTAGGCGTAGCCGACGACGCCCTCATCCCCATTCTCGCCTTCGTCCGCACTCCCGTCTCCATCCATTTCGGCGACGTACCACGGGTAAGCGTCGGCTTCGCGCTTGTCCCGTATCTCCCGACGCATCTCCTCGACGGACGGCACCCGCTCCGTGAATGTCACCGCCGTCTCCTCGACGAACGGGGCGTAGAGGTCCCGAATCGCCGCGGCGTCGTCGGGGTCGACGGGACGGATTCGAACCGCTTCGCTCCCCCCCGAGTCCGCCGTCTCGCTCGTCGCCTCGGCCGCCGCGCCGCCATCCGCCGCGCGTCCCTCGTCGCTCATACTCACACGGCCGCGCGGGGAGCTAAAACGTCTCTCGGTGACGGCGGAATTGGCGGGCGCGGAACGGGGAGACTATTCCGTTCGCATCCGACCGACGCGTATGACGGGATTCGACCCGCCGACGACCGTCTACGGCGTCGACTTCAGCGGCGCCCGCCGCGCCGGCGAGTCGATATACCTCGCCCGCGGAACGGCCGACGAAGGCGCTCTCGACGTCGAATCCTGCATCGCCGCGCCGGACCTCCTCGAAACCGACGCCGCCCGCGAGGCCGTCCTGCCGGCGCTCCGGTCGTTTCTCGCCGACGCCGGCGGACGAACCGCCTTCGGTCTCGACTTCTCGTTCGGTCTGCCTGCATTCCTGCTGGACGCGGCGGGCGTCGACGACTGGGCGGCGTTTGTCCGGTGGTTCCCGAACGGGTTCGCCGACGCGAGCGAGTTCTCGGCGTGGGCGCGCGAACGCGCCGCCGAGAGAGCAGGAGACCGGACGTACTACCCACGAGAGACGGACCGCGCGGTCGGCGCCACCTCTCCCTATCACTTCTTCGTGAAGGCGCAGACGTTCCACGGCGTCCGCGACGTGCTGAAACCCCTCGTCGAGGCCGACGCGGCGCGCGTCCTCCCGATGCAGGACCCCGACCCCGACCTGCCGTGGGCGCTCGAAGCCTACCCCGCCGCGACGCTGGACCGCCTCGGCGCTCACCGCGAGCGGTACAAGACGAGCGACGAGGCGGGCCGGCGGCGACGGACGGAGAATCTGGAAGCCCTCGCCGCCCTCGACGGCGTCTCCGTCGCCCCTGCCGTGCGGGACCGGGCCGTGGCGGACGCCGACGGCGACGCTCTCGACGCCGTCGTCGCCGCGGTGGCGACGTGGGAGCGAACGCGGCGGGCCGAGCGACTCCGGCCGTCGGGGACGGCGTGGCGGCGCGAGGGGCACATCTTCCATTGAGTGGGTGACGACGCGCCGCCGTACGTGCGCTCGAAGCGCGTTCGGAGGTAGTCACCGTTTTACCCGTCGACCGTCTCCCTTCCCACATGACCGACCCGGCCGACCTCGCCGTAACGCTCGTGGACGGCTACGTCGACGAACCGGCGCACTTCGGCGTGCCGCCGTACATCTCGACGTACCCGCGCTTCACGGCCGGGGCTCTCGTCGACGCCGGCGTCCCCGAGGAGAACGTCACCTACCACACCATCGACGAACTCCGCGACGACAGACAGAAGTGGGCCGACGTGGCCGACGCCGACCTGATGATATACATCGGCGGGATGACCGTCCCCGGCAAGTACGTCGGCGGCACCCCCGCCGAACCCGACGAGGTGCGCGAACTCGCGTGGACCGCCGACGGCACCTCCCTGATGGGCGGTCCCATCCGCTTCGGCGTCGGCGAGGAGAACGCCGGCGCCCAGGAGATGGAGCGTCGGAACCTCGATTACGACTTCCTCGCGATGGCCGACGTGGAGTCGGCGGCGTACGACCTCGTCTCGAACGAGTTGGAGGGCTTCGACAACCGCTACCGCGACAACGACGAGTTGGACCGCTGGGCCGCGAAGGGGGCGTTCGTCGTCGAACAGCACCCCAACCACCCCGAGTACCTCATCTGCGAGATGGAGACCTCTCGTGGCTGCGCCTACCGGTGTTCGTTCTGCACCGAACCGATGTACGGCAACCCCGCCTTCCGGACGCCCGAGTCCGTCGTCCGCGAGGTGGGCAACCTCTCCGATAGGGGGGCAAAGCACTTCCGCCTCGGCCGACAGGCCGACATCCTCGCGTTCGGCGGCGACGGCGAGGCGCCGAACCCCGACGCCCTCCGCCGACTGTACGAGGGGATTCGCGAGGTGGCGCCCGACCTGGAGACGCTCCACCTCGACAACATGAATCCCATCACGGTGGTCGAGTGGCCCGAGCAGTCCCGCGAATGCATCCGAATCATCGCCGAACACAATACGCCAGGCGACACCGCCGCGTTCGGCCTCGAATCCGCCGACCCCGTGGTGCAGGAGCAGAACACGCTGAACGTCACCGCAGACGAGTGTTTCGAGGCGGTCAAAATCGTCAACGAGGAGGCCGGCTGGCGCCCCGGCGAGTCGCCCGCCGACGCGCCGACGCACGGCGACGGCGCCGCGAACCGCCTGCCGAAACTCCTCCCCGGAATCAATCTCCTGCACGGCCTGAAAGGCGAACGCGAGGAGACGTTCGCGCACAACAAGCGTTTCCTCCACCGCGTCTACGACGCCGGTCTGATGGTCCGCCGCATCAACATCCGACAGGTGATGGCGTTCGAGGGCACCGAGATGGCCGAAGACGGCGCGAACATCGCCGCCGAGCACAAGAAACTGTTCCAGCAGTACAAAAAGGAGGTGCGCGAGGAGATCGACCAACCGATGCTGAAGCGCGTCGCTCCCGCGGGGACGGTCCTCCCGAACGTCCACCTCGAGTACCACCAGGACGGCCGGACGTTCGGCCGTCAACTCGGCACCTACCCGCTCCTCGTCGGCATCCCAGGCGAACGCGAGTTGGGAAAGACCATCGACGTGGCCATCGTCGACCACGGCTACCGGTCCGTGACGGGCGTACCCCACCCGCTGGACCCGAACGAGGCGAGCATGGACGAACTCACCTCCATCCCCGGCATCGGCAACCGCACCGCCGGCGACATCGTCGTCAACCGACCCTACGCCTCCGCGGACGAGGTGAGCGTCGCCGACGTCGACCTCTCGAAGTTCACCGGCCCCTACCCGGTGGAACCGCGGGCGGAGTGAGCGAGGCCGCACGGCGTCCCGGACCGTTCCGTCACCCACACGGGCAACTGCCCGGTCGCTTTCCGTCTCCGCCGAGAAACCTCAGAGCGCGTTGCTCCGCGTGAACTCCCCGCAGTCGTCGCACTTCAGAATCCGTATCCGCTGTGCGGGGGATTCGTCGCTGGTCCCCGCGAGTCCGCCGCGCGTCAGCGCCGATTCGACGACGACCGTCACCCGGTGTCCTCGCGCGCCTCCGCACTCCGCGCAGGTCATCACGACCGTTTCCGTCACGCCCGACGCCGTTGTCTCCCCGTTCCGGTCTCTGTCCGCTCCGGATGCCGATAGAGAGCGTAGTAGTTTCGTATAGAGGCGTCTCGACTCGGACGTGTGTCTCGACCGGCGACTCGGGGGGTTCCCGGGTCGGACCAGTCGGAGCGGGGACGGTGGGGCGAAACCGCTCGCCGGCCTTCGTCGGGACCACCCGATAGATATTATCGATATCTGACCTGAACGTGCCGTTTGTGTGCGAAACCCGTTTATCAGTACGGCGGTCCGAACGATTCGCCGGTGGCGAGACGCTTCGGGAGAAGGGACCGCCTCGGCTCCGCCGCCGTGCGGAAACCGAACCGCGGACGGCGGTCAGACGAGAACGGCCGCGAGGACAGGGGCACCGCGACGGCGACGCTCAGGACGAGGTTGGCGAGGACGCCGAGGGCGAACAGGCCGACGGCGACGAGGACGGCGCGGGCCGTGCGTCGGCCGCGCGGGCCGGTCGTCCCGCGGGTGGGGTAGGAGGTACTCATGATGGGAATCCTTCGGACGAACCGGAGGTGCTCTCAGATACGTCGGCTCGGATATTGAAGCTGCGCCGACGCGGCCGGGTCGCACCGTCTCGTCCGTCGGCAACAACGTTGAATACGGGTCGTCGAGCGATATATAGCTCTCCCGCTGGCGGCGAGAGCGGCGTCCTGTCGACGGTTTATCCGCCCGAGAGCCCGACGTGGAGGTATGGTCTCAGAAGGCGACGACGCACCCGAGTTCACGAACAAGGTCGCGAACGGAGAGGTCGAGGAGTTCTCGCTGTCCGAGGCCGTCGGCGACGGTCCCGTCCTGCTCGCGTTCTTCCCGGGCGCGTTCACGCCGCCGTGCTCCAACGAGATGTCGGCTCTGGAGGAGCACGCCGACGACTTCGAGGACGCCGGCGCGTCGGTGTACGGGCTGAGCGCCGACTCGCCGTTCTCGCTCAACGCGTTCCGCGAGGAGTACGACCTGTCGTTCCCCCTCGTCAGCGACATGAGCCGGGAGACGATTCAGTCGTACGACCTCCAAACCGACATCGGCGACCTCGGTCTGTACGGCGTCGCAAACCGCGCGGTGTACGTCGTCGACGACGACGGCGCCGTCTCGTACGCGTGGGAGGCCGACTCCCCCGAGAACGAGCCCGACTACGAGGAACTGCTGGACGCCGTCCAGTCAGCGTAACTCGGCCGAGAGCGCGGACGTCGGTCGATTCGGGGCCTCGAACCGCACTTTTTTCGACGCGAAATCTCGGCAGTGGCGACGCGACCTCGGCCGACCGACCCGGACTCAGAGGCGAATCGAGTTGGAGTCCCGACGATACCAAAGATACTTGACGTGTTGGGCGAATCCGAAACCGAATGTCCTCCACCACGTCCAGGCGACGGCTCCTCGCGCTCGTCGGCGTAGTCGGCCTCTCGGCCGCGAGCGGGTGTTCGAACCGGCTCTCCGAGGCGGCCGGCGACGACCCCGCGACACTCACGTTCCACCTGTACGGCCGCACGTCGACGCTCCGCGAGAGGTACGTCGAAGACCTGAACGAGACGCGCGCACCGTGGGACGAGGAGGCCTTCGCGGCGGCCGTGAACGGGACGGAGTACACGACGCAGTACCGGAAGCCGTTCCCGACGAGCGGTCCCGTGTGGGCCGAACTGAACGGAACGTACTACCGCCTCGACGAGGTGGTCGTCGGCGAGGAGGAGGTGACACATCCCGTCCTGCGACTGTCCGAAGCGGGGCGAGTCGACGACGCCGACGAGTCGACGTACGTCGAGAGAGACGACCTGCCCGAGGTCGACCAACGGGCGGTCCAAATCGCGTACATGGCGGCGCGCGCCCGCGGCAACGCCGGCGGCGTCCCGTGGGGACTCGTCCAACGCGGCGGCTCCGTCTATCGCGATGACGACGCTGCGAACCGGAGCGAACTCCTCGCCGACGACGGCCCCGCGCGCGTCGCCCACAGGGACCGAATCTGGCGGGTCGAAGTCGCCCGCGAGACGTTCCACGAGGCCGTCTACCGTCCGGATGCCGACCCCGTCGCCGACTCCGAGACGGGCATAGAAGAGGCCATCCGCGGACGCCTCGTCGGAGCGCGAATCGACCCCGAGACGCTCTCTGCGGCCGAGCGGGAGGTGTTCCGACGGGCGCGGGGAGAGGGGTACACTGCCGAGCATCCGTTCCCCGACGCCGTCGTCTCCGTGCTGAAGCGGATGAACGAACGGGCGTACATCGACGGCAACGTGACGAAAGACGGCGGCGCGAACGACTACCCGCCGAGAGACCTGCTCCGATACGGAAACGCGTACTACGAGTACCGGCTCGATTTGACGGAAGCGGAGGAGGAGTAGCCCGGCGTCATCGGTCGGTCGCCGGCGCGCGTCGGGCCGAAAGACCGAACCGGCAGGCCGCCGTCGAACCCACCAGTCAGATGTCAGACGACAGTCCCTCGGAGACGCGAGAGGCCCCGATAGACGACGCGGTCGTACATCGCGCCGCCGACGAGACGGGCGTCGACCCCGACGAGTTGGCGGACGCGCTGGTCGAGTTCAACGCCGCCCTCCTCGGTCAACACTCGAAGTTCGAACGGGAGGGCGACCACGTCACCGTCGACGACGTGCGGGCGTATCGCGTCCCTCGCGCGGCGTGGGACGACGTGGTCGCCGACTTCTCGTTCGACGACGACGTGGAGGAGGCCGTCCACCGCGCCCACGCCGAACAGGCGCGACTGGCGTTCGCTTCCACGGCCGACGCCGACGAAGGGTTCGCCAACGACGAGGCCGGCGTCGTCATCGGCGTCGACACCGCAGAGCAGTTCTGAGTCGGCCGCCGGCAGGCGCTCGCGACGGATTGAGAAACGGAACGAAAGCGGCGAAGAATCCAACGTTCTGCAGTGCGGTCGGAAGTCCGAACTCGAAAGTCGCAGACGCGGGAGGCGCGAACTCCTCTCCCGAGGCCGTCAGTCGTCGGAGGTCACCGTCGTCTCCCCCTGCCCGACGAACCCGGCCTCGTTGGCCACGCTCGCGATTTTCGGTTGGAACACCCACGCCGTCAGGAGCACGATGGGCACCATCGACACCGCGACGACGGAGTAGCCGGTGTGGAGGTTCGGCAGGTACGGCGCGGCGTAGACGAGGGGGTAGACGATACCGCCGACGGTGCCGATGCCGCCGACGACGCCCGCGACGGCGCCGGAACTGTTGGGGAACATCGACGGCACCTGCGCGAAGATGGAGCCCTCGGCCAGCGCGCAGGCCGTGCCGACGAGGAAGCCGGCGCCGACGGCTAGCAGGACCTGTCCGGTGAGACCCGCGGCGGTCATCCCGAACATCGCCAGCACGACGAAACACAGGGTCACGAACGTCCACTGCTCGCGGTAGCGTCCCTGGAAGACGGGCAGGATGTCCTGCTCTCGCCGCGCGAGCACGTCGCTGACGTAGCCGCCGATGGGGCGGAGCAGGCCGGCGGCGACGGAGAACGTGGCCGCGAACGTGCTCGCGAGGACGAGGTTGTCCGTGTTGAACCCCTCGCGGTAGTAGGTCGCGAGCCAGCCGTTCATCGACAGTTCGAGGCCGAACGTCATCACGTACGCCAGCGCGAGTACCACGGTGCCGTACCGCGTGGCCGTGAAGAACCAGCCCCTGAAGCTCGCGCTGTCCTTCGTCGCCTGCCGTTTGGCGTCGCTCTTGGCCGCCTCGCCGAAGACGTAGTAGACGACGGCGAGAACGATGGAGACGACGCCGGTGTAGAAGAACGCGGCGCGCCAGTTCGTCGAGAACAGCGGCCCGTTCCACCCCGACCCGAACACGCGCGGGAGGATGAGCGCGCCGCCCGCGGCGCCGGCGTTGCCGATGCCGGCGTAGACGCCCTCGGCGGTGCCGAGTTCCCCCTCCTCGAACCACTCGGAGACGTGCTGGATGCCGATGACGAACGTGATGCCCGCCGTGGCGACGATGAGGCGTTCGACGAAGAACACCGCGTACGACTGGGCGAACGCCGAGGCCATCGAGAAGACGCCGACGTAGCCCAACACGATGGCGAACACCGTCGGCGCGCCGAACTTGTCGGAGAGCCACCCGGTCAGGATGCGGCCGAACGGCGCGAGCCAGATGGCCGCGCTGGCGAGGATTCCGATCTCCGCGAGCGAGAGACCGAACTCGTCGGCCATCGGACCGGTGAACGGCGCGAAGGAGAACCAGATGAGAAACGAGAAGTTGAATCCGACGGTTGCGAGCAGCAGCGTCCGGTACTTCGTCATCTTGATCGGACTGTTCACTTCCGACACCCCCCGGTCCGCCCGTCGGCGCCCGCACGTCCGACCGTGGCCGACCGAACCGGACGCGAATCGGCCGAGACGTGCCGGTTCGTCCACCGACCGCCCGGTTCCGAGTGCCGTCCCTTCACGACTTTCGCTTCAGACTTTCTATTCTTACACTTCATTACGGTTCGAGGCCATACATGGATAGTTAATAAGAGATTCGGTTGACAAATAGGTGGCTGGGAGCCGAGATATGCGAATCCCTCAAACGAGCGCTCGGATGGAGTTATTATTCTATCCTACAGGGTTGAAATGAATTGTCGCGGAGTCTCGGAGAGATACGGTTTAGAATCCACACCAAAGAGGTAGTATAATAGACGAGTATGATGGAGTCTCGGCGGCGGTCGCGCCGGTCCGACGGTCAGTCGGACGGTGAACTGTCGGCGTCGTCGAAACGGGTCGAGGACGAGTTCGGAGAACGGTTGGTAGCGACGACGCGACGACACGACGGGGGGACGGAGTGACGGCCGCCGCTACGTCGACAGAACCGGGGCGTCGCGTTCGCGTTCCGGGTGCGCGCGCTCCGGCGCCTGTAGCGCGACGGCGCACTGCTTCAGGTTCGGTTCGGCCGACTCGGGGTCCACAGCCGACAGCGTCAGTTCGTTGGCGGCCGCGTTGTGGATGGAAAGCCAGACGACGCCCGGCGGAACGCCGTCGTTGGGTGCGACCTCGACGACGACGCTGGCGCGGCGCGACTCGATGACCGTCTCGCCGCGGTCGATTGACAGCAGGCAGTCCGCGATGGTCTGGGGGTGCATCCGCGCGGTGGGTTTGTCCGTCTCCCCCGCGCCGCGCGTTCGGACGCCGGTGTTGTAGGTGTCCGATTCCCGACCGGTCGTGAGGGTGAGCGGGTACTCCTCGTCGATGGGTTCGGGAACGGCGCTGTGCACCGCGGTGGAGAACTGGGCGCGGCCGGAGTCGGTGTGGAACGACCACTCCCCGCCGTCGTAGTACCGGTATCCGCCTTCGGTGTCCTCGTCAGGCGCGGGCCACCGAACGGCGAGGTCCCGTTCCAAGCGGTCGTAGGTGATTCCGGAGATATCCGCCGTCGTGCCGGCGGTCAGCCCCCGGAGTTCGTCGAACACCGACTCCGGGTCCACCGGGGGACCGTCGAACGCGTCGGGGTCGATGCGGTTGCCGACGGCCGCGATGATGTCGAGGTCCTGCCGGGCCGACCCCGGCGGGGCGTTCACCGCGGTCACCGGCGAGACGCGGCGTTCCATGTTCATCACGGTCCCCGTCGACTCCCCCCACGTCGCCGCCGGCAGGACCACGTCGGCGCACGCCAGCGTGTCCGAGCGGAACGCGTCCTGTACGACGAGGAAGGCGTCGTCGAGCGCCCTCTTCACGTAACCGGCGTCCGGCATGCCGGCGACGGGGTTCGTCGCCACGGTCCAGCAGACGTCGATGTCGCCGCGCGCGAGTCCGTCGACGATGCTCACGAACCCGGGACCGGAGGAGTCCGGCAGACGGGTCAGCGGCACGTCCCAGACCTCGGCCATCCGCTCTCGGTTGGCCGCCTCGGTGAACGCCCGGTGTCCGGGCCAGGTCCCCTTCGACGCGCAGACGCGGTTACCCATCGAGTTCGCCTGCCCGGTCAGGGAGAACGGCCCGGACCCCGGACCGAGGTTCCCCGTCGCCAAGCAGAGGTCGATGAGCGCCCGCGCCGTCGCGGTGCCCTGCACGCTCTGGTTGACGCCCATCCCCCAGTAGAGTAGCGTGGCGGCGTCCAGCGCCGAAGCGACCTCGGCGACCCGGTCGAGGGGGACGCCGGCGGTGGCGGCCGCCGTCTCGGCGTCCGGAAGCGACTCCACCATCCGCTCGAAACCGTCGGTGTGCGCGTCCACGAACGCCTGGTCCACGTCGTCGGACTCGACGAGGTGCGCGAGGACGGCGCGCGCCAACGCGAGGTCGGTGCCGGGGTCGGGTTGGACGTGCACGTCCGCCTCCGCGGCGGTCTTCGTCGACACCGGGTCGACGACGATGAGGTCGCCGTCCCGTGCGCTGTCCGCAATCCAGCGGTACATGACGGGGTGGGCGACGGCCGGGTTCGCCCCCCAGACGACGTGCGTGTCCGCCTCCGGGATGTCGTCGTACGTCGGCGGGGGCGCGTCGCTCCCGAACGCCTGGTAGTACGCCGTGACGGCCGACGCCATGCACAGCGTCGTGTTCGCGTCGTAGTGGGGCGTCCCGAAGACGCCGCGGGCGACCTTCCCGAGGGCGTACGCCGCCTCGTTCGTCTGCTGGCCGCTTCCCAGCACGGCGACGTTGGTCGGACTCTTGCGAATCGCCTCGATGAGACGGGTGGCGACGACACCGAGGGCAGTGTCCCAGTCCGTCGGATGCAGGCTATCCCCCCGTCGTATCAGCGGCGTCGTCAGTCGCTCTCCCTTCGGGTCGACCGTCTCGCGGACGCCGCGGCGGCACTTGCGACCGCCGCTCGTCGGGTGCTCGGAGTGACCGGACACGTCGGCGACGCCCCGACCCGGGGCCGCGCCTTCTTGGAGGTAGCCGCATCCGACCGCACACCGCATACAGGTGGTTGGTTTCGGATCGGTCATAGTCGGGTGGCGAGGATTTCGTCAACGAATATCATGGTTTGAGTAAAACAACTGTCCACCGCTACGCGCGCTAGCTGTGCGTTCGTCCCGGCTCTCGCCCAATAGTCGTTGCTATGGAGACAATTGAAGGGCCTCAAAGAGATTATATTGTATTGTGTGTTTTAGGTTCACTCGCGCGTGCGACCCCGACGTCGCCGCGCCGGACGGGACCGGGTCGCGAGTCGACCCTCTTCGGCCGCCGGTTTTCATATCGACAGTTCTCGAACGGACCGAGCGACGAAACAATGATTCATCACTCGTGGCCTGAAATATAGTCGGCTCCGGACGCCTTCTTTCTGTCCGTCGAGTTCACCAGACAATCTTGTGTATTTGTTAAAGAGGCAGTATTTTATGCATTGCTGTGAAGCTTTAGCCACGTTAATGGACCAATCACACAACTTCTGTGCGATAGCACTTCAATTGACCAGTCGGGGTGTTTCCGGTGGCGAATAAGAAAGAAGAGTGGAAGGCGGGGATGTACGGCGACGAGGTCCGCGAGAAGATACTCGAGTTCGCCGAGGAGGGATGGGAGTCGATACCCGAGGACGAACGGGAGATGTGGTTCTCCCGGTTTAAGTTCTGGGGGGTGTTCCACCACCGCTCCGGGCAGGAGAGCTACTTCATGATGCGGTTGGCGAACACGAACGGCGTGCTCGAACCCGACCAACTGCGCGCCATCGGCGAGGTGGCGCGCGACTACGCCGCCGGTCCGGTCGAGAATCCCGAGTTCGGCGACGCCTGGATCGACCTCACCACCCGTCAATCCGTTCAGCTTCACTGGCTCAAACTGGAGGACATCCCCGAGATATGGGAGCGCCTGGAGTCTGTCGGCGTCACCTCGCGGTCGGCCGGCGGCGACACGATGCGCAACATCTCGGGCTGTCCGGTCGCCGGCCGCGACCACCGGGAGTTCGTCGACGCCCAACCCGTGCTCAACGAGATATCGGAGAAACTGCGCGACGACGACGACCTGGCCAACATGCCCCGGAAGTTCAACATCAGCGTCACGGGCTGTCGCGAGGGCTGCGCGCAGGACTCCATCAACGGCATCGGTCTCGAACCCGCCGAGAAGACCGTCGACGGCGAGGCCGTCCGCGGGTTCAACGTCCGCGTCGGCGGCGGTCTGGGCGGGCGCCAACCGCGGCGGGCGCGCGACCTCGACGTCTTCGTCGAACCGGACGACGCCTACGACGTCGTGCGTGGGTTCGTCGAACTCTACTTCGACCACGGAAACCGCGAAAACCGCCAGAAGAACCGGAGCCGATTCTTCGTCGACGAGTGGGGGACGGAGAAGATTCGCGACCTGCTGCAGGCGGAGTACGTCGACTTCGAACTCGAAGGGGCGGGGACGAACCTGCGCGAGGAGTACACCTACAACGCCGGACGGCCGGACGAGGCGGGCAAACACGACCACGTCGGCGTCCACGAACAGAAAGACGGCGACTACTACGTCGGCCTCTCGGTGCCGCTCGGTCGGCTGACCGCCGCCGAGACCATCGAACTGGCGGACCTCGCGGACCGCCACGGCTCCGGAGCCATGCGGCTCACCCGTCGGCAGAACCCGCTCATCCTGGACGTCCCCGAGTCCGAACTAGACGCGCTGTTGGCGTCGGACCTGCTGGAGACGCACAGCCCCGAACCGAGCGTCTTCACCCGCGGCGCGATGGCCTGCACGGGCACGGAGTTCTGCTCGCTCGCGCTGACGGAGACGAAGGCCCGGATGGCGGTCATGCTGCGCTGGCTTCGCGCGAACGTCGAACTCCCCGACGACGTCTCGCAGATCAAGATGCACTACTCGGGCTGTACGGCCGACTGCGGGCAGGCGTTGACCGCCGACATCGGCTTCCAGGGCATGCGCGCCCGGAAGAACGGCGAGATGGTCGAGGCGCTCGACGTGGGCGTCGGCGGCGGCGTCGGTCCCGAACCCTCGTTCGTCGAGTGGGTGCGCCAGCGCGTTCCCGCCGACGAGGTGCCCGGCCTGCTGCGGAATCTCTTGGAGGCGTTCGCCGCCCACCGCGAGGACGGCCAGACGTTCAGACAGTGGGTCGAGGCCACCGGACAGGAGGCGCTCGTCGAGTTCGCCGAACCAGAAGAGACCGACTACGTCGACCCCTGTCTCACCGACGGCAAGCAGTCGTGGTACCCGTTCGACGACGGGGAGAGCCCCGCGCCGACCGACGCGAGCGGCGACCCAATCTCGGCGGACGACTGAGCGCCGCAGCCCCGTCGGACGGTGCGCTGCGTCCCACCTGATGCGAGCGAGAGCGGTCGGCGGCGCCGTTCGACGTTCCGACCGCGGAAACTGACGGACTGCGCGACGACGGCCGCCCGCGAGCACTTAAACGCCTTTCACACGGAAAGCGGCCCGTTAGGTGAATCATCGCTGTACGTCAGTACGCTCGATGGTCAGACCTGTCTCTTCCCTCTCGATTCCCTTTCCGGACGCCGACCGACCCCGATTCGGCCCCCCGCGCGGCGGGGAGACGCGAGCAGTCACTCCTTCCCGCGACCGTCCACCAGTCGGCTATCGGTGCCCGACGAAGAATGGCGACTGAGGCGACGTTCACGGTCCGCGCCCGGGAGTTCCCGTTGGGAAGCGTCTTCGAGGCGCTCCCGGCGGCGACCGTGGAACTCGAACGGGTCGTCCCGAACCGCGGCACGGTGGTCCCGTACGTGTGGGTGCACGGCGTTCGCGTCGACGACGTCGAGGCGGCGTTCTCCCCGCACCCGGCCGTGCGGAGCGTTCGACTCGTGGACGCCGTCGACGACCAGTACCTCCTGCGCGTCGAGTGGAACACCGCCCATCAGGGCGTTCTGAGTGCGCTGGCCGAGACGGCGGTGTCGCTCCTCGAAGCGGTCGGCACGAGCGAGGAGTGGCTGTTCCGGATACGCGGCGACGGGCGCGACGACGTCGCCGCGTTCTACGACCGCTGTCAGGAGTGGGACGTGCCGGTCACGATGACCGAAGTCCGCTCGCTCACCCCGCGACGGCGTTCGGGGGAGGCGACCCTGACCGAAGCCCAACGCGAGGCGCTGGTCTTGGCGTACGAACGCGGCTACTTCGACACGCCGCGCGAGGTGACGATGGCCGAACTGGGCTCGGAACTCGGAATCACCCAGCAGGCGGTCGGCTCCCGAATCCGACGCGGAATCAACGCCGTTCTGGGCGAGACGCTCTCGACGGAGCGCGACCGCGAGGAGCGCTGAGACCCGGTCGCTCCGCGCCCGGCTCCGTGTGACGGCCCTCAGCGGTGTCGTGGCCGACGAACCCGAACGCATCGACGGCCGGAACCGAGTGGAGTTCGCCCAACTGCTCGCCCGTCTCCCGGGCGAGTCGTCGAAGCGCGTCGTCGCCGAACCGAGTCACGCGTTCGTAGGCGACGCGCTCGCCGGGGAGGGCGTCCATGAGGAAGTAGGACGTCGGGAGCGCCCCGTGGTCGTCGACGACGCCGCGAACCGCGGGGACGGGCATCGACGTGCGAGCGCGGAGAATGGACTGAATCCGGGGTTCGGCCGGAATCGACCGAGGCTCGCCGTCGGGGGACGCCTTCAGGTATCGCACTCGGTCCCCTCGTCGCCGCGCACGTCGAGTCGGTAGATGGAGCAGAAGCCGCGGTCGACGCGGGTGCTATCCCGAAGCGTCGCATCCGGGTCGACCTGCCGAAGCATCCGTGCGAGGGTCGCACGCGAGAACTCCTGCGCTTCGGGTACGTCGTCCATACCTCGGCTACCGAACCGAACCGAACGGGAGAACGGTTGTGGTTCTGTGAGAACTCTCGACGCGGTGCTGAACGGCGGGCCGGTCGGCGCGTCTCGCTGGTGACGAGAGCGGACCGATAGTAAGAACGGACTTGTACATACAAGGCGAGTGCTTATATCAGATGAGTCGTCAATCAGAACTATCTGTAAAGACGACCGGGTGTCGCGGGTTGGGACCTCCAAAAAGTAAGACGCATGCAGCACAGTCAACCTACGTCCGAACGGGAGGAAGAGGCGACGGAACAAACCGTCCTGTTGGTCGACGACGACGAGGCGTTTCGGGAGACGCTCGTCATCTGGCTGGCGGGAGAGAAAGGGTGGTCGGTGCGGGAGGCGGCCGACGGAGAGGCCGCGCTGTCGGAACTCGACGCGTCGGTGGACGTCCTCGTCCTCGACCGTCGGATGCCGAACCTCTCGGGACCGGAGGTGATAGACCGCCTCGACGAAACGGCGTTCGACGGCGACGTGTTCGTCCTCAGCGCCTACGAAGCGGACGAACACCTGAACGACGACGGCGACCGCATCGCCGCGTACATCACCAAGCCGATCCGTCGCGAGGAGTTCCTCGAACGCCTCGAAGCGAGTCGTTGAGTCTCCGCGTTGGCGACCAGTTCTTCCTATGTCTCCGCTTTCACGTGTTGGCTCGTGTTGACGTAGCTGTACGCGCCGACCGACGCGACGACGAGGCCGATCACGACGAAGACGGCGACCATCTTCGCCAGATAGCTCGTCCGGATTCTGTCGGAGAGGAGTTCGGACAGTCCCCCCGGGTTCGTGTCCATGCCGCCGTGATTTCTGACGGCAGTGTATAACCTTATGTCGAAGAATATCAAATTAGGTAACCGGATTCGGATATATACTACCGTGTTTATCGATGATACTCGTCACAATTGCACGACACGTCAGGTTTCTACGGATAGCGCGCGAAATTGAACGGTCGCGGCCGGTACTTCGAGCGGGACTCGCGGCTCAGCGCTGCGCCTCTTCGAGAGCGTCGGGGGCGTAGACGACGCCCGCGCCGAGTTTGGGGCTGCTCCGGCCCGTGCTGTAGCGGGCGGTGCGCTCGATAACGTTTTGAATTTTCTTGGCGCTCATCTCCGGCGCCACCTCCCGAATCAGGGCGACGAGACCGGCCACCTGCGGTGCGGCCATCGACGTGCCGGCGTACCAGTCGTACGCGAGGCCGTCGTTGAGGTCCGGCGGCACCGTCGAGAGAACGAGGTTCGTGGGATAGGGCCACTCGGTATCGGCCGCGAGCGTCTTCTCCAGCGTCTCGTAGCCGCCGCCGGGCGCTCCGACGTCGATGTCGCTGGTGCCGTAGTTCGAGTAGAATGCGAGTTCGTTGTTCGGCCCGGTGGCGCTGACGCTCAGTGTCCCGGGGACGCTGTTCGGGAGGGTGTAGAAGCCGCCCTGTTGGAGGTTCGCGCTCGCGTTGCCCGCGCTGGCGGTCACGACGGTGCCCCGCTCGACCGCGTCCTGCGTCACGCGCTGGTAGGCGACGTGCTCGCCGGAACTGTGCGCGGAACCCTTCACCACGCCGCCACCGAGGCTCATGTTCGCGGCGTCAGCGCCGACGTCGGGGGCGTAGTCGATGGCGCTCATGATGTCGAAGTCCGTGGTGTACAGCGTCGTGACGACCGGAATCGTCTCCTCGACCTCGCCGTCGGCGTCGCCGTCGAGTTCGTAGTCCTCGAATCGCTTCCAGTAGAACACGCGAAGAGGCACGGCCTCGGCGTCCGGCGCCATCCCGACGACGCCGAGGTCCTCGGGAACGCCGTCGGCGTCGATGTCGTCCTTCGCCGCGGCGATGCCGGCGCAGTGACTTCCGTGTGATTGCACGTCGTCGGCCGCCGACTGCGAACGCGTCTCCGGCGGGCCGCGCCAGACGTACGGTTCCACCTCCTCGGTGTCGGGGTGGAGGTTCGCCTCGATGGTCTCGTCGCCCGCCACGGTAGGGTCGTCGTCGGGGCTGGTCAGTCCGTCCGCGCGGAACAGTCTGCCCTTCTCCATCACGGCGGGGATGTCCGGGTGCTGTTCGTCGATGCCGGTGTCGATGATGGCGACGGTGCTGCCGGCGCCCGTCGCGGTGTCGTGCGCCTCGAACGCGCCGGTCGTCTCGGCCATCTTGTCCCACTGGAGCGAGGCGTACTGGTCGTCCAGCGACTCCGCCGTGCTGGTCGCCCGCTTCGCCGGGCCGAGCAGGCGATACCCCTCGTTCGGGTCGACGGACGCGACACCGCTGATTCCCTCGATGTCCGCCGCCTCGGTCGCGAGGACGAGGTGGACGGTATCGCCTGCGATGGAGGCGACGACCTCCGCGTCGCTTCGTTCGAGTCGCTTCAGTGCGCCCGTCCCGGACGCGGTGACGACGTACTGTTCCCGGTCGTCCGCGGCCGTCGCGGTTCCCATCGCCCCGAGGGCGACCGTGCTGCCGGCGACTCCTTTGAGGAGTGCGCGTCTGGTAAGCGGAGACATGACGAGCTACTCTCAGGAGGGTAACTAGTAAAGTGTTGAGGAAAATAGAATTGATCTTATATTTCGTAGGATTGTGTTTTAATGCCACCAAGAGACGGCTACCGCTGAGGAGTCGTGTGGGTTAGCCCAAGTCTCAAACAGAGTCGTTATATCTATATACGGGATTTCTATTTCTATGTATCGAAATTCGAAATCGTTATCTATCCTAGTGAAATCGTATACAGAATAAAGCTACTATTGTGTTCTATTCATCTCTTATAAGCGTCCAGTAAAGTTCTGTATTCGGATGAAGTAGATACGCTTTCCCTATTTAGAACGAATACAGAAGGGCTCCGCTTCCGTACCGTTCGTACGAACGCTACGCTTCGACTCCGAGTCCGTACGCTTGTTGAGACGAGGAAAACCCGTAGAAGTAAGAACCGCTGTTCAGGCGGAGGAACCCGAAGAGAGAGAGCGAACGGCGGGAACGGCGATAGTCGCGACGCTGAGGAGGATGATCACGAGTGCGATGGGACTCGTGTAGAAGATATCGAGCGAGCCTCCGGACAGCGAGAGAGAACGTCGGAGATTCGTCTCGGCGATGGGCGCGAGGATGAGTCCGAGCACCATCGGCGCCAACGGGTAGCCCCGGAGTCGGAGCACGTACCCGAGGGCACCCGCGCCGAGCATCACCCACGCGTCGAACAGGTTGCCCCGGAGCGCCACCGCACCGATGACGCAGAGGACGAGGATGGCGGGCCACAACAGCGATTCCCGGATGTTGATGAGTCGAACCCAGTAGTGCGCTCCGAGCAGCCCGAAGAGGAGGATGAGAACGTAAATGAGGAGGAAGCCGACGAAGATGGTGTACAGCAGCGTCGTCTCCTCCTGATAGAGCGCCGGACCGGGTTGGACGTCGTGGACCATCAGCGCGCCGATGAGGATGGCCGATACCGAGTCGCCCGGGATGCCGAGTGTGAGCGTCGGAATCAGCGCGCCGCCAGTGCTGGCGTTGTTCCCGGACTCCGCGGCCGCGATACCGCGGATGTTACCCTCACCGAACGAGGGGACGGCATCCTTGATCCACCGCGTCGCCTCGTTGTAGGTGATGAACGCCGCGATGTCGCCGCCCGCGCCGGGAATCGAGCCGATGAGGACGCCGGCGATGCCGGACAGCGTCGAGACGGGACCGATGGCCTTCAGGTCCGAGAGGGAGGGGACGATGCCCTCGATATCTTGTTCGACCTTCTTGCCCTCACCGTCGATACCCGAGGAGTACGCCTTCATCCCCTCCGCGATACCGAACAATCCGATCATGACCGCGATGAACTGGACGCCGGTGAGCAGTTCCGGAACGCCGAAGGTGAACCGCTGGAAGCCGGTGAGTGGGTCGATACCGACGGTTGCGACGAGCATCCCGAAGAGGCCGGATATCATCCCTTTCGGGAGGGAGTCGCCGCTGACGCTGGCGATGATCGTCAACCCGAACAGCGCGAGCGCGAAGAACTCCGGCGAACGGAACTGCAGCGCCGCGTCGGCGATGAGCGGGGAGAAGAACATCAGACCGATGACGCTGATGACGCCGCCGATGAACGAGGCAACGGTGCTGATGCGGATGGCTCTGCCCGCCTCTCCCTTCTGCGAGAGCGGGTAGCCGTCGAAGATGGTCGCCGCCGCCGACGGCGTTCCCGGCGTACGGATGAGAATCGCTGGGATCGACCCCGAGTACACCGCGCCGCCGTAGATACCGAGCAGGAGCATCATCCCGTTGCCCGGGTCCATCGTGAACGTGAACGAGAGCAGGACGGCGACGGTCATCGTCGCCGTCATCCCCGGAATCGACCCCATCAGGATGCCGATGAGTACGCCGGCGACCATCAGGAACAGCGTGAACGGGTTGAGGACGTTCGCCAACCCGCCGAGGATGGCCTCGATCATAGCATCACCCAGACGGGAAGCCGCGGGAGCAGTCTGGAAAACGGTATCACGCCCTCCGGGAGCGGGACCAAGAAGAACTGACTAAAGATGTAGAACAGCGCGACGGGAAGCAGTATCGACATCAGGAGTATCGTCGCCGGCGAGCGGACACCCGAGTAGTAGAGGATGACCGGCAGGAACAGTATCGTCCCCACGAGGAATCCCGCAAGCGGCATCATCAGGAGATAGCCCAGCACGAGGGCAAACACCACGCCGGCGGCCCGAAGGTCGTGGTCGCTCACGTCGAGGCCACCGTCGCTCTCGGTGACCAACTCGACGAGTGCGAAGAGGATGATGCCGGCTGAGATGCCGATGGGGAAGAAACCCGGTCCGACCTCGCCGCCGCTCGGGAACTGGGCCGCGAAGAGTATCACAACCGCCGCGCCGACGATGAAGGCGACCGCGAGCGGACTTGACCGAAGCCTGTCGGTTCCCACCGTCATGTGGACCACCTCGGTTCCAAATCGTATTCGCGAATCGACGTGACCCGCGCTCCTACGGTTCGCGACCTTCTGTTCGTCGGCGACGGCGCAACGGTCGGTATCGGGTCTCGCCGCCGTTCACCTCGGTCGCGTTTCTGCCGGAGCGTGGTCTGCCGATGCCCCGAACGTGCATTACTGGTGCTCATGTGTTGGGTGACTGTGTGAAACGTTCACTCACGATTTATAAAAACCTACTGGTGTCGACCGAAGGGTCTCGGGCCCCTCGAGTCGTCGATACTGCGGACGCTCAGGCCTGTATGTTCAGCTCTTCGACCAAGTTTCCGTAGAACTCGTAGCGCTCGTCGAGGAACTGCTGGAGCTCGTCGGGACCGCGCTTGACGCGCATGAAGTTATTGTTCTCCATGAACGTGCTGAACGACTCGGACTCGTAGACGGTGTTGTACGTCTCGACGATGGACTGCTGCACCTCGTCCGGAAGGTCCGGCGGGGCGAAGTGCGCGAGCCACGATCCGATGACGATATCGACCCCCTGCGACTGCATCGTCGGCGTGTTCGGCAGCGATTCGAGCTGTTCGTCGTACATGACGCCGAGCGCGGTCAGGGGACCGTCTCGGACCTGCGAGGCGACCTCCACCGCGCCGACCGTCGCGCAGTCCGCCTCGCCGTTCACCGTCGCGGTGATGGCGGGCGCGGCACCTTCGTACGCGACGTGTTGCACGTCGATTCCCGCCTCGGACGCCCAGGCGGCGCCTGCCATGTGCCACGAGGACCCGATTCCGGAGTTGGCCATCTGCACCTGGTTGTTCTCCGCGTACGAGAGGAACTCGTCGACCGTCGTGTAGTCGGCGTTCTGTCGCACCACGATGGCCGCGGGCATCTGGGTGTACTGCATGATGGGCGTGATGTCTTCCGGACCCAAGTCCGCGATGCCGAGGTGCTGATACAGGCAGATTTCGGGAGCGGTACAACCGAGCATGTGCCCGGTCGGCTCCGCGTTGGCCACCGCACTCATCCCGACGGACCCCGACCCGCCGGTCTG
Organism: Halogeometricum sp. S1BR25-6; assembly: GCF_031624495.1. Classification (NCBI taxonomy): domain Archaea; kingdom Methanobacteriati; phylum Methanobacteriota; class Halobacteria; order Halobacteriales; family Haloferacaceae; genus Halogeometricum; species Halogeometricum salsisoli. The sequence goes on along the minus strand of NZ_JAMQOP010000001.1, from coordinate 796,362 downwards.
GTTGCTGACGTTCCACGAGACGTCGGTGTTGCTCTCCGCCGCATCGGCGACCGCCCGACTCGTCCGATCGGCGCCCCCGCCGGCCGACCACGGCGACACCACTTCTACCTGCCGGGAAGGCCACTCCTGATTCGACCCGCCGGACAACTGGCTGGTGCACCCCGCGGTCGCCACGAGACCGGTTCCGCCGAGAGCCTTCAGCACGCTCCGCCGGTTCACACCACCGTACGTACTCGCCTGACTGTCCCCAGCGCTGGCAGAGATACTGTCGTCTGTCATCTCTACTCTATCGTATGGGGACTATCATTTAGGTTTTTCTATCATCCAGTGACAACATCTACGGCCAGAGTCCGACGTTCGGCGGCGAAACAATGATGTAGGGGTACGAAACAGTAGGACGCATGGTAATCGTCGGAGCGGTAGATAGATCGGACAGAACGAAGACGGTAGTCAAAGAGGCCGAGCGACTGGCCGAGGCGTTCGGCGATACGGTCCATTTCGTCCACGCGTTGACCCGCTCTGAGTTCGTGAATCTGGGACGGACCAGCGCGCAGGCCGACGATCCGCTCGATATGGAGCAGGTTCGCGCCGCGGCGGCCGAAATGGCCGAGGAGGCGGTGACCGATATCTCGGTCGAGTACGAAACCGTCGGGTTAGTGGGCGATCCGGCCGACGAAATCATCGACTACGCCGAAGAGCGGAACGCGCGGTACATCGTCGTCCGTCCCCGACGCCGCTCTCCGACCGGAAAGGTGCTGTTCGGAAGCGTCGCCCAGTCTATCCTGCTCGACGCCACCTGTCCTGTCGTCACCTCGTTCGTCGACGAGGACTGACCCGAGGGAACTGTTTTGGTCGTCTCGACGTCGCTCGGGCACTCAGGGACGCGGGTCCCACTCGCGTTCGACGAGGAAGTCGTCGAGTTTCCCCTTCGGGTCCTCGAAGACGTTCGAGCCGTGGAACACCAACAGCGTCTCGAAGTCGTACTGGAGCAGGTTGTAGAGGTTTATCTCCGCCGCCTCGTGGTCGTCGTTGAACAGCGCCGGCGGCGGGAGGAGGTAGCCGGCCGGGAGTCCAGCGCGGTCCGCCCCGTCCAGCGCGTCTCCCGAGATGAGGATATCTCGGTCCCGGAGTAACAGCGCGGACGTCCCCTCCGTGTGGCCGGGGACTTGGATCACCTCGATGTTGCCTTCCAAAACGTCGCCGTCCTCGTACCGCACGTCCGGTTCGTACTCGATGGCCTCGTACAGTTTCGACTCGTTGTCCGGCGCGGCCAGCGTCGGGGAGAACGCCTCCATCACGTGGGGGAGCCCTCCGTGGTGGCCGTGGTCGCCGTGCGTCAGGATGACACGGTCGACGCCGCCGAACTCGCTTCGAAGTACTTCCACCAGTTCCTCGCCGTTCTCCTCGAACGCCGTGTCGACGAGGGTGGTCTCTCCGCTCGGTACGTCCTCCAGCACGTACACCCGCACGTGCTCGAACTGTATCAGCGAGATGTCGTCGACGACGCTCTCCGCGCTCATGGTCGTTCGTGAATCGCCGACCGGGAAAAATAAAACTACCGATACCCGGGAGTACAGGCGCTCTCACCCGCCCCGTGCGGCGTCGGGGTCTCTCTTCTGCACTTCGGGTTCAACATGTTTGAAGCGCTTCCTAGCACTTAATATGCGACGATGGGATGGGCTCGTATGAGCGAGGACGACCAATCGAGTACGCGGCAGTTGAAGAGCGTCTCACGAGCGTTCGACATCGTAGAGTACCTGCGAACCGAGGGACCGACGACGCTCTCGGAGGTCGCCGCGGAATTCGACATGCCGATGAGTACCGCCCACATCCACCTCGCCACCCTCGTCGAGAACAATTACGTGACGAAGCACGACGATCGGTACGAGTGCAGCTTCCTCTTTCTCCGCACCGGGGGCCAACTGCGCGATCAGTTGCCGCTTTATCAGGCCGCGAAACCGGAGATAGACGACCTCCGGGCACAGTCGGGGGAGATCGCGAACGTGGGGACCGAACAGAACGGCTACATGGTCCAACTGTACAAATCGGAGGGACCCGAGTCCATAGACGACAACGCGGCCTTGGGCGCGCATCTCTACTTGCACAACACGGCGCTCGGGAAGGCGATGCTGTCGCAGTTCTCGGAAGAGCGAGTGGAGGCCATCCTTGATCTACGAGGGCTTCCGGCGCTCACCGACGAGAGCATCGTCGACAGGGAGGCGCTGTTCGAAGAGCTAACCAAGACGCGGGAACGGGGGTACGCGATAAACCGCGGGGAGCACTTCGTCGGTGTGAGTGCCGTCGCGGCTCCAATATTATCGAATCCCGACGAGGTCGTCGGCGCAATCAGCATCAGCGGCCCGCTCAGCAGGATGGGAGACGAACGCATCGAGGAGACGCTCGCTCCGGCGCTCCTGAACAAAAAGAACATCATCGAACTAAAACTTTCCCAGCAGTAGCCCGTCGGTTCCGACTTCGTTTCGGAGACGGTCGATCGCTCAGCTATTTATTGGTTACATTCATAGTACTGTAATACAATCGCTCGTCGAGAATTCGATATTATTGAAACCACGCCATCCTGCTGACGGTGGGAAATGACCGTCAGAGCCCTCGAAGCGGGCTGAAGCGTCGGTTTAAGTTCGCAGAAGCTATAAATGCCTCCAGTCTAAACCTCAATTATCGATGAGCACGCAAAGAGTCCTCATTACGGGTCCGTTCGGCGAAGCGGGAGAAGCCCTGCGCAACCACTTGGTGGGCGAGGATCGATACGAGTTCACTTTCCTCGACCGAAACGACCACCCAGACTACGAGACGCACGTGGCCGACGTCAGCGACTACGAAGCGATCCGACCCGCCTTCGACGGGCAGGACGCAGTGATTCACCTCGCCGCCCAGTCCGACGCCGGGGCGGACTTCGGCGATATTGTCGAACCGAACATCGTCGGAACGTACAACGTCCTCAAGGCGGCACAGGACGCCGAGGTGGAGAAACTCGTGTTCGCGTCCTCGCAGCGAGTCATGGGGCTGTACGAGGAGGACCACGCGCCGGACCTCTACGGGGAGGGGTACCCGTTGCTACTCGACCACGAATCGCTTCCGAAACCCGACGGCTACTACGGCGCCTCGAAGCTCTTCGGCGAGAACATCCTCCGGTCGCATGCGCGACGCGACGCCTACCCGACGCAGATATTCTCGCTCCGCATCTCGAGCGTCCGGACGGAGCGATACGACCACCCGTACGGCGACGCGGAACGCGGCGTCGACAGAGGCAACGAGCACGAACTCGGCGACGAGGACGAGGTGTGGGACCAATCCCAAACGGGGTCCTGGGAGCGCGGAAGCGAGGAGTACGAACGAATGGTGAAGCGACTGAAGGCGACGTGGACGTCCCAGCGCGACTTCGCCCACCTCGTCGAGTGCTGTCTCGGGAACGAGACGGTGACGTACGATACGTTCTACGCCGTCAGCGACAACGCGTCCCGGTGGTTCGACACCGAGCACGCAAAGGAGGTTCTCGGATACGAACCGAAGGACGACGGCTGTCGATGGGACGGCCCGCCCGAAGTTAAGAGCGCCTCCTCGGAGTCGTAAACGGGGCGACCACCAAAGAAACGAGGCGGTCGTAAACGTCCGTTTTCCGAGTGCCCGAGGAGTTCAGGTCCAACGTCGACTACGACGGACAGTCGAGACTCGACGAGGCGGCGGCGGACGAAAATCTGCGCGATGCGAGAGCACGTCGTTCACGCGACCGTCGACACGTACTGGAGCGGGAACTCAGAGCACCGAGACGTCGAAGACGGGTTTGCAAGTCTCCCCCGCGAGGAAGGCCTCGAACGCTTCCTCGGCGTTGAGCAGCGAGAACCGGTCGTCGACGAACGTCTCGCAATCGACGTCGCCAGCCTGAATGAGCCGCAGTCCGCGCTCGAAGTCCTCATAGGTCGCCCCGTAACTGCACTGGAGGTCGATTTCGGCCCGGACGAGCGGGGAGTACGGCATCGTCGTCTCACCGGTCTGCCCGACGAGCACGATCTGGCCTCCCTTCCGCACCTCGTCCGCGGCGGTGGGCAACCCGGACGGGTGTCCCGTCGTGTCGAAGACGACGTCGTACCCGATACCGTCCGTCAGTCGCTCGCGATGCGACGCGATGTCCGTCTCAGCCACATCGAGCGCCTCGAATCCGAGGTCGCGGGCGAGTGGCAGGCGATACTTCGAGTCCCGTCCGACCCCGGAGACGACCACGTCGCCGCCCTGCGCCGCAGCGACCTGCGCGCACAGCAGTCCGATGGGTCCCGGCCCCTCGACGAGGACGCGGTCGCCGGGGCTAACCCGGGAGTTCTCGATGACGGCGCGCGTCGCGATGGCCGTCGGTTCGACGATCGCGGCGTGCTTCGCCGGGACGCCGTCGGGGACGGGGTGGAGGACGTCCGCCGGGACGGCGATGAGTTCCCCGTAGGCGCCGTCGTGGTCGATACCAGTGAGCTCCGTGTGCTGACAGACGTTCTCCTCGCCGATTTCGCACTGGTAGCAGTCGCCGCACGGCCGGATCGGTCGTTCGACCACCCGGTCGTCGAGTGCGAACTTCGTCACGTCCTCGCCGATTTCGACGACACGGCCGGTGTACTCGTGACCGATGACCGTCGGGAGGTCCATGCGCTCGAACGGCGCCTTGAACTTGTAGATGCCCGCGTCGCTGCCGCACATGCCGGCGTACTCCACCTCGATGAGTACCTCGTCGGCCGCCGGTATCGGGCGCTCTCGCTCGATGAGTTCGACGTACCCTTCAGTACGCTCTGTCTTCGCTAATCCACGCATACAGCATCGTGACAGCCCTGCAGGTATAATTCTATGGATTAAGAGAGCCGCTGTCCGCGGGCGGGAACACGCGGACCGAACCACGGACGGACGACAGCACAGACGAACGACACCGGGTGAGTCAGAGACACCGATAGTTTAACATGAGTCGTCCGCATCGGTCGCCGTATGCACACGGTAGAGCATGACGTAGACCGGCCGGATAGCGACGTCGTCGCGGCGTTCGAAGACGTGCCAAGCACCATCGTCTCGGACGTCACCGGAAACGTCGGACTGACGATGGACTCGGGTATCCGACCGGCGTACGACGGCGTGGAGATGGCCGGGACGGCGGTCACTGTCAACGCGTCGCCCGGCGATAACCTGATCATCCACAAGGCGATTACGATGACCGAACCGGGAGACGTTCTCGTCATCGACTGCAACGGCTACACCGAAACGGGCCACCTCGGCGAACTGATGTGCACCTCGTGTCAGGCAAACGATCTCTCCGGAATCATCATCGACGGCGCCTACCGGGACAGTCGAGAGATAGCGGAGATGGAGTTCCCGGTGTACGGCCGGGGAATAAACCCGCAGGGACCGCTCAAGCAGGACCCGGGGTCGATAAACGTCACCGTCTCCTGCGGCGGGGTAAGCGTGGACCCCGGCGACATCGTCATCGGCGACGACGACGGCGTCGCCGTGATTCCGCAGGAAGGTGCCGAAGACGTGCTAGAACGCTCCCGCGAGAAGCTCGATTCGGAGGATTCCGTCCGTGAGGAGGTCTTGGGTGGGGAATACCTCTACGAACTCAACGGCTACGACGAACTATTCGACAACTTGACTATTGTCGGGCCGGAAGATTCCATTCAGTAAGTCCTCGAAACGACGAGCCAGCGGCAACTACGGCCCGATACCGAGCAATAGACGAGGAGATCGGCGTGGTGTCTAACGCGACTCGTTTTGACCGCCTCGTTGTCGGTTCGGCCTGGGATTCGAGTCGGGGTCATCGCCGACAGGTCCAGCCGGATTTGACAATGTTGAAGTGCTGAGTCGAGTGAGTTGCAAGATTCGTTACGACTCTATGTATGTAACAGTGAGTGGTATCCGATCGAAAGAGGCCGAGATGGAACCGAACTGGGATGCTCCGATATCTTTGAATGTCGGCTGGCGGCGTCCCAAGGGATCGTTTTCGGCGGTGGTCCGAGGAAGCGTAGCAACCAGTGCGCGACCACCCCGGAAATACTTTTGCGCTCCGAGACGCTGTGTCTGACATGGACGTTGACGAGTGTCGACTGGTGGGTGTGACCGACGACTTGGCGACGGTTGGGGAAGTCCGGACGCTGGCCGACTACGTTGAGTTTCGGTTGGGGAGCGCGGCGAATCCACGGGCCCAACTGTCGAGTTATGCTGACGACATTCCGCTCGTCCTCTCCCCCAGAGCGGCCACTGAAGGTGGCGAGACGCTCGCATTCGACGAGGTGGCGAGTATGGTCTCCGTTGCGCCGCCGGATATCGTGGCGATGGTGGAGGTGCCGTTGGAGGACGCGGACGACGAAGGGGAGGTACTTCCCGGAATTCGTGAACGAGGAGTCCAAGTACTAATATCGAGCTATACCAACGAAAAAACCCCATCGAAACGCGATCTCCGAGAGATCATTTCCCGATGCCGAGAGCGCGGTGACCTCGTCAAAATCGTCGTCTCCGTCAAAGATGAGGGTGACGCGCTAGTGTTGTTGGAGTGTCTGAACGATGCATCGCGCGAGGGTACAAAGATTGCGGGCTACGGGACCGGAGCGGCCGGAAAGCACACTCGAGTAATCAGCGCGTTCTACGGGTCGACGTTAGCGTACGCTCCGATTCGCCCCGACGATCGATCGGATGACATCGGGTTGAAACAGCTCGCCGATGTGCTAGAGACGATAACAAATACGGAAGGAATTGAGCATAGAGACGGACTGTCGGGAAACAGATAGCCGTTCAGTATTTTATTCTTCCATTTTGGTTTCGAGCGGCTGGTTTGCTACTGGATATAATTTGTTGTACTTCTCCGTTTCAGAAAACTTGAAGCGGACGGGTGTGGAGTCGTCGGCGCCCGTGTGCGCATCAGCCGACGCTGTCGACGTGACCGCAGTGCGATATTGCGGAAAGAGCCAACGTTTATACGCCGCAGAGTGATAAGACCTCACATGAAAATCGAGGAATCGGCTCTCGCTGCAACAACGAACGATCTAACACGAGAGAAAGACGCACGCGGGATTGCTGATCTCATCGAATTTCGGATGGACAAAGCGGAGGATCCGGTCGGACAACTGGAGGCGTACGACGGCGAACTGCCGATCATCGCGACGAACCGGGCCCGGTGGTTCGGCGGAAAAGCGAACGACACGGGGCGACTCGACGACCTCTTCTCCGCGTCGCGGTTCGACGCCGTCGAATTCGTCGACATCGAGTTCGAGACGATTCGCTCGAAGAAGTGGCTGGCGCACGAGTTCCGCGAAAACGACGTGCAACTCATCATCTCCCACCACGACTTCGAGGAGACACCCGAGAGACCGGTTTTGGACGCGATTATCGAACAGTGTGCGGCGTACGGCGACATCGCCAAGGTAGCGACATTTCCGCAGGACCAAGCGGACACGCTCACCCTCCTCGAAGCCGTCCACGCCGCCACGCAGAAAGGAATCGACGTCGCCGGCATCTCGATGGGCGAACTGGGAAGCCACACCCGCATCATCGGTCACCTCTACGGTTCGAAGCTCGGATACGCGCCGCTATTGGCGGACGACGTCGATTACGCGCCGGGGCAGATTCCGCTCGAAAAGCTCGCCTCGCTCATCGAACTCACGAAGAACAACAGCGTCGACGACGACGTGATGGACACCCTCCGGAACGAGGTATCGGTCCCCAAGGAAATTCCGCTGTCGGACTAGCCAGTTCCGGGAGAAGCCGACTCCGGAAGTACTAGCGTCTGTTTTCGCCCAAGCGCCCGACATCGGCCAGGACCGCGGTCGCCGTTTCGGCACCGCCTGCGCCGCGACCGGAAAGGGTCACCTGTCCGGCGTCTTCGACCGTCAACTGGACCGCATTGTGCGTTCCGGAGGGGGCGACCGGACTCTCTCTCGGAACGAGACGCGGACTCACCCGGATGTTTCCGTTGCGCACCTCCGCGATGAGCCGAACCGTCTGTCCGTCCTCACGCGCCAGTTCGAGCATGTTCCCGGAGAGCGCCTGGATACCTTCGATGGAGGCATCTTCGAGACTGTACTCTCCTTCGAAGAGGAGGTTGGCGACGATGACTCCCTTGAGCGCGGTGTCCGTCCCGTCAACGTCGAACGTCGGGTCGGTCTCGGCCACACCGAGGTCTTGGGCCTCCACGAGAACGTGTTCGTAGTCCAGTCCCTCGGCGCTCATCCGCGAGAGGATGAAGTTCGCCGTCCCGTTCAACACACCATGGAGCGAGCCAACTCGAGACGGACCGAACCCCTCGATAGTGGAGATGACCGGGAGAGCGCCACCGACGGTGGCCTCGAATCGGACCGTGCCCGCGCTCTCGGCTTCGAGTCGCCGGATATCACCGTACCGCTCGGCGATCGGACCCTTGTTCGCTAACACGACATGACGGTCGCGTTCGAGCGCGGTCCGAACGTGCGAGAAGCCCGGTTCGGCGTCACCGAGCGTCGTCGGCGTCGCCTCCACGAGTACGTCGTACTCGGCGTCCAGCGCCGCCTCCGGGTCGGCCGACCCGACTCTGCCGTCGGTGCGCTTCGCCGAGAGAGCCGCCGCGGCGTCGATACCGTCGGGGTCCACGACGGCGCTCTGGGAGTCGGCGAACACGGTGACGGTGTGTCCGTACTCCTCTGCGAGTTCGACCACCGACCCACCGACGGCACCAGCGCCGAGGACGCCGACGTTCACGTATGGCCACCCGCGACGAGCGGTTCCACGATGCGGAGGTCCTTCTCCTCGGCGATCTCTCTGATCGACGCGAGGACTTCGTCTTTCGACCCTGCCTGCGTGGCCATCCGGACGCGTGCGCTGGACGTCTCGGTGGACCCCTGGGGTGCGGAGATGGAGATGTCAGTCACGGTCGCGCTCCGGGTCTCCTGGATGCGAGAGAGCGTGTTCGAGAAGTCGGTATTGATGAGGTGACCGGAGAGAAGGACAGTCAGCTCCTTACTGTACCGCTCGGTGCCGGCCTGGATGACGTTGATATTGGTCTGACTCAGCGCTTCGACAATCTTCTCGAAGCGGTCCGGAGTGGCCTCAACGTCGACGACGACGGGGATGTAGCCTCGTGGAGTGACGTTTCCTCGTTCGTGGAAGATAGAGAGGAGGTTTCCGCCCTTCTCCGCGATGGGTTTGAGCGAGCGGAGCAGTTCGCCGGGTTCGTCGACGAGTTCGAGACGAAGCGTGTACGACTGAACGGAGCTCTCCGCCTCACTCATCTGTACACCACCGCGTGCTAACGTTGTTCATCGCCGGATTTCGCGCGTGGGCCATAATAGATGTGTCGTTCTCCGAGAAGGGGGCTCATCGCCGAGCGGGGGTACGGACCTTTCTGTGCTCTTTGTAATCTTTTACATTCAATCTGTATCTGGAGAAGCGCTATTTAGTCTCGTATCTCCTAAGATAGTACTATACGAGACGCCGTACGAGTCGGGAAAGAGACCAAGAGAAAGCAGAGTGCGCGGTAGGCTGAGCTAGGGAACGATGACCGCCCGACCCTCAATTTCCCCGTGTTCGAGGCGCTCCGCGACGGTGTTTATCTCCGAGAGGTCGTATCGGCTCGTCCGGAGTTCGACGTCTCCCCGGTCGACGAGGGCGACGAGTTCCTGCAGTTCGGTGTAGCGCCCGACGAGCGTCCCCCGGTAGGCGAGTTCGCCGTCGACGAGCGTCTGGGAGGGTTCGTGGACGTGGCCGCCGTAGCCGACGATGTGGTGGTCCGCTCCCGGCGCGGCGATGTCGGGCCCGAGCGCGGTGGTCTCGTCGGCGCCGACGAAGTCGATGATCTGTTGGGCGCCGCTCCCGTCGGTGAAGTCGTCGATGGCACTCGGTACATCCTCCGACGTCGGGTCGATAGTGTGTCTCGCGCCGAGGTCCGACGCGAGGTCGCGAGCGGCCTCCTTCACGTCCAAGGCGACGATATCGGCGGCGCTCATCGCGTTCAGACACTGCAGCCCGATGTGTCCGAGGCCGCCGACGCCGACGACGACGGCCGCGTCGCCGGGGTTCAGTTCGTCCACCGCCTTCTTGACCGCGTGGTAGGCCGTGATGCCGGCGTCGGCGTGCGGCGCGATATCCGCCGGGTCGACGTCGCCCGGAAGCGGGATGACGGCGCGTTCGTTCGTGCGGAGGTACTCCGCGAAGCCGCCGTCAGTCGTGAGTCCCGGGAACGACAGGTCCTCGCAGTACATGTCGTTGCCGAGGCGGCACGCTCGACAGGTCCCGCACGTCGCGACGGGGTGGCAGATGACCCGGTCGCCCTCCTCGACCGTGTTCACCTCCTCGCCGACGTCGACGACGGTGCCGGCGTTCTCGTGGCCGAGCGTCATCGGGAGCGTCTGCTCGACGTAGTCGGTCCACATCCCCTCGATGATGTGGTTGTCAGTCTGACACCACCCCGCTCCCTCGACCTCCACGACGATGCCGTCGGAGACGTCGACGGAGGGTCGGTCGACCTCGTCGATGGAGAGCGGTTCGCTCATGTCCTCGGTGTACTCGTGCAAACGTGCTGCTAGCATGGTGCACGATATAGTTCCGCATCGTTCGGTATAAATCCGCGGGTCGGTCGATGCCCGAGGTCGACGCCGGCGAAAAGAACGGCGGGCGGAACGGAGGGCGTTCGCCGGTCACGACTCCTCGCCGTCCGGACCGTACGTCTCCGGTCGGTCGGGGTCGAACCGCGCCTCGTTGAGCGCGTCGCAGATGTTTCCCTGCCCGGTCATGTTGACGTTCGCGAGGCGACTCCGCTTGTGGACGAGGTCGAACTCGTCGGGGGAGATGGGGTCACCCTCCGGCGTTCGGAACAGCACGTCCGAACCCGTCTCGACCAAGCCCGTTGCTTCGACCTTCTCGACGTACTCGGCGAGCGGTTCCCGGTCGACGGAGATGCCGACCGACCCGTCCCGGACGAACACGGCGCCGTCGTCAAGCGAGAGGTCCTCGCGTCGCAACTCGACGATCTGTCGGTCGGTGAGACCGGCGTCCACGAGTGCGTTCAGCGCCTCGAACTGTCGGCCGACGCGCGCCTTGTCGTCCAGCGAGGCTCGAATGCTAGCCACGTCGCCGTCGGCGTCCGGGAACGTCGACGCGAACGACGCGCGCGCGTTGACGCCCTCGGTTATCTCCGAGTCGTGCATGTGGTCCCGGAGCGTCACCGTCGCCGTCTCGACCGACGGGAGCGACTCCACCTCGTCGCGGGCGTCGACGGCCATCATCCAGGCGAACGCGGGCGAGCACCACGCCGTCGGAAGCGAAAACGTCACGTCGACGGTCGAACCCCGGGGAGTGATGTCGTCGACGTAGCCGAGTTCGACGATGGACTCGTCGAGTTCCGGGTCGGTGACGCGGTCCAGTCGCTCGCGCACGTCGGGAACGGACGGACCGCCGTCGTTGTGGGTGCTGCTCGACATCAGTCCGCGGTGGCGTCGGGGGCGCCGTAGTGGTCTCCGAGCCCGAACTCCTCGGTCACGTCGTCCGAGCGGAACTGTTCTTTCTTCGCCTCGATGTCGATGTCGTACAGGTCGGCGACGTTCTCGCCCATGATCTTCTTCATCACGTCGGGCGAGAGTTCGATGCCGTACTCGTCCTTTTGTTCGTCGGTGAGTTCGGCGTTCATCACCGTCTCGACCAGCCAATCCGGATTCCACAGGGCGTAGTCCGAGCCGAAGATGATGCGGTCCTCGCCCAACCAGAACAGCAGTTCGCCCATTATCTCGCCGAACTTCCGCGGTCGATTCTGCGCCATCGGCGCCGCGACGGCGAGGCCGCCGTAAACGTTCGGCTCTTGGGCGGCGATCCAACAGAAGTCGTCCAGTCGGGGGAGTCCGACGTGTTCGACGACGAAATCCAGGTCGGGGAACGAACTCGCCGCGTCGTCGATGTCCGCGACGTCGAACGCGTCGCGGTTCAGCGGCCGAATCGTCGGGCCCTTGTGCGCGTGAATCTTGTCGATGCCGAGGTCCGCGCACTTCTCCAAGAACTCGAACGCCTCGTCGCTGTCGAGGCGCCAGCCCTTCGAGTCGCCCTTCCACTCGGCGGTGTAGACTTTGACGCCCTGGATATCGTACTCCTCTTTTTGCCGTTCGAGGTCGCGCATCCCGGCTTCGCCGTCGCGCGGGTCGAACGCGCCGTTGAGTACGAACCGCTCGGGGTACTCCTCGGCCAACTCGGCGTTCTGGTCGATGGTGTTGAACCCCTCGTCGTAGAAGTCGGTCAGGTAGGTCGGTTGGAAGACCGCCATGTCGGCCGCCGCGTTCCCGAACAGGTCCTCGGTCATTCGGTCGGGTCCGTAGTAGCGATACTCATCGAGGTCCCACTCTCGCTCCTCCGGAGTGAATCCGGTGTGGTAGTCGTAGAAACACTGGATGAACTCCTCGCCGCCCTCGTGTATGATGTTCTCCTCTCGGGCGTCCCAGAGGTGGACGTGCCCGTCGATGACGAATATCTCCTCTCCGTCTTGGTAGTACATCGCACGTGGAACTCACGAACCGACTATAATAATTGTTTGGGTAGTATCTGGCTCCGGTACGAAATCGTGTCTCTAACCTCGTTCAATCGTGTCGAACTTCTGCGAACGAACCGACTCGACGTATCGACTTGGAGACGAACGCACGGGTGGTGGTGAGGGACGAACGGACGAGTAGGGGTTCTCCCCTGTCGAATCGGTCTATCACAATATTACGCGCGTAGTTCTGTAACGCAGGGTCGGGTCCAGTGCATTAGGAATCGCGCCGTGCGGGCAGGAGTTCTACTGTGGTGAACCTTGATTATTGTTCGGTGCAAACTACAGGGTATGACGAGCGAAACGGGGACCAAGCGAATCGAAGCGTCCGAGCGAACCCTGGAGATTCTCGGCTTCCTCGCCGGCCGCGAACGAACGACGGCGACGGAGGTGGCCGAGCACCTCGGCGTCGCGAAGAGTACGACGCACTACCACCTGAAGACGCTGGAGGACGCGGAGTTCGTCGTCCGCGACCGCGAGGGATACCGAGTGAGTCTGAACCTGCTCACGATGGGTCACGACGTCGTCTCGCAGATGGCCACCTATCAGGCGGGGAAGGCGAAGGTGGACGAACTCGCCCGCGAGACGGGCGAACTCTGCATCCTGATGGTCGAAGAGCACGGCTACGGCTTCTACATCTACGACAACCGGGGCGAGGGCGCGGTCAACTTCGACACCGCGGGGAACAGAAAGCGGCTCCACGACAACGCCCTCGGGAAGGCGTTCCTCTCGCAGGCGCCACCCGAACGCGTCGACGAAATCGTCGACCGGCACGGGTTGCCGGCGACGACGCGACAGACGATTACCGACCGCGACCGATTGGACGCGGAACTGGAGCAAGCGCGCTCCGAGGGCGTCGCTTTCGACTACGAGGAGCAACTGAACGGCCTCTGCTGCGTCGCTGCTCCCATCAGGGACACCCACTCCGAGGGCGTGTCCGTCAGAGGCGCCATCAGCGTCGCCGTCCCGGCCAGTCGCGCACAGGACGAGTACTTCACCGAGGAACTTCGGCGGGCGGTGTCGGACGCGGCGAACATCATCGAGCTGGATCTACAGGAGTATTGAGGCCAAGATAGTCGGATATGGATTCGTTTTTGCGGAATGCGATGCTGTAGTACGACGGTTCGCACACACGTGGAGCCGGATGTATCAGGGTACGCGTCTCAGTCGAAACCCGTTGGAGGTGGTGCGAACGACGTGCCGAAGGCGGTGTCTCGGAGGCCGACCCGAGTTCGTTTACCAGCAGGGGTACTCGATCTCTATGCAGATGGGAACGACGATTACCGAATCTGTACCGGGAATCGGAATTTCCAGGTCCAGGCAGTGGAGCCACGTGCAGTGCTTGTGCGGCGGGAACGGCCACGGCAACTGGAAATCGTTTCCGAACGGAGATGTCAGGCCGAACCGACGGGGACGACTGTAGGCGAAGTGCGATTTCTCGTTCGATCCGTCTTCGTACACGTCGAGTTCGAATCTCGTGATGCGAACGCCCGTATCACCGAGACGTTTGCCGGAGTGTTCCTCGAAACTCGCGATTACAGACCCAACCGCGGTGTTGACCTCCTCGAGAATCGGTTCCTGATCGTACTGTTGCAGACCTGCTTCCGTCAGCTTTTCCAGCCGAACTCTCCCCCTCATTGTGGAGACTAGTATGTCGTCTGAGGAGATAAGGGTCGTGTCAGATAATAACATGCAGGTATTGCAGTATCCTAGAGCTGTATCATAGAGCCGATATGGACTGGCTTTGAGACCATATCCGAGAAATATATTATTATTTCTGAGAGTATATTTCTAATAGGTGGGTACAGAGTCGAGCGATTTCACCTACGCGCAGACCGGCTACCGCTCCGAGACGAACTGATCGAATCCCGTCTGCCCGTCCGTCGACCCGGAGTCGGAACCCGCCGCCGACTCGTCAGTTTCCCGTCTTCGGCCGTCCGGTCCGCCGTCTGCTCGACGATATTTCGATTCTTCGGCGACAGCGACGCCCGCCGGAACACCGCGGACTCTCGCATCGCCGCCTCGGACTCCTCACGAAGGTCGCTGAACGTGTCCAGCGCCGCCCGTCGAGATGCCCGTCTTCGACGGTGAAACGTCGTACTCGCGCTCGATGGCGTCGGTATCGACCGTCGTCGAGAGCCCGTGCGTTCCGAATCCCGACTCGTGCGGGCGGTTTGGTTCGTCCTCGAAGTACGCCTCCGCGTGGTCCTGCCATCCTTCCCGGTCGGACTGCCCGTACCGGATGCCGTCGTCGTCGACGAACCGCACCCCCTCGCGGGCGACGAGGGCGTCGTCTCGCTCCTTCCCGTACCGCCCCGTCGCCTCCCTGTTGACCACGATATCCCACCCCGCGTCGAGGAACGAGTCGAGGACGTCGATTGGCGACCCGTGGGTGTAGAGCAGCGTCGTCCCCGCCTCCGCGTACCGGTCTTCGAGGTCAACCAGACACTCGTGAAGAAAGCGGAGTCGGGCGTCGCAGGCGAGACCGTTCGCCCCGTAGAACCGCGGGTCGAAGACGAACAGGGGACAGACGGTGTCGTAGTTCGCCGTCGCGTACTCGACCGCTCGGTCGTCGGCGAGGCGGAGGTTGCGCCGGTGCCAGAGGACGCACGCCTCTCCGGACTCCGGCGGGGCGCCGGGCGACGGCGTCGGCTCGTTACGGGAGACTGTAGCCATCACCAGTGTCAAGGGACGGACTCGAATAAGGCGCTCGGTGGTGACCCCCCGGGAGCGGTGGCGGGGACGATCGGAACGAACGGACCGATTCGGCGAGCGAGTCCGTCAGTCCACGAGCTCCACGCCTCTGATCTCGAATCTCTCCGTCGAGCTATTCCCTCTCTTCGAAGATCCGTTTCAGATTCTCGCCTTCCTCTCGCATGTGCTTCCGAACGGCGTCGAACTCTCCTCGGTTGAGCCACGCACCGATCGGGCCGGTTCGCACCTTGATACGTTGCGTGATCTCACAACCGTCCGGACGCGGGACGATGGTGAAACTGATGTGAGGCACAAGAAGTCCGATTAGCAGCGATGTCGGTTCGAACTCGATGTATCGGTCTGACTCCACCCGCGTGAATCGAACCGTTTTCCGCTGTCGCTTTCCCGCGATTGTCTCCTCGAAGTACGCTTTCTCTCCCGCTTTCAAACTCTCTCCGTCGATCCACAGGAAGGTAACGTGGTCGGGATGCCACCGCGGGTAGTTCTCTTCCATCGACTCGAAAAACCGATATACGTCCCCTGGTGACGCCTTCACCTCCGTTGTTTCCTCCAGTATCATCTCTCATCCTCGATACAGTGCCTTCGGATATAGAGGTAGAGATGATTCGGATGGTCGTATCGCTCTCGCCAGACGAGGTCAGACTCTGAATCTCAAACACGCTCGACCGGCCGAGCAGACGGAGAATCAGTCCGTACGCGTTCTGTACCGTCTCTCTCGAAGCCACGACAAGCGACCGGGGAGCCGTCGGGAGAGTCTGCGAGAGACAGTGCGTGCGTTCAACATCCGTATCGAGTTCCCGTCGTCGGACGACGGTGCGGTCGCGGCACTGTTCCGCTCTCACTCGGCGAACGGCGGTTCGCCAGGATAGAACCATGCCTCACCCTCGACAGAGACGCGGGCGAGCGCCCGGTCACCGATGTCGAGTTCCCGGAGCGGTTCCGCGCGGTGCGCTTCCCCGAACGTCACCGAAACCTCGTCGGAGAACGGCCACGCACCGATTTCGCCGACGACCTCGGTCGGGACGCGCCGCAACTCGTCGTCCTTGACGGCGTAGACGTGACCGTTCTTTCGCGTCGCCATGGACGGCGGACGGCGGGTCTCGAAGGTGATGAACCGGTCCCCGTCGACGGTGACGGTCGTTCGTCGGCGAGCGCCGTCGTCCGCGTGGGTGATGTCGGCCACGACCTTCGGGAATCCCCAGACGTCGACTCCGAGTGCTTTGGCGGGTTCCGTCGTCACCGGGAGATACCAGATGTAGCCGCTCGGGCGGGTCAGTGCAGACAGATACGGAACCGTCGTCGTCGACTCGTGAACGGCCGGTAGAACGACGGCGAACTCGTCGTACGGGTCGATCTGACCGTCACCGATGCGGTGATACTCGACGCTCAGAAACGTCACCGCAGACTTCCCGCGCGCCGTCACCCGCATCGGCCGTAGTTCGTCGGGCAACAGCGCCGCGACTTGCCGTCTCGGAACCGCGAACGCGGCCCCCAGCATCGTCGCTTCGGTCGACAGCGGGAGGGTAACCGTCTCGCCCGTGGAGAGCGGTATCGGGCCCGTCCCACCGGATTCGGTCGGTGGTGCCTGGTCCGTTCCCATGTCGCGCTAAAAGGTGTCACGGGAGGATAAACCTGGGTATCGCATCCCGAGCGCCGTCACTGAGGATACGTTCGAGGCGCGACGCTGAGGAGTTCGAGTCGGCTCCGACTCAGAACCCGAATATCGGGACGAACCGGAACGTGAGATAGGCACCGGCCGTCGCGATGGCCGGCACGACGTTCTGCATCAGGACGACCCGGGCGGTCATCACGGGCTTGAACAACGCCCCCGGATCGGGGATGTCATCGGCGTCCTCCGCGCCGATCGGGGGGAGCGTCTCACCCTCTCTTTCGGCTGCCAGCGCGTCGACCCTAATCGGTGCCCCGCCCTCGCCAGCGACTATCTCGGAACCGGTCATCGGTCGGGTCGCTCGGCCCCACCCCAGCCCGACGATGGACATGGTCGCGATGATGACGAAACTCGCGGGGATGCCGAGCGCCGAGAGGAACACGACCAGCGTCGAGGAGACCGACGCGACGACGATGGCCGCGGTGAGGGGTAGTTCCGTGAGGTCGCTGCCCATCGTCTCCAGGGTTCGTCGAGCGATGGTGAACGAGCCGATGGCGACGGCGATACCGCCGAGGACGATGGCCGGGTTCATGGCCAGTTCGCCGCTGCCGACCAGCGGTGCGACGGCGTTGGCGATGTTCGAGGTGCCGGAAGAGAAGGCCATCAGACAGCCGATCGCGACGACGGTAAACGTCCCGACCAGCTCCCGACGGTTGGTCGTTCGGTGAACCCGCGGAACGGGGACGACGCCGGATCGGTCGAGGTCGAGGAGGGGTCCCGTGCTGCGCTCTATCGCGATCAGTCCGTTCAGCCGTGCGTAGAAGTACCGGCCGATGATCAACGAGACCCAGAAGCCGATGATGGGCGAGACGACCCACCACACGACGATCTGTCCCATCACGGCGAAATCCAACACCCCGCCGGCCAGCGCGAGGCCGGCGATCGCCCCCACGGCGGTCATCGAGGTCGAGGCCGGGACGCCGAAGAGGTTCCCGACCAGCAGTGCGATTCCGATGAAGAACAGCACCACGATAGACGATTCGAGCGTGAAGATACCGGGGTCGACGACCAACTCGGTGCCGAGCTTCGTTACGACGTTCCGACCCAGCGTCCAAGCACCGATGAAAAAGAACACGCCCATCAGCCCTGCGGCGACGGGTTTGGAGATTGCGCCGGCCCCGACGGCCGGCCCGAACGCCGGCCCCGTGGTCGACCCTCCGATATTGTATGCGACGAACATCGCGACGAGAACGCCAGCGACGAGTAGGAGGCTGGTCATCGATTCTCTGTATCGTCGTCCTTGTCGGCCTCGTCGTCCTCGGTGGCCTTCTCTTCGGCGTCCTCGGAGGCCCCGTCCTCCTCGTCGTCCTCAGCAACTTTCTTCACCTCATCATCCTCGGGGGCCGTGTCCATTTCGTCGTCCTCGGTGGCCGTCTCTACCTCGCCGTCCGCCCTCTCGGCCGCACGCTGTTCTTCGAGGGTCTTCTCCACTGTCTCGTCCACTTTCTCCTCGACTGTCTTTTCGACTGTCTCGCCAACGGTTTTCTCGACGGTTTCGCCGACCGTTTTCTCCACCGTCTCTCCGACCTTCTCGTCCATCGTTTTTTCCACCGTCTCGCCCACTTTCTCCTCGACCGTCTTCTCCACCGTCTCCCCGACCGTCTTCTCGACGGTTTCGCCGACTGTTTTCTCTACTGTCTCCCCGACCTTCTCGTCTACCGTCTCCTCGACCGTTTTCTCCACTGTCTCGTCGACGGTTTTTCCGACCGTCTCTTCGACTGTCTCTTCAACGGTTTCGTTGACCGTTTCCTCAACGGTTTTTCCGACCGTCTCCTCGACTGTTTCCTCAACGGTTTCGTTGACCGTCTCTTCGACGGTTTCCTTGACCGCCGTCGTCATCCAGTTCGGGTCGAAACGAGCCATCTTCCAGACGACGTGGAGAACGTAGGAGACCAGCACCCCGAATCCGAACGCCAACCCGATGGCGTTCCCGGCGACGACGATCAGTCCGACCGAGACCGCGATCAACAGTCCGTAGGTCAGGTCGACGAGAGAGTCGACGCGACTCGGGTTCACAACTCACCCGGCCCGACAGCCATCTGTATGGGTAAAATCGAACTCGACTCAATAGATCGAAGAGAACTCATATATATTCTAGACTCCGCTCGCTCAAGTAGGTTGGCAATCAGATGTCGGTCGGACGCCGAGACTCGGAGGCGGTCGATCGGAACTCCGACGGGGAACATCCCCTCCGGCCGAGGAACTTGCGGTGCCGAACACGCGCGATGGCTCTCGTGTCGTTCCGTCGGACTGCCAGGGAATTGTCTGGCGAACCGTTGAGAGACGGCTATTCGACGTCGTCGGCCGTTCGAAGGGGCTCGCCGCGTAGGCGGCGCATCTATCGGCGAGTAGCCGTGCGATTACCGCTTCGTCGCTTCGACGAGGGCCAGCCCCGACAGCGGGCCGACGCTCCGTCGGGTGACGTCCCCGAAGCCGGCGTCCCGGAGCCACGAGGTGACCTCCTCGTGCGCGTAGACGGTCGCTCCGAGCGTCGTCAGATACGTCAGCGCGACGAACCGAAGACCGGCTCGACTCACCGACGTTCGCCCGCTCCCCTCCCATTGGTCTAATACGATAATCCGACCGCCCGGCGCGAGCGAGTCGGCCACGCGCTCAAACAACGCGGTGTTCTCCGTCGGGTCGTGCGCGTGGATGATGTTGAACAGAAGCGCCACGTCGTAGCCGTCCCCGAGGTCGTCCGTCCGGTAGTCCCCCGCTCGCGTGCTGACCTGGTCCGCCACCGCGTCGGGGATTTCGTCGTCAACGGCCGCAACGGCACCCGGGAGATCGAAAACGGTCGCCGAGAGATTCGGGTGCCGGCGGCACAACTCGACGGCGTACAGTCCGTGTCCCCCGCCGACGTCGATGAGTCGGGTGCTCCCGCCCGGAACGGTCACCGCGTCGACCACGTCGTCCACCAAGAGGGAGGCGGCCGCCCGAAAGCCGGCCTGCGCGACCTCCCAGCGGCCGGGTTGCTCGTCGAACCACTCGTAGATCGACCGGCTCGGTTCGCCCTCCCTGACCGCGGTTTCGAGTTCGCGCTCCCAGAACGGGAAGACGAGGTCGTTCCAGAACGCGAGCCACGGCCCCATGTCCGTCTCGGAGGCGGCCAGCAGCCACGTCTCCGTCATCCCGGTGAGCCGGTAGCCGTCTTCCTCGGTGGTCAAGTAGCCCTCGGCGACGAGGAAGTTGCAGAGCGTAGCGAGACCGTCGGGGTGGGCGTCGAGACGGTCGGCGAGAGCCGCGGCCGTGAGCGGGGCCTCCGCGCCCGCGAGCGACTCGAAGAGACCCAACTCGAGGGCGAGCGACACCGACTCGAAGCTCGCCGCACCGAACAGGTCGAGCATCGGCGCCGGACCCTTGTTGAGCCGAAACAGCACCAATCGCTCGAGAAAATTCGGATTGAGGGGCATTACCACAGATACCGCGTGAGTCGGCATAACGATGCTGCGAGAGATGTCTGTGTCTTCCCCGGGGTTCGGCGACCGACGACCGGTCGAGACGTTCGACGGAGCGTTCCGTTCGATGGTTTGGAAATCATCGCGCAGACGGGGTGTCCGCGCGGAGCTTCGCGACCCGAAATTACTTCGCACACGGGGCTTCTCAACCGGCACGTATCGGAGGTTGTGAGAATCAATCTTGATATTTAAAACGGACTTTCGGAGTTGAAGCCCCGCCTATCATGAGATAGTTCATGTTCTCACAGCACTGCTAGTGGCGCTTACGAGTACTCTAAGAGCTTCACTTCGAAATGATTTCCGATCCCAATGTCGATTATCAAATTATATATACTGAAATCTAGCAACGATACTTCGATGACGTCTACTGCCCGAGTCGGAGAGGGTCGATGAACGGTCCGGCGGAGAACGACGCGAAACCGAACCGGGTGACGGTCGGAGACGTGCCGCCGCCGCTTCCCCCCGACCACGGCGAGGCGTGGTACGCCGCGGACGTCCGAACGCAGTACGAGGTGGTGCCGGGAGTCGTCGTGACCGTCCGCGACGACGGCGACGTCGGGTTTCGCTACGAGGTGTCCGAACCCGGGTTGGGTCCGCGCGAGGAGTCCGCCCTGCGGACCGTCGAAGACCACTTTTCGGTCGTCAGCCGCCGCCGGCCGCTGACACGCGAGGGTACCGCCGAACGCGCCGAGGCGGGCGTCCCCCCGAAGTACCGGCGCGTGTTCGACCGTCTGCTCGACGTGTCGCCCGCCGCCCGGCGGCGCATCGAGTACTACGCGCTCTGCGAGTTGCGTCTCCTGGGCGAGATGACGCCGTTGGCGCTGGACGGCCGCGTCGAGGTGGTCGACGTGAGCCAAGACGGCGCGGACGGAACGCTCGTCGTTCACACCGAGAACTACGCCCCCGCGACGACGACCTATCGAACGGACGCCGAGTTCGCAGACCGGGTCGCGGGCGAACGACTCCGCCACTACACCGTCCCGTTCTGCGGGTTCGACGTCGACGTGGTCCTCCATCGCGACCACCTCCTCGGCGACGACCGCTTCACGACGAAGTACGCCGTCCTCGAACCCGACCTGCTCCCCGGCGACGAGGAACTCATCGCCGAATGCAAAGAGCGCATCTGGGAGGCCAACGCCGGCGAGGTGGTCGAGGACCGGCGCGGGTTCGTCCGTGAACGCGCCCGACAGTTCCTCTCGCGGCGGCTGACGGCGCGAAACACGCGCGCGTGGGTCGAGGCGACCGAGTACCGGGTTCGCTCGGCGCTCTCGGAGTACGGCCTCGTCCTCCCGCCGGTGGACCGCCGGTTCGCCGAGGACCGGTTGGAGGACCTCGTCTACTACGTCCTCCGCGACTACGTCGGCGAGGGCGTCCTCTCCATTCCCATCCGCGACCCCGACCTCGAGGACGTCGAGGCGAACCGCGTCGGCGAACGCGTGAAGGTCATCCCGCGCGCCGACGCCGTCGACGACGCGGCCATCGGCGGCGGCCGCGTCCCGACGAACCTCGCCTTCGAGGACGAGACGAGTTTCGTCAACGTCGTCACCCAACTGGCGGCCGCCGACGGCGTGGAGTTGAACGCCTCTCGCCCCTCGGCAAAGGTGAATCTCCGACCTGAGGGGGTCGAAGAGACGATTCGCTGCGCCGTCGCCCTGCCGGTCATCTCCGCGGACGGCCCGCACGTCTCTATCCGCAAACAGGCCGCCGACCCGATGACGCCGGTCGACCTCGTCCACCTCGACGCCCTGCCCGTCGAGTTGGTCGCCCTGCTGTGGATGCTGTACGAGCACCGCCGCGTCGTGCTGTTCTCCGGACCGACGGGGGTCGGGAAGACGACGCTCATGAACGCACATATGCCGTTCATCCCCTACGACCACCGCCCGGTGAGCATCGACGAGGGGGCGCGAGAGGTCCGTCTCCCCCACGAGACGGGTATCTCGCTGACGACCCGAGAGCACGAATCGGAGTTCAAGCGGGTCTCGATGGCCGACCTGATGACCGAGGCCAACTACCTGAACCCCGACGTGGAGGTCATCGCCGAGGTGAACACGCCCGCGTCGTTCGAGACCTTCGCCGAGGTACTGAACACCGGTCACGGCGTCGTCGGGACGACGCACGCCGAGAACGTGGAGACGCTCGTCAACCGCGTCGTCGAACAGGGTCTCCCGGCGTACCTCCTGCGGGAGTTGGACCTCGTTGTCTTCCCGCACCGCGTGGACGGGAAGCGCTACGTCGGCGAAGTCGTCGAACTCGTCGACGAGGCGGGATACGACGCGCTTCCGCCGACCGCGCGGAAGGGGTCCATCGAGAAAGCCGGCCAGACGCTCTACTGGAACACCGTGCTGTGGCGAGAGACCGACGGGTCGTTCGCCGTCGCGCACGACCACCCGCGACTCGGCGACGAGCACCGCCGCCTCTCGCACCGCGTGTTCCACCGCGTCGCCGCCGCGACCGACAGAGAGGTGGAAGCGGTCGAAGCCGAGTTCCTGCGGAAACGGGGGTACGTGGAGTATCTCGTCCGCGAGAACGTCTCCGACTGCGACCGCGTGTTCGGCTTTCTGTCCGATCTCCGAACCGACGAGGCGGCGACGGTCGAACGCGTCCGCCGGAAAATGGCCGAGAGCGGAGCGGAGAGAGCGGACGAGAAACCCGAATCGAGCGGAACGAACGAACCGGCCGAAGCCGGAACGAGGGGAGCGGATCGATGACCGAGACGGCCGCTCCGTCGACCGCCGCGCGCGACGACTCGCTGTCGGTCTTCGACCGCACGCTGTACGCTCTGTTCGCCCGCCACGCCGACGCCCCCCGACACGAACGTCACCGCCGCGACTATCGCGGCACCGACCTGCGCGTGGGGTTCGACCTGTTCCTCGCGCGGGTGTACGGCCTCTCGTGGCTGGCGACGCTCGCCGCCGCGGTTCCGTTTCTCGTCGTCGTCCTCGCCCTCCCGCGGCGGACGCTGGACGGGTGGGTCGCGTTCGCTGAAGCGCTCGTTCCGCCGGTCGCCGCGCTTCCGGTTCCACGCGTCCCGCCGGTCGTCCTCGGCGTCTTCGCGGCGTGTGCGGTCGGTCTCGTCGCCAAGCGCGCCGTCGTCCTTCTCGGCGGACGGTACCTTCGGTGGGCCGCCGCCGCTCGGCGGTCGAACATCGACCGGACGCTCCCCGGCGCCGTCCGCTACCTGCACGTCCTCGCCTCCGGGAGCGACGGCCGGCGGGCGATGCTCCGCCGCGTCGCCGACACGCGGGCGTACGGCGAGACGGCCGTCTCGTGCCGAAAGGCGCTGAACACCGCCGCGATGACCGGCAACGTCAACGCCGGCCTCCGGCGCGTCGCCCGCGACACCCCGGCGCAGAACACGCTCGCCCCCTTTCTGCTCAAGTTCGGCGAGCACGCCGACCAGGGTTCGGACGCCCTCCGGAACTACCTCCGCATGGAGAGCCGAATGCTCGGCCACCGGGAGGACCGCGCCCGTCAGCAGGCGGAGGGCTTTCTCGAACTCCTCGCCGAGATATTCATCGTCCTCCTCGTCCTGCCCGCCCTGTTCGTCATCACGCTGACCGTGATGAGCGTCATCACGCCCGGACTGTCGGCGACGGTGACGACGCCGGCGGGGACGACGACGCTCCGCGGTCTCGTCGTCTACGGCAACGGCGCGTTCATCCTCGTCGTCGGGGCGGGAGCGTCGGCGCTCGTCGCCTCGATTCGGCCGCCGGACCAGCGGGTCGGCTACGCCCGCCCGGACACGACGCTCGGGATGCTCTCGACGGCGACGACCAACCCGGCCAGCGCGACGCTCGCCTTCGTCCCCTTCGGGGTCGCCGCCGGCCTCCTGGCGGTCGTCGCTGGCGCGGACGCCGTCGGCATCGTCCTCGCGGGGTACGTCGTCTACGCCGTCCCCGTCGGCGCCGTCGCCGTCCGCCGAGCGCGGGTCGACGACGCGAAGGACAGGGAGTTGAAGGACTTCGTCCACGCCATCTCCGGGCACGTCAGCCTCGGTCGACCGTTCCCGGCGGCCGTCGAACTCGTCGCCCGGAACGTCGATTTGGGACCGCTCTCCGCCGACGTGGCCGACCTGGCGCTCACCCTCCGCCTCACGTCGCCGAACACGGGGACCGACGAGGACCTACGGACCGCGGCCTTGGACCGGTTCGTCGAACGCGTCGGGACGCCGATGGCCGAGCAGACCATCGGCCTCGTCATCGGCGCCCTCGACGCCGGCAGCGACACGGGGACGGTGTTCGAGATGCTGCAGTCCGAGATAGGGAGACTCTATCACGCCCGAAAAGCCCTGCGCTCGGGGATGATCGTCTACGTCGCCGTCGGGTGGACGACGGCCCTGCTGGTCGTCGGCATCACGGTGGCGACGGGGTCGCACGTGTTCGACGGGTTCGCGCAGTTGTCGTCGATGGCAAACCTCGACAGCGTCGCCATCGACCCGAACGCCATCGACCTCGCGCGGGACCGCCACCGACTGTACGTGACGACGCAGGCGACGATGCTCGCCTCGGGGTGGTTCGCCGGCACGGCCAGCAGGGGCCGGTACGAGGCGCTGTTGCACTCCGGACTGCTGGTCGCCGTCTGCTATCTCGTCTTCGCGGGGGCGGGGTCGATATGACGCGTAGTCGAGGAAACGGGGACCGGGCACAGTCGGCCGTCGTCGGCGTCGCCGTCCTCCTCGGTATCACCGTCGTCGGTATCGGCGTCCTCACCGCCGCGGCGGGCGCGGTCGTCGAGGAGGGGGCGACGGCGGCCGCGACCGCTCGGGTCGCCGACGGTATCGACGACGCCCTCGATACGGGCACCGTCACAGAAACGGAGACGACGGTGAGACTCGCCGACGGCACGCTCCGAACGGCCGACAGGACCGTTCGCGTCTTGGGCGACTCCGGCGTCGTCTGGTCGGTGAACGCCGGGGCGGTGGTGTACGAGTCGAGGGGCAGGCGCGTCAGCGCCGTCGCGGGTGCGGTAACCTCCGGTCCGGGCGGTCGGAGCGGCGGGAGTTCGATGTCGGCGCCGCCGAGCGTCGCGGCCGCGGACGGGACGCTGTACGTCGGCGTCCCCGCGTTGAACGCCTCCGGGACCGACGCCGTGTCGGCGCGCGGGGCGGCGCTCCCGGTGACGCTTCGGACCGCACCGACGCACGAGCGACGGATCCTGCCGGCGGACCGGTACCGCGTGGCCGTCGAGACGACCGCACCCGCCGCGTGGGAACGCGAGTTCCGACGGCGGGGGACGACGACCGTACGTCGCGATTTCGACGGCGACGGCGTCCCCAGCGTCGTCGCCGCCTTCCCCGGCGAACGGACCGTCCACCTCGTCGTGCACGACCTCCGCCTCGAGATGGAGGTGGGAGCGTGAGACGCCGCGGTAGGGCCCTCCGCCGACCCGGCCGACTCCGGACCGAACGGGCCCTCTCGCCGGTCGTCGGGAAGTCGCTCGAACTCGGCGTCGTCGTGCTGTTCGTCGCCGTCCTGAGCGCGTCGTTCTACGGCGGTATCGTCCCTGAGTACCGGACCACCGCGGCGGCCGAAGCCGGCGACCGCGCCCTCGTCGGAGGCGCCGAACGCGTCGAACGCGCCGTCCCCGAACGTCCGGGGCGCATCGAACGCCGCGTCGCCGTCTCGCTTCCGGCGACGCTCCGGGGGGACCCCTACCGGATACGCGCCGCTTCGGACCCGGAGGCGAACGCCACCGCACTGGTCCTCGACCACCCCGACGTCGGCGTCGGCGGTCGGGTTCGCCTCTCGTTCCCGACGCGGGGGGCGAACGTGACCGGAACGTGGGAGAGCGCGAGCGACTCGTGGGTCGTCGTCCGCGGCGGTTCCGAGCGCGTCTCGGTGTCGCTGGAGAACGGGCGCGGAGATTCGGACGGCCGCGACGGGGGGCGGTCGTGACGAGCGAATCCGGTCGGGGGCAGGCGAACCTCCTGAGTCTCGCCGCCGCGCTCGTCCTCCTGACGACGGCGACGGTCGGGAGCGTTCTCCTCGCGAACGTCGCACTCGCGGGCGCCGACACCGATCCCGGTGCGAGGCACGCCGCGGAGGCGCTGGCGGGCCGACTGGTCGCGGCCGACGCGCCGCACGCCGGGCGGCCGAACGTCGTCTCGGAAACGGCGATTCGCTCGCTGACCGCCGCCGACGCGGACCGCTTCGCGCCGTCGGTTCGCGGCCGCGCGGTTCGCGTCCGTTTGGGCGACGAGGTGCTCGTCGAACGCGGCGACCCCGACGGGGTTCGGGTCCGCCGCCTCGTCCGCGTCGAACGCACCGCGGCGCGAACGACAACGGTGAACCTCTCCGTCCGGCGGCGCGTGGCGCTCCCGGACCGCACGCCTTCGGTCGGACTCTCCATCGTAACCCGAAACGGGACGGCAGTCACGGCCGTCAGCGCGAACGACCGCCTCGTCCTACGGGACCCGAACGGGCTCTCGGGCGACTACGAGTTCCGCGCGACGCGGGTCGCCCCGCCGACGGTGTCGTTCGAGCTCGAAGACGACGCGGGGGATATCGAGGGTGAGGTGACGGTGCGCTGGACCGAAGTGGACGCGACGGTGGAACCGCTGGCGGTGACCGTCGGTGACTGAACGCCGACGGTCCCGGAACCGAAATCGGAACCGGGGTCGGTCCGGGAACGGCGGGCTCTCTACGGACCGAGCGCAACTCGCCACGCCGATGGTCGAGGTGACGGTCGGTCTCCTGTTCGTCCTCGCCGTCGTCGCCGGATTCGCGCTCGCACCCGTCGAGACGGGCGACCGGCGAGCACTCGACCGGACCGCGTCGGACGCGCTGGCGATTCTCGTCGCCGAGGCGCCCGAGGGCGACGGCGCCGACCGCCTCGCTGCCGCCTGCGAGTCGCCGTCGTCGTTCGTCGCCGAGGCTGACGCCCTCAACTCGCGGCTCGACGCGATACTTCCGGCCCCGCTCTCGTACCGACTGGAAACCCCGTACGGGCCCGTCGGACCCCCGCGTCCGACCGGCGTCCCGACCGGTCGGGCTTGGGTGACGACCGACGGCTGTACGGCGACGCTGTGGGTGTGGTACGTGTGAGCCGCGACCGGGGGCAGGTCGTCCTCCTCGCGGCCGTCGTCGTCGCCGTCGCGCTCGTGCCGATGGCGTTCGCGTACGCGCAACTGGGGTACGCGCCCGGCGATGGAACGCGACCGGCCGCCGACGTTGACGGGGTCGGACGCACGCTCTCGACGGCGTTCACCGGCGCGGCGACCGGCGTCGACGGCGAGCACCGGTGGCGGAACCGGACCGCCGCGGTCGACGAAGTGCGGACTGAACTCGTGGAAGACATCGCGCGAGTGGAACGCACCGCCACCGACAGGGGGCAGTCGCTTCTCGTCTCGTACGACGCCGGCGCGGCCGAGGTCTGGGCCGCCGAGAACTGTCCCGGCGGGCGGGGACGCGCGTTCGGGCCGTGTCGCGCCGACGACGGCGTCGTCGTCCAGCAACGAGGCAACGACACCGTCGTCGTCGCCGCGGCGTTCGACCTCTCGGTCGTCTCCGCCGAGGAGCGGACGAACGCGACCGTAATCGTGCGCGCGGTCTGAACCGTCCGACGGACGGTTCCGCAGCGTTAACCGGGGCGACGCCGTTTAGTTCACAGAGAGACCCAAAATGCTACGTTCCGAGTTCGGACCCGCGTTCGACGCGACCGCCGGTGTGAGTGCTGACGAACCGGCTTCGGTGGAGGCGCGCGACAGTCAGACGTCACCGGTCGGTGGGCGATGAGTCTCCTCGCGGCGGTCGTGGTGTTCGTCGTCGGGCTTATCTCGGGCGTCGTCGTCCGAGCGATTGCCGGCCTCGCGGCGGTTATCGCGCTCCTGTTGGTCGTCTTCGGCGTGGCCGTGCCAGACATCGGCCTCGTCGACTACGTGATTCAGCAGTACTATCTGGGCAACGAACTCCTGTTTCTCGCCGGCCTCCTGTTCGGACTCGACGCCGAGCGGACCCGAACGGTCGTGCGAGAGCGATAGACGGAGGCGAAGGAATCGACGAGTCGTTAGGTCGAGTCGATGACGACCGTTCCCGTCACGTCGCCGGCTTCGAGGTATCGAATCGCAACACGCGGGGGTACCACGACACGCGTGGACGATGTGGGGTTCAACGAGAGATTAAGCGTCACCGACGGGCGGTAAGTGATACCATAGCCAAGAGCAGGTCAGATGTGTGTGAGTCATGGAGATGAGTAATATGGATGGATTCTCAGAGGACTCGCGAATCCGTACGGGCAACGCGACGGACGCGAGCGAACGCAGATGAGCGGTGACCCCGATATCGTCGATCAAATCAAGCCCGCATACCCGCAGCTACAGGACCTCCGAGCCGACGACGCCGACACCCCCGAGGATGCCCCGATCGAACCCGGCGAGACCATCCGGATCGACTATCGCGAACCGATGCTCGTCACACGGGCGGGCAGTGATCGAACGTACGACGGCCGGAACCTCGAGAACGGCAAGCCGGTCGGCGAGGCGTGGTCACTCTCGGAGACGGCTGTACGGGGGTTGATGCGGCGCTACGAGTGGACACGGGTGGAGGGTAAAGCGCAGGCGTCCGTCCGCGGTGAGTGAGACGAGCGAACGCTAACGTACTTCGAGTCGTCGGTCCGTTCACAGCTCTCCAATCGTGACCGTCTTCCGAGGTCACAGCGGCTCGCTCGTCGGCCCTGAAACGGTCGTCGCTTGGAGGTCGACGTTCGACCGCTGCGGCTGGTCGAATCGGACCAGTCTCGCTCGTCTCTGGTCGTCGACCGTATCGGTGAACACGTCGTGGGTGCCCGCACGAGCGAGTGCCCACACTCGTTCGCCCTCGTCGTGGAGCCGTGCCCACGCGACCGAGTCGGCACTGGGATGCGTCCGCAGTATCAGTGAACCACGACGCGTCCCCAGCTCTTCCCAGGGTTCGTATCGGCCACCGATAACGAACCCGCCATCGGGCGTCGGAAGCAACGCCTCTTCGATGAACCAGTGGGCCTCACCCGACGACCCGTACGCCCGGCTGTCAGTGACCGACCCACCTCTGTCGACAACGACGATCTGCGGCCGGGGAGGCAAGAACACGTCCGGGTCGAAGCTGGGTCGATTCTCCCGCCCCAAGAGTGCGTACCCGTCGTCGGTTACCGCGGCCTGGCTGAACTGCTGGTCGTATCGACGTCCCCACGCCATCGAGCCAGCCGAAGCTAACCGGAACAGAACACCCCATTCGTCGCCGGTTCCCGCGTCACCACCGGAAGCGAGTACGGTCAGCCCCGAAGCGCTGCCCTGAAGATCGATGACGTTGCTGAGCGGAACCGACTCGAGCACCGGTCGTCGGGTCGTCCTGATCGATCCGTCGGACTCGAGTCGCACCAGCCATCCACGACTGCGGTCGACACCGCCGAGCGCATACCTCCCATCCGGAACCTGCGCGACGGTCCCCAACTGACTCTGTCCCGACTCGCTGAGCGAGGTCCGCCAGCGTTCGGTGCCGTCGTCGTTTAGCGCGACTGCGCCGCTGTCACCAGTGCCGCCGCTCCCAGTCGCGCGATAGGTGGCAGCGACGAACTCTTCGTCTGTTCCTTCTATCGCGGCGAGGAGTGCCGTCGTTTCTGAGACGGTGTGTCGCCACTGTTCTGTGCCCTCGTCATCCGTTCGGAGAGCGAATCCGCAGTCCGGCGTCTGGAGATTCGAAGTGGTGAATCCGACGAGGAGGAATCCACCCGTCGAGACGGAGACGATATCGAGAAACCTAACGGCGCGGTTCCCGCTGTACCGTCGGTCCCAGATGACACCGGCTTGCGTATCGGCGCCTCTCCCCGAGCCACCCCCGAAGTCGGGAACCGTACAGCCTGCGGTCGCAGCGAGGGCTAGCGAACCGGATTGGAGGAACTTGCGACGGCGTAGCATACATCTCCGAGACGCCCGCTACGGAAAACGATTGAGGAGTCGACGCGACAGCGGACAGGAGACACTACTAACCAAATCGGCTCTTGAAATCCTCGAGTCGTTCGCACCTACTGGACGAACTGCTGAGCGACGCCTGCGAATCGAAGGTTGTCGGTCCTTGGTTGTCACTCATATCCTCACGAGTGAGTAACCGGGTGAATCTGTGGCTTAATGCTTCGTCGAGGTGACGTTCGAGTGGGAGATGCAACCCACCCGTGCCTCGGTGGGGCGGCCCCCCATCTTCTACCGTGATAGAGGATCTGTTCTGAGCGATTCGGTTCTCTCGTACTGGATGCCGACCCCACGACCGATTCGCACCCGCTATTCAGCACCGCCATCACAAATCAGCACTAACTGTGACTTCGGATATCCGTCGTACGTGCTATCTCCTCGCACCGACGTCCACGACTATGAACCCCGAAGCGCCGCCGACCGAACCGGTTTCAGCCTCGAACAAGGTTGAAACGTCACCCCCGAGAACGTGACCGACGAGACGCGATGACGGACGACCCGTGGAACCTCCGGCGATTCGTCGAGGCGCAAGAATCCGTGATAGACGACGTCAAAGAAGAACTGCGGGCGGGCCGCAAGCGCACCCACTGGATGTGGTACGTCTTCCCGCAGATGGAGGGGCTCGGTCGGAGTCAGATGACACGGCGGTACGCCATCGCCTCGTACGACGAAGCGGACGCCTACCTCGCACATCCGACGCTGGGGCCGCGACTGCGCGAGTGCACGGCCATCGTGAACGCCGTCGAGGGGCGCTCGGCGAACGAGATATTCGGGTCGCCCGACGACCTGAAGTTCCGGTCGTCGATGACGCTGTTCGACGCCGTCGCGGACGACCCGGCGCCGTTCAGGACGGCGCTGGAGCGCTACTACGGCGGCGAACCGGACCCGAAGACGCTGGAACTACTGGATGAGTCCTGAACGCCGAGCGCTCGAACTCCGAAGCTCACTGCATCAGTACGGCGCGCCGCAACGCGGACACATCGGTGGCCCGTTCTCGGGGAGTGCGAGCCCGCAGTGCGGGCACTCGCCGTCGCTATCGGGAGACCGAATCTCCGCGGCGGCGGCGTCGGTCGTCCGCCGAATCCCCTCGACGGTACCGACCGCGGCGGGAGTTGTAACCGAATCTTCTCGGGTGTCCAGCGCCTGCAGCGCGAATCGGACCCGCTCCGCGACGAACGACGCCTCGTCGTCGGCGAGTTCCCCGACCCTCGCGTCGGGAAACGACGTCTCCCCGATAGCGCCTCGAATCGACACCCCGAACGCCTCGGCGGCGCGGCCGCGAACGAACGGCGTGTCGTCGTCGAGTCGGGCACGTAGTTCGGCGCGGACGCCGGCGAGCGCCGCCGGATGCTCACATCCCGGCGCCTCCGCCGACCGAATAACAGAAACGCCTTTGTACGTTTAGGTTGGCCTAAAATTATGGCGCACGGTTCACCGCGAGTCAGAATAGCAGCGCAGCGCGAGTACGTGAAGTCCGATGCGATCGGCGGCGACGGATCGCTTGCTGGGTGTTGGGATAGCAGCGATACCGGCGAGTCGGCCGGGAGCCGTACCTCGAGAGATGGAAGGAGTGACGGTTCGATTGCGGGCGCGTCGCGGACGTCGTCGCAGGAGGCGTGCTGAGATGAGCGCGACGGAGGCGCCGCCGGAGCGAACCGAGTTCGACCGCGACGTGGTCATCGTCGGCGGCGGTCCGGCCGGCTGTTCGACCGGCGTGTTCACCGCCCGCTACGGCCTCGATACGGTCGTGTTCGACCGGGGACGCTCCTCCATCCAGCGGTGCGCGTTCTTGGAGAACTACCTCGGGTTCCCCGCCGGCATCGATGTGGAGACGCTGTACGACCTGATGCACGACCACGCCGAGAAAGCGGGCTGCGAGGTGGTCGTGGACCTCGTGGAGTCGGTCGAACCGCTCGACGCCGGAATCGGGGACGAGGCCGACGAAGCCGAAATCGGCGGTGAAGCGGGCGGCGACCACCGCGGCTTTGTCGTCGAGACCCAGGAGGGCCGAACGGTGACCGCGCGCCGAGTCGTGGCCGCCACGCGCTACGACGGGGAGTACATGCGCGGGTTGGACGACGAGGACGCGATGTTCGAAACGCACGAGCACGACGGCGAGGTGCGCGAACACTTCGATAAGACCTACGCCGACGAAGACGGAACGACGCCGGTCGGCGGGTTGTACGTCGCCACGCCGTACGAGACGGGCTATCAGGCGAGCATGGCCGCCGGTCGCGGCGCGCGGGTCGGCATCACGGTCGTCGAAGACGCGCGACGCGAACGGGGGGTCCCCGAGGCGTTGGCGGACCACTACGACTGGATGCG
Organism: Halogeometricum sp. S1BR25-6; assembly: GCF_031624495.1. NCBI lineage: Archaea > Methanobacteriati > Methanobacteriota > Halobacteria > Halobacteriales > Haloferacaceae > Halogeometricum > Halogeometricum salsisoli. The sequence continues at coordinate 763,735 of NZ_JAMQOP010000001.1, read as the reverse complement.
ACGAGAGCGGGACCTCACCGAGGAGTGGGCCGACCGGGACCGGTGGCGGGAGTACATCCACGACCGCTTGCCCGACGACCACGGGTTGGACGAGGAGCGACTGGTCGAGATGCGCGAACGGGAGATAGACCGCCGGTTCGAGACCTACCTCACCGACGATGAGGTCGGCCAACGGACCCGGCGGGGACACAAGCGACTCCTCGAACACGTCGACGACGACGCCATCCTCGCGGCGGCGCGGCGGATCGAAAACGAGCGGAGCGCGTCCGAGGCGAGCGACTGACGGTCGCCGGCGAATCGGCCGCCGCGGGGGCGGCCCGGAGCAGAGAGCATCCGACGTGCCAAATCAGTCCTTCAGCGCCTGAGACGCCCGAATCAGAGCGGCGATATCGAGGACTGCCCGGTAGGAGTCCGACAAAAACGGTGAGTGGGGGAGTGAGAGAGTAAACCACGGATGGGGGGATGGGGGGGGTTCGGGGAGGGTTTCTCTCTCGTCCTCTGTTCGGTCACCATCGTATAAAAAGAGCGAGGTCCGCGTCGGGCGGTTAGAGAAGTGCTCCACTCGACGTTCTCGCCGCCACCCGCGGCCAGTCCGGCGGACGGGACCGACTCGACCGAGGAGGGCCAGAGAAGTAGGCTCATCGGGAGGACAAACACGACCCAGAAACCGAGAATCGACGCGGCGACGGGAACGTTTCGCGGGTAGACCGGCGGCCACCCCGGCCGAATCCGCCAGCCGCCCCGTTTCTCGCGCAGTTCGTGGAGGGGTTCGGGTCCGCTCGCGAGGGAGGGCGACCCGCGTTCGGCGAGGAGCGCCTTCGCCGCGGCGACGAGGACGGTCACGAACGCCTCGACCCAGTACAGCACCAAGAGCGACGAGAGGTCCCACTCCCAGACGGCGACCCCGACGAGCGGAAAAGAGGTTCGCACACGCCACCGCGAGGAGACCGACTCCCAGCACCGCGGCGGATGCGAGGCGCGCGCGCATCGGACGGTCGTCCACGGCGGAGTGAGGCGACCGCCCGCTCATCGGCCTGTCGGTCCAGTGTCGAGTACTCGGGTCGTCTCCGAACCGTATCGGATGCGAGAGGCTGCACCGCTTATTGCCGTCGCCGCGAACGTTCGAACGTGACGAACTCGAAGGACGACCCCTTCCTCTACCCGAACCGGGACCGCTCGGAGACGGCGAGGGGCGTCTCCCGGCGGCGAATGCTGGTCGGTAGCGCGGCCGCGGGCGCGGCGGCGACGGCCGGGTGCGCCGGCGGCGGTGAGGGCGGGAGCGGGAACGAAAGCGAAGGCGGAAGTGAAGGCGCAGACGGCGGGGGCACCGCAACGGAGACGGACCCCGGCGACGCGCCGACTCCCGCCTCGGAGCGACCGACGGTGTTCGTGTTCAACACGGGCGACGGGACCGTGAGCGTCGTCGACGCGGAGTCGGACGAAGTCGTCGGGACGCGGGCGCTCGGTCTCTCCTCGTCGTTTCCATCGAACCAGTACAACCCGCGGCTGACGACCGCACCCGAGGATTCGCTGTGGCTGAACGTCGGCCGCGGCGTCCGCGCGCTCTCGGTGGGGTCGCTCGCCGAAACCGCCGCGGTGGAAACGGAGTCGGGGGCGAACTGGCTCGAACGGACGCCGAACGGGAAACACGTCGTCGTCAGCGCGCGCGAACCCGCACACCGACAGTTCCGCATCGACGCCGACCCCGCCTCCGAGGGGTTCGGCGAGGTGACCGGCGACATCGACCGGACGGGCGAGGAGACGACGGGCGGCCAGGCGGGGCCGGGGCCGTGCGACGTGACGATTCACCCCGACGGCGAGTTCGCGTACGTGCCGGACCTCTTCGGCGACACGCTGACCGTCCTCCGAATCGACCCCTTCGAAATCGAGACGCAGGTCGACGTGGAACCGGTCGGCGCCGGTCCGGCGCGCCCTTGGATGGGCACCGTCTCGCCGGACGGAGAGACGTTGCTCGTCGAGCACAACGAGGGTGAGACGGGGACGGAGAGTCTCTGGGACCTCTCGGACCCCGCGAATCCCGAAGAGCGGGTCAGGCTGACGGGCGAGAAGGGCCTCGGACGGCGACCGCTGACGAGCGAAATCGGCCCGGACTCGGAGACGGGCTACGTGTTCACCCCGGGGTCCGACGACGCGACCGTCGTGGACCTCGTCGCCGGCGAGGTGACCGGTCGACTCGACCTCGGCGGGTCGGCGTTCGTCGGAACGTGGGACCCCGCGCACGCGAAACTGTACGTCCCGGTGCAGACGAACGACGAGGTGGCCGTTATCGACCACGCTCGGGGCGAAATCGTCGAGCGCATCGCGGTGGGTGCGAAGCCCTACGGCGCGACTGCGGCGCTGGCGCGCCCCCGGCCGGATTCGACGGCGGCGCTGGGGGCCGCGATGGCGCAGTTGGGTATCTGGACGTCGGTCGAGACGACCTACTGCATCGGCAACTGCGCCTGCGGGCATCGGCTGTAGCCGACGGGAGGGACAGAGGGAGAGGAGAGAAACGGAGAGAAGGGAAGCGGCGACGACCCTCAGAACACGTTCACCGTCACCGTCCGCGGGTCGAGGTCCTCGACGGCCACCTCGTACTCGCCGGGCGAGTCGAACGTGTGCAGGAACGTCAGGTCCGTCGAGCCGCCGGGTTGGAGGTCGACGCCCTTGGTCTGGACGACGTCGTCGTCGACGGTGAGTTTGACCACCTGCAGGCTCTCCTCGTCGCCGGTGTTGGTCACCGTCACCGGAATCTCAACCTGCTTTCCGACCGTCGTCTCCTCGGGCACTTCGAAGCCCTCGTAGGAGAACATCCGGAACTCCGCGGACTGCTCCGTGACCGTCACCGTCTTCGAGAACGAGGCGTCGCCGTCGGACGCCTCCATCGTCACCTCGTGGTCGCCCGCCTCCGAGAGGCGGAGGGGGAACTCGACCTGCGTCTCCTCGCCGGGACCGACGCGGACGAACGTCTCCCCGACCGTCTCGCCGTCGACGTGCAGGGTCATCCGCTCGCCGCCGACGATGCCGCCCGCGTTGCTCGCCTCGACGAAGACGGTGAACGGTTCGCCGGCCATCGTCTCCGCGGGGACGACGGGCGTGTCGTACTCGTAGGCGGGCGGTTCGTACGCCGGGAGTTCGGACTGCTCGCCGCCCTCGGGCGGGCGGAGGCGGACGGCCTGCCCGCCGCCGGCGACCATCGACGCGTGGAGTGTATCGTCGGCGGAGACGAGGAACTCGTACCGCGCCACTTCCTCGGGGTTCGACTCGTAGTCGGCCTCCGGGCCGTCGGCGTACACCTCCGCGACGTACTCGCGGCCGTCTTCGAGGAAGTCCAGCGAGACGGGCAGCGTTCGCGCGGTGTCGTCCGTCCCGGTGCCGACGAACCACTCCTCGCCCTTCCGGCGGGCGACGGTGGCGTAGTCGCCGATTTCGGCGTCGCCGACGGCCGTCTCGTCCCACGCCGCCGGCACCTGTTCGACGAACTCGAAGACGTCCAGGTCGTCGTAGTTCTCCGGCAGGTCCGCGACCATCTGGAGACCGCTGAACAGCATCGGGTAGAGCGCGAGTTGGCGCGCGACGGTGGAGTGGACGCGGGTGGTGCCGTACTCCTCGTACAGGATGTCGAACGCGCCGGGCGTGTAGTCCAGCGGTCCGGCCACCATCCGCGTGAACGGGAGCGTGAGCGTGTGCGACGGCGGGTTCCCCTCCGGACGGAAGTTCTCGTACTCCAGCCCGCTGACGCCCTCGCGGGTCATGAGGTTGGGGTAGGTCCGCCGCACGCCGGTCGGCTTGATGGGTTCGTGGACGTTGAGCATGATCTCATGCTCGGCCGCCTTTTTCGTCACGTGGCGGTAGTGGTTCACCATCCGCTGGCCGTGGTGGTGGTACGTCTCGCCGTCGATGTCCAGTCCCTCCTCGCTGACGTAGCCCGTCTTGATGGCGTGGATGCCGAGGTCCTCGTACAGCGAGAACGCCTCCTCCAGTTGGTCCTCGTAGTTGCTCACGCCGCCGCCCGTCTCGTTGTGCGCGACGACGTTCACGCTCGGGTCCTTCGACTGCCCGTACTCGGCGACCTCCGCCAGGTCGTAGTGTTCGGTCGACTCGGTGAAGGAGAACTCGTAGGGCGCGTTGCTCCAGGAGTCGAACCCGCCCTCCCAGCCGACGTTCCATCCCTCCACGAGCAGCGAGGCGATTCCGTGCTCGCTGGCGAAGTCGATGTAGCGCTTGGCGTTTTCCGTGGTCGCCCCCACGTCCGGGCCGGGCGCCCACCGCGACTTGCCGACGTGAATCTCCCACCAGATACCCATGTACTTCTGCGGCTCTATCCAGTCGGTCTCCTCCAACTCGTTGGGTTCGTTCAGGTTGACGAGTAGGTCCGACTCGACGAGCGCCCCCGGGTCCGACCCGAGCGTGAACGTCCGCCACGGCGAGACGTGCGGCGCCTCGGCCTTCACCTTCGACTCGCCGTCGGGCCACGGGACGAGCGTGCTCTCGAACGTCGCCGGCTCGTCGTCGGCGCGGGTGAGCGTCATGCCCGCGTAGTCGGTCAGCGCCGCCTCGTGGACGCTCAGGTAGGCGTCGTCGCCGGCGCGCATCGTCAGCGGCGTGCTCGCGCCGTCCGCTTCCGACCCCTCCTCGGGCGTCGGCTCGATTTCGCTCAGCGGCGTCTCCTCGTAGAGGTACTCGTAGTTCTCCCAGTCGTCCGGAATCCACCACGAGGTGTAGTCGTCGGCGAACGCGAACTCCGTCCGCTCGTCGGTGAGGACGAACGACCCGAGGTTCTCCTGTTCGGGCAGGACGTAGCGGAACGCGGCGCCGTCGTCGTAGGCGCGGAAGAGCAGATTGAGCGAGCGCTTTAGCCCCTCGGTCTCTCGGAGGCCGACGGCCAGTTCCTCGTAGGCGTTCTGAATCGACTCACTCGCCCCCCAGACGGGGGTCCACGTCTCGTCGGCGCTCCGACGCTCCGCGCCCGTCACCTCGAAGGACCCGTCGAGGGCGGCGTCGTCCCGGAAGGCGAGTCCGAGCGTCGACCGTTCGACCACCGCCTCGCCGCCGTAGGCGACGGCGTACGTCGGCGTCCCCTCGACCACCTCGAACGTCACCTCGACGTCGCCGCCGGGCGACGAGAGCGACTGAACGCCCGCCCGGTCTCCCTCTTCTGTGCTCTCTATCGGGTCGGCCGCCACGCCCGACACCATCGACGTCAGTCCGCCGACGGCCGCCGCACCGGCGACGAACTCGCGCCGTTCGAGGAGCGGGTCCGACGAATCGGGCGAATCGGAGGAGTCGGACGAAGCGGGCGAATCGGACGGAGGTGACTGGTCTGAGGTATCTCGCGGCATGGCATCACCTCACCTGCCTGTCGGATAAAAAATTTCAGCGGTTGGGCGTAATTTCAACGATTGATTAGTATACAATTCTCGAAGCGCGTACGTCGGTGACGTGGCCGCCGGCCCGCGGACCGGCGACTCCGCCGCTCGGGTGACCGACGCGACTGTCGTCGTCGGTAACGGCGCGGACCCACCGACGGACCCGCAGGGCGCGCGGTTCGGGCCGTACGAGGCCGTTGTCTATCGAATCTGAGACCGCTCCCCCGACGTCGGTGAGAAGCCGTCTGTTCAGTTCTCTCCCACGAACCGCCGAGACAGTCGGGTTCGTCCGGTCTCCGTGACGACGCAGAATCGGCTAGTAGCGACAGACTGTCGGTATCAGAAGAGATACTCGGGGACGAGTCTTTATATTCGGAATTTCTGTCGAAAGAGGTAGTGATGACCCGACTCTCCGAACCGAGGTGAGGTATCTCCCGCAGTGGGGTGCGCGAGTACGACCGAGTCCGGACGGGACCGCATGGGGGGAGGGTCTCCGCACACTACCTATGAACATCAATCGCAAACTCATCGCACTGTGTCTCGCAATCTCGCTCATTCCCGTTTCGACCGTGGGGGCCGTCGGGGTCGTCGAGATGCAGCGGATCGGGTCGGCCGCCGAGACGCAGAGCGCGGTGCACATGGAACGGCAGGTCACGGGCGAACTGAACAACACCGTCTCCGCCCGGCAGGAGGGCATCCAAAACGTCCTCGACGCACGCCGGGTCGACGGGCGGTCGCTCGCGGCGTCCTCCCCGGTTCAGAACTACCAGGCGGCCAGAAGCGGCCAGTGGAAACTCGTCCAGCGGCAGAGCCAAGAGCAACTCGGCCACACGGCGTTGCAGATGCGGAGCACGGTCGAGACGGCGAAGCGGACGATTCTCGAAAACGAGTACGACGGGCGGGCGTGGGAAGACTTGTCGGCGACCGAGCAACGGCGAGTCGAGAACAGCGTCGAACGAATCCTCGTGGGCACGGACGGGGACGGCACGACCGCCTCGGGGTCCGCGACCGACATGTTCCAGCCCGGATACATCGGGAACACGGGCTACGCGTACGTCGTCGACGAGGACTCCACCGTAATCATGCACCACAGCCTCGCCGACGGGTTCAACCTCGTCGACGACGCCGACTTGACGGTCTTCGAAGACGTGAAGGCCTTCGTCGAAGAGGAGGGGGCGATTCGGAACGGCGAGACGTGGGGCATCGTCGAGTACGACTGGGAGGACACAACCCAGGCGGGCAATCCGGTCGAGGAGAAGTTCGTCGCGTACACCTACTACGAGGACTTCGACTGGGTGCTCGCACCGAGCGTGTACTACTACGAACTCCAGACGACCGCTCAGGAGAGCGCGAAGGACCGCATCGAGGACTCCTTCGAGAGCTACCTCCTGACGCGGTCGGTGTCGGTGAACGGCGAGGAACGGCGCGCGTACGACGAAATTATCCTGACGACCGAAACCGGACAGGGCGTCGTCGAAACGACCCGAACCGGAGAGACGGTCGAGACGCGTTCCGTCTCGGACCGCTCGTACGCCGACGAAGCGTGGTTCGCGGCGAGCAAAGACCTCGAAGAGGGCGAGGTGTACGTCGGGGACGTCACAACCCGCGACGGAACCCAGGTCGTGTATCTCGCGTCGCCCGTCTACCAGAACGGGCAGTTCGCCGGGACGGTCGCGCTTCGGTTCGACTTCGGCATCCTCGCTGCGCTGACGAACGACGTGACGGTCGGCGAATCCGGCCACCTCAGCATCGTCAACGAAGCGGGCACCGTGCTGAGCCATCCGAACGCCTCGGTCGTCGAGGCCGGGAGCAGTATCACGGACGAGTCGGACGCCGGCGGACTGGCGAGCATCGCTCAGAACAGCATCACGGCGGGCGGGAGCGGCCTCGACACGTACACGACGGCCGCCTCGGACGGGACGGAGGACACCTACTACGTCGGATACGCACCGCTGCAGTTCGGAAGCAAGCAACTGTCGCTGGTCGCGACGGTCCCCGAAGCGGACGTCACCGCACCCGCCGCGGCGCTCGGACAGTCGCTGAGTCAGCGGACGGACTCCGCGCGGAACGTCTTCATCGGCCTCATCCTCATCGCCGGCATCGCCGTGACGGGCGTGGGGTACCGCGGGGCGCGGTACTTCTCCGAACCCATCGTGAAACTCCGCGACCAGGCGACCGAACTCGCCGCCGGGCGATTCGACCGGGCCACCGCCATCGAGGCGACCGACGACGAACTCGGCGAACTCGTCGTCGCGTTCGAGTCGATGCGGGAGAACCTCCGTCAGCAGGTCACCGAACTCCGTACGGTGAGTCAGGAACTCGGCGAGGGCAATCTCGACCAAGACGTCCGGACGGACCTGCCCGGCGAGTTCGGCGCCATCATGACGGACCTCGAAGACGGCATCGAGCGCGTACGTCAGAGCCTCGTGGAGGTCCACGACGTCGCCGACGAGTTCGCGGAGATCAGCAACGAGACGGCGTCGAGCGCCGAAGAGATCGAGTCCGCGAGTCAGGCGACGGCGGAGTCGGTCGAGGAGATCGCGCACGGCGCGGCACAACAGACCGAGCAGTTGCAGTCGGCGTCGAGCGAGATGAACAACCTCTCGGCGACGATCGAAGAGGTGGCGGCGTCGGCCGACGGCGTCGTCCGGACGGCGGACGAAGCGTCCTCACTCGCGGGGCAGGGTCGAGAACAGGCCGCCGCGGCGACCGAGGAGATTTCGGCCATCGAGACGGAGGCGGTCGCGGCCGTCGAACAGGTCGAGGGCCTCGAAGAGCGGATGGAGGAGATCAACAACATCGTCCAACTCATCACGGACATCACCGAGCAGACGAACCTGCTGGCGCTGAACGCCTCCATCGAAGCGGCGCGCGCCGGCGAAGTCGGAAAGGGGTTCGCGGTCGTCGCGAACGAAATCGGTGACCTCGCGGATGAAGTCGAGAACGCCACCGAGGACGTCGAGGACCTCATCTCGGAGGTCCAAGCGGACACCGGCGCGACGGTCGGGGACATGCAGGCGATGCGCGAGCGTGTACGGTCGGGGACGGAGACCATCGAGGGCGCCATCGAGATGTTCGACGACATCGCGGAGGCGAGCGAGAAAGCCGAGTACGGCGTCCGCGAGATTTCCGACTCGACGGAGAGTCAGGCGACGTCGACGGAGGAAGTGGTGTCGATGGTCGACGAAGTCTCCAGCGTGAGCGAGGAGATGACGTCGCAGACGAGCAACGTGTCCGCGGCCGCCGAGGAGCAGACGGCGTCGATCAACGAAGTCGCGCGGAACGTCCAGACGGTGTCCGCGTCCGCGCAGTCGCTCCAGGAACTCGTCGACGAGTTCGACGTCGGCGCCACCGCCGGTTCCGGCGGAACGCCGTCCGCAGCGAGCGACGCCGGACTCGTAGAGGGGTCGTCGGGGCAGGGTACCCGGTCGACGTCGGCGACCGCGAAACTGGACTAACGCGCCGCGAGACGGTCTCTCGGTTTTTTGAGGTAGCTCATCCGGAGGGGACGGGCCGTGCGGACGACAGCGGACGTCGCCGCCGGCGGGTGCTCTCGGAGTAGACAGGCGCGGAAGCGAATCGGCCGGTCGGGAGAGCGCGCATACCGACCGTTCCCCCGTCTGAGTCGGATTGCACCCGCGGGACACGTGCGAAGCGGAGCATACGCGTCTTGCGATTTTCGGCTCGGACTGGAGACTCGTATCGTGGTCTAACCGGGAGTACGGGGCCCGATTCCCGCATCGAAGGAGTCACGTTTCGTGCTCCAACCGTCGGACGCGAATCGCGAGTGCGAGGAACGTTCCGAGTAGCGTCAGTCCGACGGCCGCGGCCGCGGCGATATCGTGCGCGAGGACGTCGTGGTCGCCGGCGTTCACCAGTCTCGGCCCGAAGTAGGTGTGGTGGTAGTCCCCGACGAGGGGGACGAAGTAGTCGACGACGTCGTTGAACGTGAACCACCCCGCGGCGACGGCGACGGCCGGGACGGTAAAGTCGGCGTACCGGTAGACGACGAACGCCTGCAGCCCCATCCCGAGGTGGCTGACGAGCAGGAACCAGTGGTACGGGTCGCCGGTGGCGAGGACGTCGTTGATGGCGAGTTGGACGACGACGACCCAGAAGCCGTACTTCAGGTTGCCGACGAAGGCCAGGGCGTGAATCCAATCGCGGTCCCGCCCGACCGTCCACGACACCAGACTCGCGACCATGAACAGCGTCACGAGCGGGCTGTCGGGCACCGCGGGCCAGATGACGAGCCGACTGTTCGCGAGCTGAAATCGGTAGTACCAGAAACCGAACAGGGTACCCAGGAGATTGACGGCGACGAGCACCCACGCGAGACGGAGCGCCGTCGTCTCGACTCGGTCGGGTAGCGGAGCGAGATACGCCGGGAGGTCGTCTGCGGAGGGGATGGGTCTCATCGTGGAGAACGGTGTTCGGATGGGCGGTCACTCGGCCGGTTCGTCCGATTGGGGCGGGTCGGTCACCGACTTCGTGCGGGCGTTTCTCGTCTCCCGCTCGTCGGTGATGAATCCGACAGTCTGAAAGGAGTTTCTCTCCGGGCGGACGGAACGCCGGCCGGCGGCCGAGAGTTCACCGCTCCCCGCAGCGGAGGTTCCGTGAGACGTCGGTCTTCGAGGCGTCGAGCGTCTCGGTCGACTCGGTCAGCGAGGCGTCCCGCGGCGTCTCGAAGGAGCCGGCGTCTCTCCACCGTCGAGACGGGTCGTTCGCGGTCGTGACGGAATGACGAGATTGGAAGCCGCGAGCGCGTTCGAGCGGAGCGATTCGCACGCAGACCGTGCGGTCGGGTCCACCCGTCCGGGAGGTCCGCTCGGTTGTCGTGGAGGAGTCGGAGCACCGGCCGAATCTCCCCGAAGTCGTCGCCGACGGTCTCCTCGGTCGTCGCGGCCGTCTCGGCGAGTCCGTTTCCCCTCGGGCGTTCGCAGGCGCCGACGGAGGATTCCAGCTGGCACTACTCTCGGCGACTGGTCGACCTGAGACACGAAGCGGGGGTGTTCGTCTACGGCGCGTACGACCTTCTGCTTCCGGACGACGAGTCGTTCTCCACCTCCACCCGGACGCTCGACGAGGAGGCCGTGCCGGTGGTTCTCGACCGGTCCAACGCGGCGTCGGTGTTCGGCCGCGCGGCCGTGGATACCGCCGACGCGGCGGTCGTCCTCGGCAACGGCGAGGACCCGCCGACCCGACCCGCAGGGCGAGGTTCGAGCCGTACGAGGCCGTCGTCTATCGGCTCTCAGGGGGACCGACCGTCACTCCGACCGCACGTACGAGCCGAGCGTCCTGAGGTCTCCGGTCTCCCGTCCGAAGGCGCCGATATCGTTCCCCTCGACCGCGAGATTCATCTTCAGCTGTCGCGCTTGGTCGCGGCCGAAGGGGACGACCGAGAGCGGGTCGACGAGGGTCAATCCGAGCGTCGCGAGCGCCACCGGCACCGGGAGCACGCGCAGGGATTGTCCCCTCGCTCGGTAGATTTCTCTCGCGACGTCGGCGACGGTCAGCACTTCGGGACCGCCGAGTTCGTACGTCGAGCGGACGTGCGCGCCGTCCTCGACGCCCTCGGCGAGCATCGAGACGACGTCTCCGACCCAGATGGGTTGCATGGGCGGCCGCCCGCCCTCCGGAAGCGCCGTCACGTAGGGCGTCGTGAACCGCTCGGTGAACGGGACCAGTTCGCCGCCGTCGCCGAATATCATCGACGGGCGGAAGACGACCCAATCGAGGTCGGACTGGTAGACGGTCCACTCCGCGATTCCCTTCGCGTGCGTGTAGGAGGTCCGTCCGTCCGGGTGGGTCCCGATCGAACTCATCTGCACGAACCGCTCGACGCCGCGGGCGTCGGCGGCCTCGACGGCGTTCTCCGTCCCCTCCGCGTGGACCTCTTCCTGACTGATCCCGTGCTGATAGAGCGGCGAGAGCGCGACGAGATGGACGACGGCGTCCTTCCCCTCGAAGGCGCCCTCGATGGACGAGAACTCCCGCACGTCCCCGCTCGTCGTCGTGACCTCCGCCGGGAGCACCGACGGGTCGGGCGTCCGGGAGAGCGACTCCACGTCGTGACCGCGGTCGACCAGTTCCGCGCACAGATGTCGGCCGACGAATCCGTCGCCGCCGGTGACGAGTACGTCCATGCCGGAATGACGTCGGCGCGCTCGCTAAAAGTGGCGGCAGGGGCGCGAGCGCGGCGGATGTTTGCGACGACGACCGCGGAGTCTGTCAGATTGCGGTCGTGACGGCGTTCGACGACTGCCGCGTCAGTCGTCGGCGCTCTCGGGGCTCGACGTGTTCGCGTCGTCGTCGACGGCCGTGGGGCGGTCCCGCGGCACCACCTTCACGTCGGTCACCTTGAACTCCGGCACGTGCGCCTGCTCGTCGAGGTGGCTCTCGTCCGTCAGTTCGTTTACGACGTCGCTGCCGTCGCCGAGGACGTGCATCGGAACGAACACCACGTCCGGCCCGATGCGGTCTGTCACCTGCGCCATCGCCTCTATCTCGCCCTTGCGCGAGGAGATGCGAACCGGGTCCTCGTCGGCGATGCCCAGCGATTCGGCCGTCTCGGGGTTGATTTCGACGAACAACTCGTCCGTGTACGAGCGGATACCCTCCTCGCGGTTCGTCATCGTCCCCGTGTGGTACTGGTAGAGGACGCGCCCCGTCGTCAGTTTGATCGGGTAGTCGCCGTCGTCCATGTCGCGTTCGGCGGGACCGGAGATATCGGTGGGGAACATGTGGGCCTTCCCGTCGGCCGTGTTGAACTGCTCTTCGTAGAGGTGCGGCGTCCCCGGGTGGTCCTCGTCCCAGACGGGCCACTGCAGCTCCTCGCCGTCTTCGAGTCGCTCGTGCGTGACGCCGCCGTAGATGGGCGTGAGGTCGTTTATCTCGTCCATGATGTCGCTGGGCGAGTCGTAGTCCCACTCGAACCCGAAGCGCTCGGCGAGTTCCTGGGTGATGACCCAGTCGGGCTTCGCCTCGCCCGGCGGGTCGACGGCGCGCTTGACCAGTTGGACGTGGCGGGTCGTCCCCGTGTACGTCCCGTTCGTCTCGACGTGACCCGTCGCCGGGAGCACCACGTCGGCGTACTCGGCCGTCTTCGTCAGGAAGATGTCCTGAACGGCGAGGAAGTCGAGGTCCTCGAGAATCTCCTCGGCGTGGTCGACGTTCGGTTCGGAGTAGACGGGATTCTCCCCCTCGACGAACATCGATTTGATGTTGCCGCGGTCGGCGGCGAGGAACTGCTCGGTGATGGTCAGACCCACCTCGTCCGGCAGGTCGTCGACGCCGTAGTAGTCCTCGAACTTCTCGCGGACGTCGTCGTCGGTCACCTTCTGGTAGCCGGGGAAGTTCCCCGGGACGGGGCCCATGTCGCCGCCGCCGCCCTGCACGTTGTTCTGCCCGCGGAACGGCGCCAGCCCCGACTTCTCGGTGCCGACGTGGCCCGTCACCAAGGCGAGGTTCGCCATCGAGACGACGTTCTCCGTCCCGTGGCTGTGCTCGGTCAGCCCGAGCGTCCAGCAGAACATGCAGCTATCCGCCGTGGCGACGGCCTCGGCCGCGTTCTTCAACTGCTCCGGCGGGACGCCCGCGTGCTCTTCGACGAACTCGGGCGTGAACTTCTCGACGCCCTCCTTCACCTCCTCGAAGCCGACGGTCCGGTTCTCGACGAACTCGTCGTCCTGCAGGTCCTCCTCGAGGATGTGACGGATCATGCCGTTGATCCAGACCGTGTCGTAACCGGGCGTGACGCGGGCGTACTGCGTCGCGTGCTCGGCGATCTGCACCTTCCGGGGGTCGAAAACGTACGCCTCGGCGCCCTCCTTGAGGTTCTGCTTGATGTCGGTGGCGAGAACGGGGTGGGACTCGGTCGTGTTCGACCCCGTGATGAGATAGCAGTCCGTGTCGTTGAAGGCTTCCGTGCCGACCGACCCGGCGCCGTACCCGACCGTCTGCGAGAGGCCCGCGACGGTCGGCGAGTGACAGAGGCGGTTGCAGTTGTCGATGTTGTTGGTCTTGAGAATCTGGCGTGACAGCTTCTGCATCAGGTAGTTCGCCTCGTTCGACGTCCGCGAAGAGGAGACGAGTCCGAGGGCGTCGGGGCCGTACTCGTCTTTCGTCTCCTGCAGTTCCTCGGCGACGCGGTCCAGCGCCTCGTCCCACGACGCCTCTCGGAACTCGCCGTCCTCTTTGATGAGCGGCGTCGTCAGGCGGTCCTCGTCGTCGGCGTAGCCGTAGCTGAACTTGCCCTTCACGCACGTCGAGATACCGTTGACGGGGGCTTTCTCGGCGTTCGGCCGGATTCCCAACACCTCGTCGTCCTTCGAGAGCACGTCGAACCGACAGCCGACGGCGCAGTAGCCGCAGGTGGTGTCGGTCACGTCCACGTCGTTCATCCGGTAGTCGCTGACGGCGTCCGCCACGTCGAAGAGGCGCCCCTCCGACATGGAGTTGGCCGCGAACGACTCCGCGAGGTGCTCGGCCGGCGCGAACGGACCGCTGTGCCCCTCGTCGGACCCGTGGTCCGGGGTCGTCTCGCCTCGCTCCTGTGCGGACTCGGCCATCTCCTTCGCCTGGGCCATGTAGCCCGCGACGCCGGATTTCTCCTCGGAGTTCGTCTCGTCCGGGTGCTGGTCGCTCATTCGTGCCCTCTCGTACTCGTTCGGTCGCAGTTGTGTTGCTGTATCATTGGAATCGGGCGCGGCCGTCTCCGTCGCGATGGGAAGCCCTTGGTCTCGACGACGTTCTCGAAGTGGGTCGCCGCGAACTGCGTCGAGGCGAACCGATCAGTTCCGTTACGGGCGGTGTCGAGCGCGGTCGGCGGCGCTCGTCCGTCGCCCGGGAGCGAACCGGTTGCTCCTCGTCGCATTTCGTCGTGCACTGTCGGAAGGGTGAAATCGCGGGGGATGCGACGGGAAGCCGCGTATTGGCGGTGTCGGGCGCGTGCTCTTCGAGGTCGAACCGCCGTCCACCAGCGGGGAAGCCTGCGCCGATCGATCCGTCGCGGACCGAAGCGGCTCCCCCCGATGGGCGTATGAGTGACGGGACGCACGCATACCAATTCACGTGCCGTGTTCGAACGGTGTTTATACGGTGGCGGCCGGCCCCCGTCCGGATTCGAGGTAGATTCGAGTCAGACCCAGTCGTCCGGGAGGTCCGCTCGGTTGTCGTGGAGGAGTCGGAGCACCGGCCGAATCTCCCCGAAGTCGTCGCCGACGCCGACCCGACCCGCGTCCGGGTCCCACCGAACGTAGCCAGCCTGCTCTAACAGCGGGAGGTGGTTGTGGTACAGCGCCGTCTCCAGTTTCCGTTCGTCTCGGTCGCCCTCGTGAACATCCTCGGGCACACGTAGCGTGTCGTCGGCGTCCGGGAGTTCCAAGAGCGCAACCAGCACGCGCCGACGAGTCTTATCGCCGAGGGCTCTACAGACGGACTGCCAGACGTTTTCGTCCTGCATGTCAATCAACTGAGCGCACAATGGAAAGAGAAGGGTATGAGTATTGTCCTGTATAGCGGAGTTTAACCCAATCTTACGTTACCGGCGCAGCCGGTAACGGCCGCTTGCGCCGAGCGTCGGCGGAGCGCCGCCGGGCCGTCTCGCGGCGTCGCACGACCGAATCGCGTGTAAACCACCCGTTATTCGCGGATACGATTCGACGGATAGGGTACGAATGGCTTCGGCGCGGACCCCAGTGCGGAGGACCGAGTCGACCCGCCGACGTTCGACACCGACGACGTTCTGTTCGTCGACGACCGCTTCGCCGCGGAGCACGCGGTCGGCACGGGGTTCGACGGCGGGCAACCCGATTCGAGAGCGCACAGCCACCAAAGCCTTGACCGTCGACCGCCTTCGTACACCGACCGAACGCGTTCGACGTCGACCGACACCCTCCGAACTATGACGACCCACGAGACGACCGACGGCGACCGAGAAGCGCCCCCCAGCACCGACGACGGCGAGTGGCGAATCATCCTCAACCCGGTCAGCGGGTCCGGCGACCACGCCGAGCGGGTCGAATCGCTGGCGGCCGAGCGCGGCTACGCCGTCGAACGGACCGAGGAACCGGGCGACGCCGTCGAGTTCGCCGAACGGGCCGGCCGGAAGGGGGCGGAACGGGTGGCCGCCTGCGGCGGCGACGGCACGATACACAACGTGGTCGAGGGGCTCGGACGGGCGGACGCCCTCGACGACGTGACGTTCGGCGTCGTCCCCGGCGGCACCGGTAACGACTTCGCCACGAACGTCGGAATCAGGGACGTCGAGCACGCCTTCGAACTCTTAGAGAGCGGCGACCGGCGGCGCATCGACCTCGGCGTCGCCGACGGCGAACTGTTCACGAACTCCTGTATCGCCGGGCTGACCGCGCAGACCAGCTCCGAAACGAGTTCCGACATGAAAGAGCGGTTCGGCACGCTCGCCTACGTCGCCGCCGGCTTCAAGACCGTCCGGGAGTTCGAACCGCTGCACGTCGAACTCGAAGTCGAACGCGACGTGTCGGCCCAGTCGACGACGTGGACGGGCGAGGCGCTCTGTATCCTCGTCGGCAACGCGCGCGGGTTCGCCCGCGGCGGCGGGCAGGCGAACGTCGAGGACGGACTGTTCGAGGTGACTGTCGTCAACGACATGCCCACCTCGAAGATGCTGACCGAGGCGGCCGTCCAGCAGTTCATCGGAAGCGACACGGAGAACGTGACCCAACTCACCGGCGACGAACTCCACGTCACCGGCCGGGAGGGCGAGGACATCGAGTTCAGCCTCGACGGCGAGATACGCGAACACCGCGACCTATCGATGCACGTCCGCTCGCAAGCGCTCGACGTTGTCGTCGGCGAGGCGTACGAACCGAGACCCTCCGACGCGTGACCGCGGCGGCGGCGGAGACGCCCGGCGCGTCCGCCGGAGACCTCACGTCTGCCGCGGGTCGAACCGCTGGCGCTCCCGCGAGAGAATGCGCTCCCAGAGCGTGAACAGGGTGCTGTCGAGGTCGTAGCGGCGGTTCACCTCGCGCACCCACACGTCGTCGCTGAACAGGAGGTGCTGGAACCGGCGGACCGTCGGCGTCAGGTCCTCCATCGGCCGCGCGCCGACGTAGTAGGCCACCGTCTCGTCGCGCGTTCGCGAGATGAGTTCGGGCGGCACCGGCAGACCGCACTCGCTGGCGACGTAGTCGAACCACTCCAAGTGGATGATGGCGTCGGCGAAGGCGAAGCGGTCGGCGAACCCCGAGACGCGGTCGACCGCGGGCTTGCCCTCGTAGAGCACGTCCTGCGGTCGGCTGAACCGCGGCACCGAGACGTGTTCGAGCGTGTCGGCGTACTTGCGGGCGATGTGCTTGAGCCGCCATCCCGCGAAGTAGGTCGGTCCGGTCAGCGCGAGTTCGTACCACAGCGGCGTCCACTCCAGGAAGGGCCCCCCGAAAGCGGCGTCGGCCAAGAGGTCGGCCACGATGGTCTGTGCCACCTCCGCGGCCACGTCGTAGCCGGTCCGGTTCCCCCGCATCGCCGTCTCCGCCTCGTCGACGAGGGCGGGGAAGTCGCCGGTCGGAAAGCCCATGCCCTCGGCGACTCGGACGACGTAGTCTGCGCCGGGTCGGTACCAGTCGGCGAAGTCGGCGGGGGTCCGCAACGGAACGAGTGGGAGCACCGTCACACGATTTCTTGCGGCCGAGACGGTATATACGGTCCGACCGATACCTCACTCCTCTAACTGCTCGGAGAGCCCCCACTCGGCGGCCCGCGACTCGGCCTCTCGCCGCGCCTCCGCGCGAATCTCCTCGATGCGGTCGGCGTCGGCGAGGAACGCCTCCACGGCGGTGCGTTCGTCGGCCCGGCGGTCCGCCGGCGCCGCCGCGCGCGTCCGTTCGACCAGTTCGGGGTCGGCGGCGAGTCGGTCCGCCGGCCGCGCCGGCGGGACGCGACACGTCTCGTCGCGGTGGAGGCGTTCGACGGCCGCGGCCGCGAGTCCGTACAGTTCGACGCGGAACGGACCTGCCGCGTCGAGGGCGGCGAGGGCGTCCGGGCCGCCGCGGTCGGCGCCGGCGTCGTACGCGAGGACGGGCACCCCGTCCTCGAAGGTGAGCACGGCGGGGTCGCCGCCGCCGCCGAGCAGCGAGTCCTGCGGTTCGAAGACGGCGTAGCCGGTGAGTTCGCGGTCCAAGACGGCTGCGAGCGTCGCCCCCGCGTCGCTGACGACGCGCGAGCGGAGCAACTCCCCCTCGGGAATTCCCAGCGACGCCTCGGTGAACGCGGTCACGGGGGCGGTCACACCCGCTCGGGGAGGACGGCGCTCCGGAAGCGGTCGGCCACGTCGGCGGCGTCGCCCTCGCGGACGTCCAGAGTCGTCGCGGCCTCGCGGAAGGCGTCGGCCGCGGGGTCCGTCGGGGCGTGCGCGAGCAGCGGTTCGCCCGCCCGCCGGGCGGCGCGGACGGCGTCGCTCTCGGGCACCGAGGCGAGCGTCGACCCGCCGAAGTAGCGCGACGCCTGCTCGGCGATTCGCTCGGCGTCCTCGTCGGGGCGGACGCGGTTGAACAGGACGCCCGCCGTCTCGGTGCCGTAGGTGCGCGCGTACTCCTGCACCTTCAGCCCGTCCGACAGCGAGGGGACGGTCGGTTGCAGGACCACCACGACGCGGTCGGCGAGGACGACGGGGAGGACGGCGCTCTTCGACCCGAGCGCCGCCGGCGAATCGAGGAGGAGCACGTCCGTCCCGGCCGCCAGTTCGGCGACCACCTCGCGGAGGCGGCCGGGGTCGGCCGCCTCGAACGCGGCGAGACTCGTCCCGCAGGGGACGACGGACATCCCGAACCGCTCGTAGACGGCGTCCTCGACCCGCGCCTCGCGCCCCTCGACCAACAGGTCGTGGAGGGTCACGTCGGCGTCGTCGAGGCCGGTGTGAAACAGCAGGTTCGCCATCCCCGTGTCGGCGTCGACGACGGTCACGTCGTACCGCTCGGCCAGCGCCATTCCGAGTGCGAGCGTACTCGTCGTCTTCCCCGTCCCGCCCTTCCCGCTGGCGACGGCGAACGCTTCGACCATATCCGCACCACGGGACCACCCGAATTAAGCGTTCGGATTCGGAGAATGTTCTCTGTAGAGACGAGTGGGACCGGTCCGCACTCCGGCGGTACGCGGAGGAGGGGTGTCGACCCGCCGAACCCGGCGCACCGCTCGGCCGCCCGAACGCCTTTGTCCCCGAGCGTACTAGCTCCGGACATGGCAACCGAAACCGAGGGCGAAGACGACCAGCCCGTTCGCATCCCCATCGAAGACGAACCGGTCGAGAACGAGGACGCCGACGTTGACGCCGCCGACGCCGACGCCGACGAGGGCGGTCTGAGCGTCGCGCTCACCATGCTCGTCCTCGCCGTCGTGGCCGCGGCGGTCATCTACTTCGTCGTCAGCGGTGGGGACGACGACGAGGAGATGGAACCGCCGTTCTGACCGGCGCGCACGGAAGCGAGACGGATTTTTTCACCGACCGAGAGCCGTTCACCGAGGAGAGGCGGGTAACGAGTTCGACGGCGAGGGTACGCGCGAGTGTATGACAGCCGACCGACTCGGTCGGTAACGGGGGTCGGGTGGCGGGCGCGACGCCTCGCCGAGGGCGACACGTCAACGACAGGCAACAAACCTTTCCTACCGGCCAGCAGTATTTTTGTTCGATGAGCGACTCGAAGGAAGAAGACGAGAGCCTGCCCGCGGTCCGCGTCGCCGCCGGGTCGGCGCATCGGACGGACGCGAACGCCGTCGCCGACGCCGCGCGGGAGGCCGCGGAGACGTCGACGGTTCGACGAACGGGTTCGACGGGCGCGGAGGCGCTGGAACCGCTGCTCGTGGTGACGACCGAGGACGGGACGGCGTTCTACGCCGCGCCGTCGCACGACCGCACCGGTGAGGTCGTGCGCGCGGCGGAGTCGGGCGAGTTCGCCGAGGACGCCGAGGCCGTCGTCGAGGGCGACAAGGGGTCGTCGGACGACGACGGCGTGCTTCCGACGCCCGAGGAGGGGCCGCTGAGCGTCGGTCGCCGCCGCGCGCTCGGACGGTGCGGCTGGGTCGACCCGACCGAACCGCCGGCCGACTCGCTGGTCGACGCGGTGCGCGAGGACCCAGAGGACGTGCGCGAGGGGATGCGCGAACTCGGTCTGCTCGGCCGCGGCCGCGGCGACGCGCGCGCCGACGAATCGATAGCCGAGGGCTGGGCGGAGGCCCGCGACGCCGAGGGCGACCCCGTGCTCGTGGTGAACGCTAACGACGCCGACGAGCGCAACCGGACGGACCGAACGCTGCTGGAAGGTGACGCGGGGGGCGTCGTCGACGCCGCGATGGCTGTCGGACACCTCCTCGACGCCGAGGACGTGGTCGTCTACGCCGAGGAGGAGTCGCTGGGAACCGAGCGGCTCTCTCGGGCCGTCTCGCGGCACCGCGAGGAGCACGGCGAGGCGCCGCAGTTGGCCGTCGGCCCCGAGCGGTTCATCGCCGGCGAGCCGACGATGGCGCTCGAATCGCTGGAGGGCAACGACCGACTCGAAGCGCGCCTCACCCCGCCGGGACCGGAGACGCACGGTCTGTACGGGCGGCCGACGGTCATCCACACGCCGCGGACGCTGCTACAGGTCCGCGAAGTGATTCGGAACCCCGAGGCGTTCGACGCCGACGACGCCGACCCGGGGACGCGCCTCGTCACCGTCGCCGGCGACGTGGACGCGCCCGCGACGGTCGAACTCTCCACCGGATCGTCGATGCGGACGGCGACGGACGCCGTCGAGCACGACTCGGTGAAGATGGCCGTCGTCGGCGGGCAGTTCGGCGGGTTCACCCGCCGACTGGACCACACGTACTCCGCACCGGCGCTGGACGGCGCCGACCTCGGCTCCGAGGGCGTCGTCGAACTGTTCGGCGAGGACCGCTGCGCGCTGGCGGCCGTCGGCGACCGCGCGAACTTCGCCTCGCAGGAGAACTGCGGCCGGTCGGGGCCGTGCCGCGAGGGGACCAAGCAGATGACGGACCTGCTGCGACAGATCTACACCGGGAAGTACAAAGACGACATGCTCCGCGAACTGACGCGGACGATGCAGAACTCCTCGATGTGTCACTTCGAGGAGAGCGCCGCGCGGACGGTCGAGACGGCGATATCGGCGTTCGACCGCGAGTTCGCCGCGCACGCCGAGGGACGCTGCCCCAGCGGCGAGTGCGACGGCCAATCGCTGCACTGAACTGAGCGGTCGGCGTCCCGGAACTCCATCTCCGTCGTCGCTATAGGGTGAAGTCCCACGCCGATTCTCCCCGCCGCCGCTGCCGATATTCGAGTCCGAAGCAGATGCTCGCACAGAGCGTCGCGACCGTTCCGACGAGTGCGACGAGCAACGTCGAGTCGCCGGCGACGTAGTCGAAGACGGAATGTGACCGCGGAGGCTCCTCCGACCGAGTCCGGTCAGCCGTCTCGGCTCCGTTGAAATCGTTGTAGTCAGAGACGAATAGCATGCTGAGTATAAAGAATATATTCAGCACGCCGTTTTTCGTTCGTCGCAGTTCACTCACTTACTCCTAAGATAGCCCCGGCGTGAATATGTTACCTCTTCACATAGTGGCATCTAGTAGATAGATCATGGCAAAAACAACACCACCAGAGAGCGGCGGAAAAACGGAAACCGTCACGAGCGCAGATGGGACTGAAATTGCCTACGAACGGTCGGGAAGTGGGCCGCCGCTCGTCCTTGTTCACGGGGGTATGTTTGATCGCTCAATATGGGACATCGGCGACATCCGGTCTACGCTCGCGGAACAGACGACGGTCTACGCCATGGATCGACGGAATCACGGCGACAGCGCGTCTTCTGACGATTGTCGTCCGGACGCGCAGATTGCCGACGTGGTCGCGGTCGTCGAGTCGATCGACGACCCAGTCCATCTGCTTGGTCACTCCTCAGGCGCCAACTATGCGTTATGGGCGGCCCTACGAACCGACAATCTCCGTAGCGTAATCCCGCACGAGCCTGCTGCCCCGCCCGACGAGGACATTAGAGCCGTTCTCAAAGAGACGATGGAAAAAACGATTGCGTTGATAGACAAGGGGCAGAACGAGCAGGCACTCACGATGGTCGTCAGCGACTTCGCCAAATTCACGTCGGGTGAACTTACCGAGGTTCGCTCATCACCGGTATGGGACGCCCACGTGGATATATTCCATCAAACCCTCCTCCCCGAGTTGGAAGCTGCCGGGGAGTTCGACTGGTGGGATCTCACACCATTCGAAGACCTCTCCACCCCGACGTTACTGCTCGTCGGGAGTGAGAGCCCCCACACAAGCTTGGCCGAACGACTCCACGAGATAATGCCGAACAGTCGGCTCGCTTCCTTGGAGGGATACGGACATGCGGCCCATCTCGTCGCCCCTGACCGCTACACCGACGAGGTACTGTCCTTCATCAGCGACGTAGACTAAGCGATAGTTTTCCTCTGTGCGACCACTGTGGTGCGTTCGAGCATTCCGAAACGCGAATATACCAATTTTTGTGAGATAATTTATGTCTCGATTAGCTCGCTCATAACAATGTTGCATCTCCTGAGTAATCACTACTTTCGTAGATCGAGCCGAATCTCGTGCTGCATTCGCGCTCTGAGTTCAGCACACCACAGAGACTTCACCGACCACTGTCAGAGGCCGCGTGTAACACTTAGAGGGTGTATTCAGCACGCCACTGCGATTCGTTTCACGCTGTTGATTGCGAAACAGCCGTTCAGTAGAGAGGTGCGTAGTTAACATACTCTACACTCTCTTGATTAGTCGATACCGTGATTTGCGTGAAAACCTCTGGAAGTTAAGTTCTATTCATAACATTACACTAATAGCTATGACTAAGAGCAAGATACCGGGGAATGAATTCTGGAATGACCCGCCCTCTATTGATGAAGAGGTAGCGAAACTCCGCCTTCGATTGAATCATCTTTCCCTTCTGGAATTAGAGGAGAGGGAATTAGTCAGATGGAACAGAGAAAAACACGTTGTGGCGAGAGGCTCTGAATTTAATAAATTTCAGCCATTGTGGGGAGGCGGGAGTTAATTACCTCGCCTGTTCTGAGCGTTCGACTCTCTCATATCAGGTGCTGTGTCAGCGACCGACTCGCGCCCTCTATTCAGTACAGCCTCAATAAACTATCAGCGACGGATGATTTCAACAGAGCCGCCGCCTCAACTTTCGACCCCGAGCGCTTCGAGGTCGAGTCGCGAGACGAGGGCGGCCGCGCGGTCGTACGGCGAGTCGGCCGTCTCCCCATCCTTCGCCGCCGGCCGCGACCGCCCCGCGGCGGCGAACAGGCCGTCGACGAACGCGTCTCTGAACCCCTCGTTCTCGAAGAGACCGTGGAGGTACGTTCCGAGGACGGGACCACGGGCGACCCCGAGCGTCGCATCCGAACGACCGTCGGGCGCGGCGAACGGCCGCGCAAGTTCGCCGCGATACGCCTCGACGACCCGCGTCTCCCCGGTGTGAATCTCGTACCCCGAGACGGGACCGTCGAATCCCGCGAACGGCCCGGCGCCAGCGAAGTTCCACGTGACGGGCGCGACGCGCTTTTCGGTCGAGAAGGTCGTCTCGACGGGAAGCAAGCCGAATCCCCGGAGTTCCGACCCCCCGCGGACGCTCTCGGCGCCGACGTTCAGCAGTCGCTCGCCGAGCAGTTGGTAGCCGCCACAGAGGCCGACCACCGGCCCCGAGAACGCCCGAAGGCGGTCGTGCAGACCCGCTTCGCGGCAAGCGCGCAGGTCGTCGGCGGTGTTCTTCGACCCCGGAAGGACGACGGCGTCGGCCCCCGAGAACTCGGAATCCAACGGACAGTAGACGACGCGGACGCCCGGTTCGGCCGCCAGCGGTTCGAGGTCCGTCGCGTTCGAGACGCGGGGCAAACGGGGGACGGCGACGGTGACGGCCTCCTCGTCCGCATCCGTCCCGTCCGCCCCCGCCCCGAAGACCGCCCGTTCGCCCTCGGGGGGCAGAGAGACGCTGTCCTCCTCCGGCAGACCGGGGTCGTCGTACGGGAGGACGCCGAGGACGGGCACGCCCGTCCGCGACTCGAAGGCGTCGAGACCCTCCTCCAAGAGGGACTCGTCGCCCCGAAACTTCGTGATGACCGCGCCGACCACCCGCTCTCGGACGTCGTCGGGCACGAGTTCGAGCGTTCCGACGAGCGAGGCGAAGACGCCGCCGCGTTCGATGTCGGCGACGAGGAGGACGTCGGCATCGGCGAAGCGGGCCGTCTCGACGTTGGCCAAATCGCGGTCGTGGAGGTTTATCTCGGCGATGGAGCCGGCGCCCTCGGCGAGTATCACGTCGTGCGCGGCGGCGAGGCGGGCGTGTGCGGCCTTCGTGGCGTCGCGGGCGCGGTGCCAGCCCTCCTCGTAGTACTCGCCGGCGGCGAAGTTACCGACCGGACGGCCGTCGATCACCAGTTGAGACTCGCCGCCGCCGCGGGGTTTCAGGAGGACTGGGTTGTGGTCCGTCGTCGCCGTCACGCGGGCCGCGCGCGCTTGGACGTACTGGGAGACGCCGATTTCGCCGAAGGCGTCGGCGCTCTCGTCGTCGGACTCCCGCGCGCCGGGCGCGACGGGCACCGCCCGGGCGTTGTTGCTCATGTTCTGCGCCTTGAACGGCGCGACGCTGACGCCGCGGTCGGCGAGCAGGCGGCAGAGACCGGCGACGACGGTGCTCTTGCCGACGTGGCTGGCCGTGCCGGCGACGAGAATCGTGCAGGCGCCCACCTCCGCCGTTCCCGCCGCCTCGTCAGCCATCAGTACTCCGTCCCCTTCCGCGCCCGCGTCCCCTCGTCGAACGGGTGTTTCACCTTTCTGACCTCGGTTACGAGGTCCGCGGCGTCGAGGAGGAAGGTCGGCTCCTCGTGTCCGCCCGTGAGGACGAGTTCGAGGTCCGCGGGCTTCGACTCCAGGAGGTCCAACACGTCCGCTTCGTCGACCAAGTCCATCTCGACGGCGTACAGAATCTCGTCCAAGACGAGCATGTTCACGCCGTCTTCGGGGCCGCCTTCCGGAGGAAGCGGTTTCGAGAGGTCCGCCTCGCCCGCCGCGGCGACGAGTTCTCGCGTCCGCTCGAACGCCGCCGTCGCCTTCGCGGCGTGTTCGTCGTCGTCGGAGCCGTCCATCAGCCTGTTCCAGCCGTAGTGGCCCGTGTTCTCGTAGGAGATGCCCGACAGAGCCTCGATGGCGTTGTACTCGCCGCGGACGTCCTCCACCGAGTCCGCCCCACCCTTGAGAAACTGCAGGAGGTGGACGCGGTAGCCGTGGCCTGTGGCGCGGAACGCCATCCCCAACGCGGCCGTCGTCTTGCCCTTGCCGTCGCCCCACCACGCCTGCACGAGGCCGAACTCCTCCGGTACCGAGGATACGATAGCGTTCGCGCCGGGCGCGACGCCCCCGCCGGGCGTGTTCCGCCGGGTCTCCGCGGGCGAGTCGGGGCGGTCCGCCGCGGGCGCGCCGTCGGCCTCGTCGTTCGAGCGGTCGCCCGATTCGGAGGAGTCGTCGCTCATCGCGGAGCCTCCGCGGCGGCGTCCTCGGCCGCCCACGCCAGCGACAGGGCCGCGGACCACGAGAACCGGCCGCTCCCCCGGCCCGACCCAGTTTCAGGGTTGAAGTACTCGCGGAAGCCCTCGCGGTCGAGCAGTCGCAGGGAGTCCGCCCGAACCCGGTCGGCCTCCGCGTCGGCGCCCATCCGCCGCAGGCCGCGTTCGAGCAACCAGTTCGTGTTCAGCCAGACCGGCCCGCGCCAGTAGCGGTCGTAGTCCATCTCCGGGCCGACGTAGGAGGGGGCGGCGTACTCGTAGGCGAGGAACTCGTCGAGCGTCTCGCGCATCCGCGCGAACTGCTCGTCGGTCGGCGCGCCCGCGAGCGTCGGTATCAGACCCGCAATCGAGCGGACCGGGAGCGGTTCGTCGGCGGCGAGGTCGTAGGAGACGAACAGGCCGCGGTCGTCGTCGAACCGGCGTTCGGAGAGGGCGCGGCGCGTCGTCTCGGCCTGCGCGCGCCAGCGCTCGGCGGCCGCCTCGTCGCCGGCGTCGGCGGAGAGGGCGGCGACGGACTCGCAGGCGCGGACGAACAGCGCGTTCGTCAGCACGTCCTCGACGACGAACGGCGACTCCTCGCGCAGTCGGGCCTCGTCCCAACCGAGTTCGCGGCCCTGCCGGACGAGGGCGACGTAGCGGTCGTAGTCCCAGTCGGTCGGTCGCTGCTCGGCCAACTCCGAATCTTTGCGGTCCTTCCGGGTGTAGGACACCTCGCCGGGGTCGAAGCGTTCGAGGGGGCCGACCCACGCCGGCGAGTCGTCCATCCCGGTCGCCCACGGGTGTCGCACCCAGACGAGTTCGCCGTCGTCGGAGCGCTCGCGGAGCCACCACTCGCAGTAGGCTTCGAGGTCCGGGAGCACCGAGTCTCGGAACGCCTCGTCGCCGGTCACCTCGTAGACGTACTCGGCGGCGGGGACGACCATCGGCGGTTGGGTGATGCCGCTGGTCTCCACGTCGGCGTGGACCGTCCGGTCGGTGCCGACCCGCCACTCCTCGGGGCCGGGGAAGTAGCCCGCGGCGTCCGACCAGAACGCTATCTGCGGCACCATCCCGTTCTCCCACCGCGCGTCGAGGAGCGTCCGTACCTCGCGCTTCGCGGCCTCGGGTTCGACGTGGGCGAGGCCGACGGCGACGAACGCGCTGTCCCAGTTCCACTGGAACGGGTACAGCGTCGCCGAGGGTATCGTGTAGCCGTCGCGCCGGTTCGCGTCGAGAACCGAGACGGCCGACTCGCGTCCGTGCATGCGGGAGCGTTCGCGGCGGTCGGAAAAGTCGTTTCGACCGCCGATAAATACGACCGGCGCAGCTGTCAAACGAACGATAACAGTTATGCGGGATAATGAGTATCGTCAACATATGTCTCGGATACTCAAGACGTCGGGATTCCTGGGGCTGACGGTGATGATGGGCGTAGGGTTGTACATGGCGGTGCAGTTGGAGACGGGCGGCGGCGGGGCGTGGCTCGTGCCGGGCCACGCGCACATGGGCGTGCTGTCGATTCTGGCGGTCGTGATGGGGAGTCAGGTCGACGCGCTGAACGTCGCCGGGCGAGTCCGGCGAGCGACGACGGGGCTGTATCTGGTCGGACAGTGGATGCTTCCGCTCGCGGTGTGGGGCGTCTCGGCCACCGGAATCGCCGCCATCGGGATGTCGACGCTGCTGTGGGGACTCTGTCTCGTCGCCAGCATGCTGCTCATGGCGCACCAAGCGTGGACGGTCGACCGCCGGGAGCGTACGGGACCCGGAACGGCGACGGCGGCCGCGGACTGACCGCGGCGGCCGAACACGCCGCGCGTCTTTGAGGAGTCGAGCGCGCAGCGCCGCACGTGTTTCTCGAATTACACGCCTAATACGCTCGGCGCCGTACTCTCGGATATGCCGAACCACGTCCTCGTCCCCTTCGACGGGTCGCCGCTCGCCGAGCGAGCGCTGCGCTACGCCTGCGCGGAGTACGGAAGCGAGAGCATCACCGTCCTGTACGTCGTCGACGAAAACAGCGACGAGACGGCGGCGGCGGGGTGGGGCGACCACCCGAGCGAGTGGGACGACTGGCTCGACGAACGCCGCGACCACGCGCGAGACCTCTTCACCGTCGCCGAGGAGATAGCGGGCGAGAAAGACGTGCAGATTCGGACGGGCGTCGCGGTCGGTCAGGCCGCGGAGATGATCGTGAAGGCCGCCGAGGAGTACGGCGCGGACCTCATCGTCGTTGGCGTCCACGGGCAGTCGCGACTCGAAGAACTCGTCGTCGGGGACGTCGCCAGGACGCTGGTGCGGGAGTCGCCGATACCCGTCACCACCGTCCGAGAATCGGACGACCGATAGCCCGTCTCGGATCGACGCGCTCTCCGACGCCTACGCGAACCCGTGGTACTCGTAAAAGCGGCGCGTGCGCTCGTCCCGGAGGAGCGGCCCGTGGACCTGTAGGGTCTCCACGCCCGCGTGGGAGTTGAGTTCGAGAACGACGAACTCGCCCTCGCCGGTGACGACGACGTCCCACCCCACGCGCGGGAGGTACGGCATAGACGACGCCAGTTCGAGCAGTCGGTCGCGTATCGCCGACCAGCCCGGAATCTCCGTGCCCTCGATTCGCGCGTCGGTGTCGGGGTGGCGCTGAAACCACCGGCGCTCGTGGTCGTCGTCCGACCAGTAGGCGGCCGGGCCGAGCGTCCCGTCCTCTCGAATCTCGGCCGAGAGGCCGCCGCGACTCCAGTTGTCGACGGGCGCGGAGTCGGCCGTCCCGACGCGGTGGACCGCCTTCGAGACGAACGGTTCGTCGGCGTCGGGGTCCCAGAGGGTGAGCACGCGCAGCGTGTGCACCGCGTCGGGGAACAGGTCGTCGGCGTAGCCGGCCTGCTCGACGAACTCCCAGACGAGGTACTCCTCCAACTCCTCGACGAGCGCCGAGAACTCCGCCGCCGTCTTCGCCTCGCCGTTGACGAGATAGTCGCCGTTCGACCGGTCTCCGTCTTCGTCGTCTCCGCCGACCGCTTCACACACGTATACGCCGGACCCGCCGTAGCCGTAGATGGGCTTGAGCACCAGCGCACCCTCCCCGTCGAGGTGGTCGCGGAGCCACGGGACGGCGTCGATACGGCGCGGGCCCGACCCCTCGTAGGACGCGAACGCCGGCCGCCGCTTCAGTTCGCCGCCGTCGAGCACGCCGTAGAGGGCGGGCAGGTGCTCGCGGAACGCGTCGAGCAAGAGGTACTGGGCGAGCTTGTTCTTCACCACCGCGCCCCACGGCCCGCCGAGCGAGTCCAACCGTTCGAGCTGGTAGTCCGAGAGGTACTCGTCGTACCGGCCCTCCTCGACGTCGAAGAGGACGCCCGACCGACTGGTGAAGCCGTGTCGCCACAGCGAGAGCCGCCGCTCCCGTGGCAGCGAAACGGAGGAGCCGGAGACCACCTCCCGCTCGAAGAGCGTTTCCAGCACCGACAGCCGTCGGTAGACGGACTGCGTCGCCGTCGTCCCCGTCGGGGACGACTCGGACAACCGCGCCAGCAGGTCGTCGTCGATCATTTGCCGGTACTCGACGGCGTCCCGACTTAACCGACCCGGCTCGGAGACGACGGGTCGGGGTAGGTCGGCCGCTCGACTAGAGGCAGTCGTGGTGCTCGTAGAACGCGCGGACGCGCGGGTCCTCCAGCAGCGGCTTGTGCACCTGGAACGTCCGCGTCGCGGTGTGAGCGTTCACTTCGAGGACGACGAACTCGCCCTCGCCGGTGAGGACGATGTCCCAGCCGAGACGGGGGAGCGAGGGATACTCGGCGGCCATCTCCTCGATTTGCCGGCGGACGGACGACCACTCGGGCACGCGCGCGCCCTCGATTTGTTCGCCCGTGTCGGGGTGGGTGTCGAACCAGCGCACCTCGCCCTCCTCGGGGAGCCACTGGGCGCCGGCGCTCAACTCGTCGTCGTCGGTCACCATCGCGGAGAGGCCGCCGCTGCTCCAGTTGTCGACGGGCGCGGAGTCGGCCGTTCCGACGCGGTGGACGGCCCCCGAGACGAACGGCTCGTCGGCCTCGTAGTCCCACAGGGTGAGCACGCGCAGCGTGTTTGTCGACTCGGGATACAGGTCGTCGGCGTAGTCGGCCTGTTCGGCGAACTCCCAGGCGAGGTACTCCGAGAGGTCGTCGAGGAACGCCGCGAACTCCGCGTCCGTCTTCGCCTCGCCGTTGACGAGGTAGTCTTCGTTCGAGTCCTCCCCCTCGGGCCGCCGGCAGACGAACACGCCGCGGCCGCCGTGCCCGTAGATGGGCTTGAGCACCAGCGCCTCCCGGCGGCCGAGGTAGCGGTCGACCCACCGGACGGCGTCGTGGCGTTCGACGCCGTTCAACTCGTCGGACGGCGCCTCCCACGGCGCGGTGGGCATCGTCGGCGAACTGCGTCGGAGTTCGCCGTCGCCGACGACGCCGTAGCAGTCGGGCAGGTGCTCGGCGTAGGAACTGAACAGGAGGTAGAACGTCAGCTTGTTGCTCACGACGGTGTCCCACGGTTCGGCGATGTCGTTCGCCCGTTCGTGTTGCAGGTCGGAGACGAACTGCCGGTAGTTGTCCTCGTCGAGGTCGTACAGGGCGCTCGACCGACTCGTGAATCCACGCTGCCAGAGCCACAGACGCCGCTCGAACGGGATATCGACGGACAGACCGGTCGAGAGTTCCCGGTCGAGGAGCGTCGCGAAGATGGAGAGTCGGTCTGACAGTCCTCGGTAGCCGGCGCCCGCGCGGTCGCGGAGCGGTTTGAGGAGCGCGTATCGCAGGGAGTCCTCTCTCATTATAGTGTGAAGTCGACGCGTCCGTCACATAAAATCGGACTGGTCCGCCCCCGGAGACGTCCCGAGACGGCTGCTCCGAGTGAGAGCGAGAAACAGCTCGTGCGATAATGCCGTAGGTATAAGGACGACGCGCGAGAGAGCAACGAAGAGTGAGAGTACTCGATAGCGTCCTCGCTCCCGTTACCGACTGGGAGCCCTCGCCGAACCGGATTCTGCGGACTATCTCGGCGGCCGAGAGGAAGCCGCGACCGACATGCTCGACCGTTTGAAATCGGCCCTTCGGACCGTCCTCCGAACCCTCCGACCGGACGGCGACCTGATGTCGCAGACGGTGAAGTCCGGCATCTGGGCCGTCGGGACCAACCTCGGGTCGCGCGGGCTACAGGTCGTGATGATGATCATCCTCGCGCGCCTGCTCACCCCGAGAGACATCGGTCTCATGGGCATCGCGCTCGTGACGTACTCGGCGCTGAACCGGTTCTCCCGGCTCGGCATCGACCGGGCGCTCGTCCAGCGTCCCGAGGCGAACGTCGACGAGTACCTCGACAGCATGTGGGGGCTCCAGATGGCCCGCGGGGCGGTCATCGCGGCCGTCCTCGTCGTCGCCTCCCCGCTCGCGGCGTCGTTCTTCGGCGAACCCGTCGTCGAACCGATACTGAAGGCCATCGCCCTCTCGGCGCTCGTCGCCGGGCTGTTCAACCCGAGCATCGTCTACTTCGAGAAGTCCCTCGACCTGCACAAGAAGTTCGCGTTCAACATGAGCGGGTCGGTGACGGAGTTCGTCGTCGCCGTCTCCCTGGCGTTCGTCCTGGGCGACGTCTGGGCCATCGTCTACGGGTTCATCGCCGCCGACGTGGCGAAACTCGTCGCCTCCTACGCCCTGGACAGCCGCCGGCCGGGGTTCGACTTCCGGCTCGACCACGCCCGGGAGCTGTTCGGCTACGGCAAGTGGATCACCGCCACGAGCGGAATCAGCTTCCTCCTGGTCAGCGGCGACGACTGGGTGGTCGGCTGGCTCCTGACGACGGCCGCGCTCGGGTTCTACCAGATGGGCTACCGCCTCGGCAAGACGCCGACGATGGAGCTCTCGCGGAGCCTCTCGACGGTCGCGTTCCCCGTCTACTCGAAGCTCCAAGGCGACGCAGACGCGCTGGCCGACGCGGTGAACAAGACGGTCAGGGTCCTCTCGTTCGCGTCGTTCCCCGCCGCAGTCGGCGTCGTCTTGACCGCCGACCCGTTCGTCCGCGGGTTCCTCGGCGAGCAGTGGCTCCCCGTCATCCCGGTGATGCAGATCGTCGCCGTCTACGGGGCATTCTCCTCGCTCACATCCGCGTTCAACGACATCTGGAACGCCCTCGGCCACCCCGACTACAACACGAAGATCAACCTCCTCAGACTGGCGCTGACGGGGGCGCTCATCTACCCGGCGACGACCCGGTACGGCATCGTCGGGACCGTCGGCCTCATCGCGGGCGTGTTCGTCCTCGTCATCGTGCCCATCAAGGTTCACGTCGCCGTCCGCAGCGTGAACGGGAGCCACCGACGCTTCCTCACCGAGTTGATGTATCCGGTCCTCGCGAGCGCCGTTATGGGAGGCGCGCTGTACGCGCTTCGACCGGCTCTCTCCGGGATTCCCGCCATCGCGGAGTTCGTCTGCCTCGTCGTCGCCGGCGTCGCCGTCTACATCGCGGCGGTGGCCGTCGTCGAATCCCGCTCGACCTGGGAGATACGCAGCGACCTGGAAACCGTTCTCGGTGCCGTCCGAAGCTAACGACACCATGATATCACAGCACCATTCCCCCGACCCGACCCCCGCCGCGTCGCTCGAAGACCAACACGTACCCACCCGACAATGACAGGAATCTGTGGCGTCCTCGGCGCGCGAGACCACTCGATCGACGAGATGAGAGACGACCTCTCGTGGACGGGCGAGGAACAGCGCGGGCGGTTCGTCGACGAACGCGTCGCCGTCGGATGGTCGGCGCATCCCGGCGCCGAGAACGAGCAACCCGCCGAGACCGACGACGGAACGCTCGTGTGGGCGTACGGAAACGTCTGGGGGTACGAGAGCCCCGACGGCGACGACGGCTACCGCCCGCGCTCGGCGGACGACGCGGCGACCATCGCGGAATTCTGCGCCCGGCGGTACGAGGCCGACGGCGAGCAGTTCGCCGCCGGGCTAAACGGGTCGTTCGTCGTCGTCGTCTACGACGTCGACGAGCGCAAAGCCCACGTCGTCACCGACCGCCTCGGCACCCGCCCGGTGTACCGCGTCGACCCGGACGAGGAGACGTTCGTCTTCTCGACGCAGATGCAGTCGCTGCCCGTCCGCCCGAACGTCGACGCGGAGTTCGACGTGGAGTATCTGGCCGAGTACTTCACGCTCGGCGCCGTCGGCGGCGTGCGGACGCCCTTTACCGGCGTCGAGGAACTGCTTCCGTCCTCGATTACGACCGTCGACCTCGAATCGGGTACCGTCGACACCGAGCGCTACTGGCGGCCGCGGTACGACCCGGTCGACGAGCCGTTCTCGTCGTTCGCCGAGCGGTTCGTCGACCGGTTCGAGACGGTGCTCGAAGAGCGACTCGACCCCGACCTGACGTACGGACTGCTGCTCAGCGGCGGCAGCGACTCGCGGGCCATCCTCGCCGGCGTCGACCCCGACATCGACCTGCGCACCTACCACACCGCCGGCTGGCTGAACCGCGAGGCGCAGGTCGCAGAGCAGGTGGCGTTCGCGGCGGACCGCGAGTTCAGCCTGCTGCGGCGCGACCGGGACAACCACGCGCGCATGCTCGAATCGACGCCCAAGCAGATGAACTTCCACGGCCGGTTCAGCGAGGCCCACATCACGGAGTTCGGCGACCGCATCCGCGAGGAGGTCGACGTGCTCATCTCGGGGCTGGGCGCCGACACACTGTTCAGAGAGCACGCCTTCCCGTCGCCGCAGGTCCAGTTGGGTCCGCTCGGGAAGTTCGACCTCCCGATGGCTAAGCGGACGACGAGCGTGCGCGAGCACATCGAACGCCGCGCGAAGCCGCTCCCGGAGTACCTGGAGTGCTCTTCGGACCTCACCGAGATACTCGAACGGAACATCGTCTCGAACGACGGCGTCGACCACCACGGCGTGAACTACCGGTCGGTTCGCGAACTCGTCTTCTTCGACGACTTCTACCCGTTCTCGAACAAGTCCGACTACTTCTTCCACGCGCTGAACGGCATGACCTCGCACTGGAGTCCGTTCTTCGACAACCGCCTCGTCGAACTGGCGCTGGAACTCCCGATGCGACACCGGATGCGGCGGAACGTCATCGACGCGACGACGGTGGCGCTGGACGACGACCTCGCCCGAGTGCCGCACGCGTCGACGGGCGTCCCGCTCACGAAGTCGTTCCCCACTCAGTTCCTCCTGCACCACGCGAACGCGTTCTCCCGCAAGCACCTCTCGCCGGACCGCTCGCCCGAACCGTACATGTCGGACAAGCCGTGGACGAACTCCACGGAACTGCTCCGCACGCACGACTTCGCCCAGAAGAAGCTCCGCGAGAAGGCCCCGCTGATGGACGCACTGCCGTTCATCGACCGCGAGGCGGCGACGCGGGTCTATCAGGACCACCTGAACGGCGCCGAGCACACGTACGTGCTGTACACGCTGCTGTCGTTCCTCCAGATGCCCGCCGTTCAGCGAATGGCGCTGGGCACCGACGGCGAGGCCGAATCCGAGGTGTCGGACCCGGAGTCGAACCGGGGGTCTGAATCGGAGTCGGAGTCCGAGGTGGGCGAGGAAAAAGAGACGCAGACGAAACCGAACTGACGGACTCTGTTGAAACCCTCAGTAACTGACAGAACACACTTGCGAGATACAGAGGGTGTACCCGGTGAGGTGAATCTCGAACAGAGAAAACGATTTACAGGGAGTCTGCAAGCACCGACAATGGGTAGCTACGCAACACCGCGAATTGGACGATGAATCGTCAGACAACGACGAACCTCGGCCTCGACTCGGTGACCTGCTTTCAGGCCGACTTGCAGATGTCACTGTTGATTCCGTAGAAGCGGTACGTGACGAACGAAAGCGGGAATGAAGTTCTTTATCGATACGAACGTCTTCATCGCCAGTTTGACTGACGAACCGAGTCGTGGTGAGATTGCGACGCGGTTGCTCAACGGAGACCACGAGTTCTGCACATCTATTCTGAATCTCATGGAAATTCGGTCAGTCATGACGAAGAAGAAGCGCGTTGAGTAGGACCGCGTCGAAGCGGTGTTGTCGGACATCTACAGTAGCGTGGATATCTATGCACCCGAAATCAGTGACCAGATTACAGCGTATGAATTACAGCGAGATACTCTGCTCTACACAATGGACTGTGTGCTCCTCGCATTAGCGAACGATGTTGATGCGACCCTAGTTACCTTCGACGGAGAGTTGCTCAGTCACGGTGGTGTTGCACCGGAAGATTTGATCGAGTAGCTGCTTGGGCCAATTCTCGATGTAATCTACACATAGTGACAGATGCCGCCTGCTGAGTATAGAGGATGGCTTCAGCAGAGTTCTCCCGAGCGGATATTCACGTTCCCGACGCCATTCTCCACAACCACACAGGCTCCATCCGATACCGCCTCCCGGAACGGGTTGTCGAGTTCAGTCGCGGGGGCAGAGTCGGCACCCAACTCACCTCGGAACAGGGGTAGCGACGACCCCTCTCGAGCGACGAGGGAGAGCGGCCAGCCTCCGATTCCCTCCTCAACGTTATCGAGACGGGCGTAGCTTGCCGAGCAGGAGTTTCGGGAGCTGTCCGAGTATCGCCGGGAACGTCAGACCGAGCTGTTCGGCCGACTCCTGCATGTTCGTATGGAATCGGTGTTCGTCCACGACCCCGTCTTCGAGGCGGAGAACCGATACGCCACGGACATCGACCCGTCGACCCGTTGGGGGGAGGCTACCGAGTGGCCCTTCGTGGGTCATCGTCAGTCGGACCTCGTACATCGCCAGGGTCTCGTCGGTGAGCATATCGAGGACCGTGATCTCGAAGTCGGGGAACGCCGTCGTCAACAGTTCCATGAACTGGCGGAGTCCCTCCCGACCGTGGACTTCCCCCTTCGGTCCCGAAACCCCCGCTTCGGGTGCGGCGGGGTCGTACATCACGAACGTTTCGGAGACGAGTCGCGGGATCGCCGCGTAGTCCCGGTCGTTCCACATCGACACGTACGCTCTGGCGGTCGCCTCCGATTCGGCTGCGGCCTGCACGTCGACATCCGGTGGTGATTGCATCGTCATGGCTACGTCCTCAGCGTCGTCACACCGAGCGGCTCGACCGGCGCTTCGAACTCGGAGACAGTCGTTCGGTCCGAGAAGAATCCCAGGAACCGGGCGGTCTCAGGACCCGTGTTGCGGAACCCGTGGGGGACCATCGGCGGGACGACGACCAACTCGCCAGCCCCGATGCTCCCCGTCGCCTCGCCGGCCCACACCTCGACCTCGGAGCCGTCGAGACAGACGAGTATCTCCTCGGGGCTGTCCGTGTGAGTTGCCAACGTCGTTCTAGGGTCGAGTTCGAAGTAGACGACGTTGTGTCCACCCTCGAGTTCCAGGCCGGACGCGGCCGGGAACGCTGGAGAGAACGGGAAGTTCACCCTCGCGTCCATCTCCGAACCGGCTTGGGTGGTGCTGACGAGTTCGAGCTCGTCGAGACGGACCGTTTTCAGTGTTGCTTTCGTCGACATGTTCGACACCTCCTACGCCGAGCCCGGGCATTAGTATTCGGAGAATGATATTTCTCCCGGAAAAACTAGTGAAGAGTCCTTCTCCACGTGCTCAGAGGGGAGGAATCCGATAGCGGTGTCGAAGCCAGCTACTGAGAGATATCGACGACAGAGAGGTGTTCGTCGAGGGTCAGCGTCAGGGCGTCGTCCGCACCGATGGTGGTGGCCACACGGAGGGGACGTTCGGTGACGGTGGTTCGCACCTGCGTCCGAACGAGGTCGAAGAGTTCGTCCAGCGACGGTGCGAGCACTTCGGTCCCCCGAGCTTATAGGAATCCGATGACGGGTGCCAGTCCCATCACACACAGCTCGACGGGGAGCCGTTTGGCGAACCGACAGGTGTCACATCGCAGTTCACCCCACGCGACGAACGGTGTCCCACAGGCTCCGCAGAGTCGCTCGGGGGTGGCGTCGTGGTCGTCGCACACCGAGAGCGTCCCCCTGACGGCACTCGCACACTCGGGACAGACCCCCTGCATCAGGCACGTCAGGTCCAACATACACCGATAGAGTTCGGCCCGGAGCGCGTCGTCCGGCGTCCGCCCGGCCAGCCCCGGCGGCGGGAACGGTGCGTTCAGGAGCGTCCCATCCGGAGCCGCGTCGCCGAACAGCCCCGGACACTCGGTGCAGGCGAAACGGAGCCACTGGTCCTCGTACGTGACGGCCACAGCTGCACCGCACACCGGGCAGTCCGTACTCACCTCACCGGCCACCGTTGCGTCGTGGTCCCCCGCGATGGAGATGACGGTTCGGGCGATCCGCTTTCCGCCACCACTCAGTCGGTACCCGTCGGCGGTCTTTCGCACGAAGTGGGGGACGAGCTTCGAGAGGTGGTAGTTGAACCGGCCGTTGTCATCGACGTCGACACGCCGGCGGAGTTCCGAGAACGATATGGTCGACGTGCTGTCGTCGATATCGTCGTACGCGTGGAGGGCACCGGCACGCCACAGTACCCGGATGATGTTCAGTCGGGTCTCGTCTCCGAGGATGGCGAATGCCTCCTCCGGCGATACCCCGCCGAGGGTGGTGGCGGAAGCCGACTGGGTTTCATCCATGCTATCCTCTACTAAGTATCGGAGCATAAATGAGTCGCCGGGCATCACCATCAGGCACTGGCAGGGTGCTCGAGGCGCTATCCCGTGTGAAACGAGGTTCAGGTGCCGCCTCCCGGCTTACGTCTCCGACGGCAGTTTCGGCGACGAGCAGCCAGTCCCCACCGTCAGGGATGAACGAATCGAGAGTCCGTGTCTCGTCGGAATCGAGCGTGAGTACTCGCCGCTGTGGAGGCGTCCCTTGGAACGTCTCTGTCTAGCCTCCATCGTCTATTTGCCGGAGGTGAACGGTGACCGTGTGCGAGCTATCCCGATTCGTAATTTGGACATCTCCGCCGGAGACACGCTGGTCGAATCCGCACCCTGCCATCGCCGTTGTTCCAGCGGCCAGCAGCCCAATCATCGTCCGCCGGTGCATCATCCTTCGTTGTCGGAGGGCGGATTATAGGGGTTCTGGATACCCCGGAAACGAAGAAATTCGACTCGATACGCTGCTGCATTCGCGCTCTGTATTCAGCACGGCCTCAACAAACTATCGTCGGCAGAGGATTGTAACAGAGCCAACTGACACCGTCGAGTTACGAGTTACCGCCCGTTCCGGCCGCCGTCGCTCGGTCTCTTCTCGGTCTCACTCCGCCGCCGCGTCGAGGAACGCGTCGAACGCGCCCGACTCGGCGTGGAAGTGCGCGTACGTGCCGAGCGTCCGGTACTCCTCGATGCCGTCGTTCGCGCCGTCGACGCCCGCGCCGCGGACCACCTCGAACGCGAAGCGCGCGTCGGGGGCGGCCGTCGCCGCCGAGTAGTGGAACTCGTGGCCGCGCAGCGACTCGCCCGCGGACGCGACGAGCGAGTCCCGACGCGCCCGGTAGCCCACGTGGTCGAGGGCGACCGGTCCGTCGGTCATCCGCGTCGAGACGGGCAGGACGCCCGCCATCGCGTGCTCGTCTCCGTCCTCGGTCGTCAGCGTCTCGCCGAGAGCCATCAGCCCGCCGCACTCGCCGAAGACGGGCAGATCCTCCGCCGCGCGGTCCGCGATAGCCGACAGCGCCGGCGATTCGGCGAGGTCCGCGGCGCGCTTCTCGGGGTAGCCGCCGGGGAGGTAGACGGCGTCGCAGTCGGGCAGGTCGTCGCCCGCGACGGGCGCGAACGTCTCCACCGTCGCCCGCGCGGCGAGTTGCTCTCGAACGGAGGGGTAGACGAAGCGGAAGGCGTCGTCCTCGGCGACGGCGACGGTCAGACCGGTGGGGTCGGCCGGTCGCTCCGGCGGCGCGTCCACCCGCGGGCGGCGCGCCAGCGAGAGCAGTTCGTCCGCGTCGACGTGGCGGGCGGCGTCGTCGAGGGCGTCGTCGTCGACCGGGGACTCGCTCCCGGCGTGTAGGCCGAGATGTCTGTCGGGGATGTCGAGACCGTCCAGCGGCGGCGTCCGGCCGACGTAGTGCATCTCCTCGGGGACCGCCTCCCGGATGCCCTCCTCGTGCCGCCCGCCGTGAGCGCGGGCGGCGAGGAGGCCGACCACGTCCACGTCGTAGTCCATCCGGTCGGCGTAGGCGCGAAAGCCGAGCGCCGTCGCCGCGACGCTCTCCATCCCCGCCGTCGCGTCGACGACGAGGACGACCGGCAGGTCGAGGTCCGCGGCGACCGTGGCGGTGCTCACGTCGCCGTCGTACAGCCCCATCATCCCCTCGACGACGCAGACGTCGCCGTGGTCGGCCCCGCGGGCGTACGCCCGCTTGAGACCGTCCTCGCCCGTCATCCACGGGTCGAGCGTCCGCGACGGACGGCCGAGCGAGGCGGCGTGGTGGCTCGGGTCGATGAAGTCGGGGCCGGCCTTCGCCGCGACGGGCGTCCGACCGGCGCGTTCGAGGGCGCGGCAGACGGCCAGCGTCGCCACGGTCTTACCGACGCTCGATGCGGTCCCGGCGAGGACGACCCCCGGCAGGTCCGCGGGGACCGGTGTGTCGTTCATGACGATCCCCTCGGCGCGTTCGGAATAAAAGCTTCTCAGTCGTTCTCGCTCCCGAAAATCTCGGAGACGGACGCCCGCTCGTCGGTGACGACGCCGTACGCGGCGTCCGCGACGGAGGCGGGAACCTCGGAGTGACTCCCGCCGCCGTACCGCGAGTCGAGCGACGCGCAGAGGGCGTCTCGAACGCAGGCGCGTGCGGCCGACCCGACGTCGGTTGCGCTGCCGGAGTACGCCGCCGCCGCGCCCGCGGGGTCGCAGGCGGCCACGACGGCGTCCGTCGTCGTGCCCGGAAAGCCGGTTCGCGCGAGGAGCGTCGCGGCCTTCGCCTCGGCGGCGACGGCGACGAGGTTGGCGAGGGCGCCCGCGTCGAGGGCGCGCGTCGTGCCGACGAGGACGTTCACCGTGCCGACGGGCGTGCGGTCGCCCTCGTCGCTCGAATTGGGGGCGGTCGCTTCCCCGCCGCCGTCGACGGGAAGCGCCGCCGGGTTCGACACGCCCGCGGTGACGACGGCCTCGACGGGGCCGAGGCGGGCGCGGCGGGCGTGCCGCATCGAGACGCCCGTGAGGAGCGTCGGCCCCGACTCCTCGAACCCGGCCTCGGCGAGGCGGCGGCGGACGTAGCCGTCGACGTCCTGCTCGTCCCATCCTTCGGGGACGCTCACGTTGTACGCGACGGGACCGGTCGAGGGGCCGCCGGCGTGGCCCGTCGAGAGCCACCGCGTCTCGGGTCTCCGAAGCCGACAGACCCCGTCGCGGACGACCGACTGGAAGACCGGGTCGACGTCGGGGTCGGAACCAGCGTCTCCGCCGGTCATGCGAACGCCGAGAGCGCGTCGACGAGGGCCTCGTTCTCCTCCGGGAGGCGGACGGCCACCCGGACGTGCGAATCCAGCGTCGGGAACGTCCGCGCGTCGCGCAGGGCGAACCCGCGTTCTCGGGCGTGCGCGAGGAGGGCGTCCACGTCGCCGTCTACCCCGAGGAGGAGGAACGGGGCGTCGGAGGGGAACACCTCGAAGTCGGCTTCGAGGCGGTCGCGCATCCGCGCTCGCTCCGCGGCGACGCGCGCCTTCGTCTCCTCGACGAACGTCGACTGCCGCATGCAGTGCGCGCCCACGGCCGCCGCGGGCACCGAGAGTCCCCACGTTGGCCGCGCGGCGTCGAGTCCGTCGCCGAGGCCGCCCGTCGCGACGGCGAATCCCGCGCGCAGACCGGGGAGACCGAACATCTTCGTCAGCGACCGAGCGACGATAGCGCCCGATTTACCCGCGAGGCTCGGGTCGTCGGTGAAGTCGAGGAACGCCTCGTCGACGACGAGGGCGGTGTCGGCCGCGCGGCACCGCGCGAGGAAGTCGCG
The DNA here is from genome assembly GCF_031624495.1 of Halogeometricum sp. S1BR25-6. NCBI lineage: Archaea > Methanobacteriati > Methanobacteriota > Halobacteria > Halobacteriales > Haloferacaceae > Halogeometricum > Halogeometricum salsisoli. Next base: position 723,876 of record NZ_JAMQOP010000001.1, on the reverse strand, counting down.
CAGGTCGTCGGGGGCGGCCGCCTCACCCGTCGGGTTGTTCGGCGTACAGACGACGGCGGCGGCGTACTCCGCCGGGTCCGCTTCCAAAATCCCGTCGTGAGCGACCGGGACGGGCGTCGCCCCCTGTAAGCGAATCTCGCGGTCGTACTCGCCGAAACTGGGTTCGGGGACGAGCACGTCGTCGCCGGGGGCGACGGTGACGCCGAACGCGAGGCGGAGGGCGGTCAACCCGCCCGCCGTCGGGACCACGTCGCTCGGGTCGCAGTCGACGTAGTCGGCGGCCGCGGCCCGGTAGTCGGCGTACTCGTCGTCGGGGTAGCGCGTCGCCGGACCGTACGCCGCGTCGTAGGCGGCAGCGGTGCCGGGCGGCCGCTTCGGGTTCGTGTTCGCGCTGAAGTCGACGACGGCGGGGTCGCCGTCGCCGCCGTGAGGCACTCTCGACACCGACGACGCCGAGTCAGGGTCCATCGTCGGAGCGCAGGCGGGCCAGCACGTCAAGTGTGGCGGTGGTCACCTCGTCCAGGCGCCCGGCGCGCGCCGCGAGGTGGAGGGCGCCGCCCATCGCCGCCCCCTCCTTGGCGACGCCGTCGGCGTAGGCCGAGAGGGGACCGGGGTCGACGCCGCCCGCCCCGTCGCCGTCGCCGCCGAATCCGGGGTCGGTGACGACGAGGTTCACGTCGTGCGCCGCCGCGGCCGCCGCCAGTTCCGGTACGTCGTCGGCGAGATAGGAGGTGGTCGCCAGCGTCAGCGGTCCGACGACGCCCGCGTGGCGGACGAGGGCGGCGACGGCGAGCATCTGCGTACCGCCGCCGAGAATCACCTCGGTCTCGGATTCGAGCGCTCCCGCGACGAGTCCGCTCGCGACGGCCAACACGGGGTCGCCCACGAACCGCACGGCGAGTTCGGGCGCGTGCGCCGCACGCCCCGGTTCGAGGTCGGAGGACGCGAACGCCTCCTCGACGACTCGTTCCTTCAGTTCGACGGGGTTCTCCGGCAGCGACGAGGACGTGGGCCACTCCTCGCCGAGGGCGCGGAGGACGGCCTGCGCCGTTGTCGTCCCCCCCGGTATGGTCTCGCCGACGACGACTTTCTCGTCCGGCAGGGCGCGGCCGAACTGCCGGGCGGCGGCGAACGCGCCGGGCGCGGTCTGCACCGGGTCCGCCTCGCCGATGTCGCGGCCGGGGGCGGCACCCATCGAGACGGTCGGCGCGCCCGTCGGTTCGGCGAGGCCGCCGTCGACGACGGTGGCGTCGAACCCCAGCAGTTCGCGGACGGCGCGGGTGACGGCCGCCGGCGTCGGACACCCGGTCGGACTGACGGGCGTGACCGGCGCGCGGACGGTGTCACCGTAGGTCAGAATCTCCGCGTCGGCGCTCGGCGTGTGGCACAGCAGGTCGCGCGTCGCGCCCGCGGCGCTCAGCCCCTCCCGTTCGGCCGTGCGGGTCGTCCCCGCGACGAGTATCAGTCGCACAGCGCCTCCGCGCGTTCGAGGTCCGACGGTCGGTTCACGTTCACCGCGAGGCGGTCGTCGCACGTCAACTGCACGGTGTCGTCCCCGCTCCCGACGACGTTCAGCCCCGTCGGCGCGAGTTCCCGTCCGTCCTCCCCCCGAAAGGTCGTATCCGCGGAGACGCCGAGGCGGCGCTTCAGGTCGGCGGGGACGCAGACGGTGACCGAACGGGGGTCGTCTGCATTGCCGGCATCGCCCCCGTGGTCGAAACTCTCCGCAATCGCGTCATCCACGTGTTCGGGTTCGAGGAGCGGCAGGTCGGCGGCGGCGGTGACGACCGGTCTCCCGACCGAATCGAGCGCGGCGGTCAAATCGGAGACGTAGCCCTCGCCGGACGTCTCGACGACGGCGAGGCCCATCTCGCGGACGCGCTCGGCCGTCTCCGGCGCGTTATTCGAGACGGCCGCGTGGACCGTCTCGGCGCGACTCTCCCGGAGCGCCGCGGCGACGCGTTCGACCATGGGGACGCCGCAGACGGGGACGAGGGGCTTTTCGACCCTGCCGCCGAGGCGGGTGCCCCGCCCGCCGCACATCAGAAGAGCGTCCACGCCACCACCCCCGCGTGGACGCCGACGACGCGCCCGAGTTCGTTCGCCGCGCCCAGCACGTCGCCGCTGACGCCGCCGAGATGGTTCTCTCCCCAGCGCCCGACGAGGAGCGCCGTCGCGACGGGTGTGAGCGCCGCGGCGACGACACCCCCGGTGCCCAAGGCGGGCGCGACGAGGAGGAGGGGGAGGAGAGCGACGGCGACGGGGAGGAGGTTCGCGGCGTCGTTGGCGTCGAGGAGCGCCGACCCCATCCCCTCGTGGGCGCTCTGGGCGGTACAGACGAGCGTCGCCATCCCCGTCTTCGCGCCGACTTCGGCCGCGAGGGCGAGAGCGAAGGCGGTTCTCGGGAGGGTGCCCGCGACGCCGAGCGCGCCGAGTCCGAGGGCGACGAGGCAAAGACAGAGCGCCAGCGCGCCGCCGACGCCCGTCTGCGAATCTTTGAGCACCGAGAGCCGACGCTCGGCGTCGCCGTGGACGGCCGCCGCGTCGCCGACGTCCGCGAGGCCGTCGGCGTGCGCGACGCCCGTGAGGAGGTAGAGGGTGGCGAGGTACAGCGCCGCCGCCGTCGGCACGGGCACGGGAAGCAGGAGGGGAAGCGCCGCGAGGGCGCCGACGAGGTAGCCGACGAGCGTGAACGCGAGCGGCGTGCGCCGGAACGCCTCCCACGACGCCTCGTCGCTCCCGACGGGGAGGCGGGTGAGGAAGGCGACGCCGCCGCGGAGGGCGGCCGGAAGGGGGATTAGGCCCACGCCACCACCCCCGCGAGGGCGAACGCGAGCAGTCCCGCGCGGTTCGTCACCCGGACGGCGCGCGTCGCGTCGGCCGTCGTCGGCAGCGGCGTGCCCGCCTCGTCGGACGCCGGGTCGAGGTCGTAGACGCCCGGCTTGACGAGTCGCGCCGGGAGGACGGCCGCCATCGTCGCCATCGGCCACCCGGAGTTCGGCGAGGGGGGCCGGCGCGCGAGCGTCCGGACGCGGGCGGAGAGCGGGAGGGAGAACTGAAAGACCGAAGCGGCGAGGAGCACGGCCGAGAGTCGGGCCGGGAGCCACATGACGGCGTCGTCGAGGCGGGCGGGCGCCTCGCCGACGGGGTTCGTCCGGTAGCCGAACATCGAGTCGAGCGTGTTGACACCCTTCACCCACGCGGCGGCGGCCGCGGCGAGAGGGAGCGAGACGGGCGCGCAGACGGCGAACGCGAGGAGAGGTGCGACGAGGCCGTCCGCGAGGTTCTCCGCGACGCTCTCGACGGCGGCCGAGCGAACGTGCGCGGCGTCCAACGCCGAGGCGTCGCGGCCGGCGAGGGCGCGCAACTCGCGTCGGGCGGTTTCGAGGTCCGCGTCGGCCGCGAGCGTCACGTCGCGGGCGGCGTCCAGCAGCATCCGGAGGCTGGTCGTCGAGAACAGCAGGAGGCCGGCGAGGACGGCGCCGACCCACGGCGAGAGGACTCCACCCGCGGCGACGACGGCACCCGCGACGGCGGCGAAGCCGACGGGAACGAGGAGGGCGAGGAGGACGCCGCGGAGTCGCGGGTGCGACGGCGGCGACGACTGCGACTGGAGTTCCGGACGCGAGAGGAGGCGACCGAGGAGGGCGACGGGGTGGACGCGCGCCGGCGGTTCGGCGAACGCCGCGTCGAGGCCGGCCGCGAGTGCGACGACGAGGGCGGCGCTCGCGGGCACGGCTCAGCCCTCCGAGACGAACTCGGAGAGCGAGGCGCCGCGGCGGAGGGCGTCCGCGAACGCCTCGAAGTCGGTCTCGGTCGCGTCGACGAAGCGGCCGCCGACGCCGGAGACGCCGCCGTCGGCGTACGAGTTGTCGCCGACGTGGACGAGCGTCTCGGGGGCGACGTCGAGGCGGCCGGCGAGCGTCTTGAACGCCCGCGGGTCGGGCTTGCGCCACCCGCAGGCGACGCTGGACACCGTCGCGGCGAACACGTCGCGGTCGACGTTCGAGCGGATGAGCGTCCGCGCGACGAGTTCGGGGACCGAGCAGTTCGAGAACAGACCGACGGGGCCGCGTTCGGCGGCGGCGACGACGGCGTCGGCCGCGCCGGGGCGCGTCCGCACCTCGGGGTCGAACGCGGCGACGACGGCGCGACGCGCGGCGTTCGCGGGGGCGTCGACGCCGCGAGAGCGGAGGGCGGCCGAGACGTGCGCGGGGAGGGGGACTTCGGCCCCCTCCGGCGCGTCGATGTGGACCTCGGCGTAGGCGTCCGCCCAGTCGTCCGGGACGGCGACGTCCCTGTCGCGGAGTTCGGCCGCGACGGCCGCCGCGGGGTCGGCCGGCCGGGCCGCGTCGACGAGCGTGCCGAACAGGTCGAACGAGACTGCCACTACCAGTGAATTGGCGAAATCGGACTTGAAGCTGCCGGACGGGGGTCGGAGGACGACGCTCACTCCTCGTCGAGGAGGGCGTCGACGTGCAGGTAGTGCGCCCAGTACCCCCGATACTCCCCGTAGGGTTCCGCGAGGCGGCGAACCGTCTCCTCGGTGGGGTCCTCGACGCCGTACGCCTCGCCGACGAGCGAACGGAGGCGGGCCGCCGTCGTCGGCAGCACCGACGCCCGACCGAACCCGCGGAACGCCACGAACGCGGCGGCGCGCGGGCCGAACCCCCGGAGCGACGCGAGTCGGTCCCGCAGGTCGTCCGTCCCGAGTTCGCGCAGGTCCGACCCCGACGCCGCGAACAGTTCGGCGGCGGCGAGTATCGACTCCGAGTCGTCGGCGCGGTCGGGGTCGGTCCGGTCGGTCGCGGACCGCCTCTCCCCGTCCGCCGCGGTCCCCTCGACGGCGGTTCGCACGGCGCCGGGATTCGCCCGGACCGTCCGGGCCGTCGGGAACAGCGACACCGTCTCCCCGTCGACGACGGCGACGCGGCCGAGTTCGCGAACGAGCGAGTCGCGGCGGGCGGCGGCGACCGGGGTGGTCGTCCGCCGGGAGAGCGCCGCCCAGCAGGCCGCCTCGAACGGCGTCGGGAAGCGGACGTGGTGGTAGCCGCGGAGTTCGGCGGCCACGGGCGCGAACGCCTCGTCGTCGGCCGCCGCGTCGTACAGCGGCGTCGGGTCGTCGGACAGCGAGAGGAAGGCGTCGAGGTGGGCGGCGACGGCCGACCCGTCGCCGCGGCCGTCGAGCCAATCGACGTGCGCGCGGACCGCGTCCGGCCCGTCCGGGGAGAGGTGCGCGACGAACGGTTCGGGCGCGAACCCGCCGGTCACGAGTGCGTCGCGGGGGGTGTACCGCCCGCCCGCGGGAGGCGCGGCGCGGTCGAGGACCGACGCCGAGCGGGCGAACGCGAACGGCGGTTCCGCCGGGAGCGCGAGCGTCGTGTCCGCGGAGAGCGACATACGAATCGTGTGGCCGCCATCACGTATGAACCTCGGCAAAGGGCGCGGCGGAAGTGAAAGTGAAACGGCGGGACGCGACAAGAGGATGGCGGGGAAGGCGAGTGAGAGCTTACCTGATGACGTTCGACTCCAGGTCCCGCGGGAAGTTGGTGAGCGTCTCCGTGCCCGTGTCGGTGACGGCAACGGTGTCGGAGTGGCGGTAGCCCGCCTCCTCGGTGTAGAGGCCGGGTTCGATGGTGTAGACGTGTCCGGGCGCCATCGTCGCGTCGGACTCGGTCAGGTCGGTGTGCTCGGAGGCGCAGTGGTCCGCCCATCCGGTGTCGATGTACGGGGGTTCGTGGCCGCCGAGACCGATGTTGTGACCGACGTGGTGTTGTGCGAGGTCGGCGACGCCGTGCTCCTCAAAGTAGGCGGTCACCTCGTCGTCGACGTACGCGAGTTCGACGCCGGGACCGAGGGCGTCGATGGCGACGGTCTGCGCCTCCAGCATGAGTTCGAAGTAGTGTTCGTCCTCGGCGGTGTAGTCGCCGACGAACATCGTGCGTTCGAGTTCCGAGTGGTAGCCGTCGACGTCGGCCGAAGCGCCCGTGATGAGCACGTCGCCCTTCGAGAGGCGCTCGTTCGGCGTGTGACCGTGCGGGAGCGCCGTTTCGCGGCCGCTGATGTAGCCCGCGGTGACCGGGCCGTCGCCGCGGACGCGCACGGAGTAGCGGCTTCCGAGCGTGTCGAGCATCGCGCGCGAGGCGTCCGTCGAGGCGCGCTGAGAGACCGTCGCCGGGTGCGCGCCGACCTCGGTGTAGTCCGCGAGATAGCGGTGGCCGAGATTGGCCCACTTGGCCGACTCGCGGATGAGGTCCACCTCCGAATCGGTCTTCTCCCAGCGCATGCGCGTCACCCACCCTTGGGTCTCCACGTCGACGAACTCCGAGAGCGGCGGGCCTTGGTAGCCCATCGTCCCCGACGCGCCGTCGCTGTCGGCGACGACGGCGTCGACGTTCCGTTCGGAGAGCATCTCGGCCGCGGTGCGAATCGGGTCGCCGCCGGGGTAGTCGAAGTAATGGTGGACGCCGTCGATGCGGGGGTTCTCCCGCACGCGTTCGACCTCCAGGCGGGGCACCGTTATCTCCGCGCGGTCGTCGGTCACGGCGAGGACGACGGGGCGTTCGGTCGGAACGTGGTGGAAGCCGGTGAGGTACTCGATGCTCGTCGCGCCGAACCAGACCGCGGCGTCAGCGTCAGTGTCGGCCAGTCGGCCGCGGACGGCGTCGAGTCGGGTCGCGTACTCCGCGGCGGGAAGAGTCGTTGCCATGTGAGAAGGGCCGGTCGCCGTCCCCTTGATACCTGAGGAGGCGGCCAGTCGGGTGTGAAATCGGATCGAGAAGGGAGCGGTGTGCGGCGGAGCGGGACGGACTACCGCTCTTCGGGCAGGTCGCGCCGTTCGGTGTCGTCGTCGGCCGCCACGTCGTCCATGATGGTCTCGCCGTCGACGTCGTTTCGGGCGCTCCCCCCTTCGGCGCGGTCCACGGCGCCGAGGTCGCGTTCCTCGTTGTACTCTTCGGTGCCGCCGGACTCGCCGGTGACGGCGCCGTAGACGGCCTCGCGGACCTCCTCGGCGTTGTCGTACTCCTCCTCGTCCTCGAGTCGGTCGAACACCGACCCGAGCGACTCCGTCTCGTTCGGCATGTCGATGGGGTGGTCGCCGTACTCCTCGGCGAGTTCCTCCGAGCGCACGGGGAACTTCTGCTCGTCGCGGACGAGCGACTCCGTCTCCTCGAGGATGTTCTCGACGCTCTCGGCGCGTTCGTGCTTGCGGTCCGACGCACGGTTGAGGTCGCGTTCATCGCTCGGCATGGGTCGAGATAGCGTCGCTGCGCCCAAAGGCGTGACGGGCGGTCGGAGCCGACGGGAGTCGCCGGGTCGCTCCGGTATCCGTCGGTCCTGCGCGCCCGCCGCGGAACCGCCGTGTGACTATGAGGGAGACGGCCCACCGTCCGACCACGATGAGTCTCGAAGGTTCTGACGCGCCCGACTTCACGCTCGAAAGCACGAACGGCGGCGAGACGACGCTCTCGGAGACGCTCGAGGACGGACCCACTGTCGTCCTCGTCAACCGCGGTCACTGGTGTAGCTTCTGTGCGGAACAGCTTCAGACGTTCTCGGAGGTGTCGTACGACCTCTGGTTCCACGACAACGTCGATATCCTCCCCGTCGTGACGGACCCCCTCGGACCGCTGACGGAGATGCGGGACCGCTACGACCTCGACCTGCAACTGCTGGCCGACCCGGACGGCGAGGTGGTCGAGGAGTACAGCGGAACGGAGGAGACGAGCCACGGCCTGACGGGCATCGCCGCCACGTACGTGATAGACGAAGAGGGCGTCGTGCGGTACGAGCAGGTCGCCGACCACCCCGCCGACCGCACGCAGGGTAACTGGGTTCGCTACTTCATCCGCAACGGCTACGAGGACCCGTTCGAGGGCTGAGCGGCTTCGGTCCGGTCTCGTCGTCTCGGTTCGGACCGCTCACCAGCGGTGGTGGACGTGCTCGCGCACGGAGTCGTCGTACACGTCCTCGACCCGTCGGTGTCTGTCGACGGACAGCGACGGCAGCGACGACACCCCGACGTTGTCCGCGATGTGGTCGGGGTCGAGCGACCCGGGGATGATGGTCGTCACCGCGTCGTGGTCGAGAATCCAGCGGAGGGTGAACTGCGCCATCGTCGCGTTCTCCGGGACGACCGATTCGAGTTCCTCGGCCGCCTCGACGCCCGTCTCGAACGGGACGCCCGCGAACGTCTCTCCCACGTCGAACGCCTCGCCCTCGCGGTTGTAGTTGCGGTGGTCCTCCTCGGGGAACTCCGCGTCCTCGTCGAACGCGCCCGCGAGGAGGCCCGACGCGAGGGGGACGCGGACGACGACGCCCACGTTCCGCTTCTCGGCCTCGCGCAGGAACCGCTCGGCGGGCCGCTGGCGGAACGGGTTGAAGATGATCTGTACCGACTCGACGCCGGGGTACTCGATGGCTTTCAGCCCCTGTTCGACTTTCTCGACGCTGACGCCGTAGTGGGCGAGTTTGCCCGCCTCGCGGAGGTCCGACAGCGCCTCGAACGTCTCCGGGCGGTAGTACGTCTCCCACGGCGGGCAGTGCAGTTGCAGGAGGTCCAGCGTCTCGACGCCGAGTTTCTCGCGGCTTCGGTCGACGAAGCGTTCGAGGTTGTCGGCGTCGTAGCCGTCTGACTCGTGCGGGTCGAGGCGTCGACCCGCCTTCGTCGCCACCGTCACCTCGTCCCACGCGTCGCGTTCGTCGAGCACCTCGCCGACGAGGCGTTCGCTCCGCCCGTCGCCGTACACGTCGGCGGTATCGAGGAAATCGATGCCTTCGTTGAGGGCGGCGCGGACGGCCTCGCGCCCCTCCTCGTCGGTGAGTTCCCCCCAGTCGCCGCCGAGTTGCCACGTTCCGAGTCCGATCTCCGTCACGTCGAACCCGGTGGTTCCGAGCGTCCGTTTGTCCATAGGCTGATACCGGGCGGAACGAGTGTAAGTGTGGGGCAAAGCGGCAGAACGGTCGGCGTCTCGGTCGCTCCGCTCCTGGCTACCGCGGCGATTTGAACTCGCTCACTTCGCCCGCAGGAAAAGTCCGCTCTCCCCGAATTGAACGCCGGAAGACATTCCGGGTGGCACACTGCGTTCGCTCCCGGGCTGTGACTTCCGTGCACAATTCGCTCGATCGGATGTACAAGTTAATCCGCTCTCCCCGAATTGAACGGGGGACATGCCGATCTACAGTCGGCTGCTCTACCAGGCTGAGCTAAGAGCGGGCACCCGTCCGTAGCCCGTCACCCGTTTTAACGGTTGCCACTTGCCGACGGCGGCGAACGTCCGACGTGTGGGAAGATTAAAATAGAGCCGTGAGAATGAGTACCCCGATGAGTAAGATAACGTTCCGCGCCGACGAGGAACTCGTCGAGCGTATGGAGGGTCTCGACACCTCCAAGAGCGAGGCGATGCGCGACGCGCTTCGCCTCTACCTCGACGGCGCGGAGCGTTCGACGGAGTCGAAGTCGGAAACAAGGGGAGACGGTGCGCCGTCGGACGCCGAGTCCGCCGTCGACGACGCGCTTCGCGCCCGCGTCGACGAACTGGTCAGAGAGCGCGTCGACGCGGTGCTGACCGAACGACTCGCGACCGGGCAGATGTCCGCCCCCGGCCGAGCGCAGGACGTAAACGTCAACATCAGCGTCGACGGGGCAGCCGCCGAAACGCCCGCAAACGCGTCCGAGAGTTCGTCTCGCGGCGAGGTGGCCGAGCGTAAGACACCGGGAGCGGACCCGTCTCCCGCGGCCGGCGCGCACGAGAAGTCGTGCGAGAAGTGCGGCGAGGGACTGGACGCCGACGACGTGTACTGTGCGAACTGCGGCGAGAAGGCGACGCACCGCGTGTTCTGCGAGTGTGGCGACGAGGTGCGTTCGGACTGGGCGTTCTGTCCGGGGTGCGGTCGTCGGACGTCCGCGGCGGACGTACTCGACCGTAGCTGACCTTCTTCCGGGCGTATACGGGATAATCGCGAATAGTGTCTTACACACGTCCGTTACATTTATATCATACCGGTCTGTGGTAACTGTCGCGTAAGACGGTTGTCTTACACGGCCGGTCGGACGGACGGAGGTCGCTCCTGTCCGTCGGTTTCGGTGTGTAAGACGCTCGCACGAGACGTGCGCGCCGTCTTACCGGGGGAATGCATAAAATGGAGCGTGTGACACTACGAATTCCGAAGCAGCAGATCGAAGAAGTCGAACGCATGGTCGAGACCGGGGAGTTCCCGAACCGGTCCGAGGCGATCCGATCCGCCGTGCGTGAGATGTTGAACGAACAACAAGTCGAGAACCGGGAATCCTCGACCAAACGCGGCTGGGCCAAGGTGTAGACGATGCAGGATATCGTCAGAGAGGCCATGGAGCGCGACGAGGCGGAGAAACAGGAGGCCGCGGACCGGTCGGACGACGACGAGTTCGGAAACCCCCGAATCGTCATCGTCGGCTGCGGCGGTGCCGGCAACAACACCGTCAATCGCCTCTACAACATCGGCGTCGACGGCGCCGAAACGGTGGCCATCAACACCGACAAACAGCACCTGAAGATGATAGAGGCCGACACGAAGATTCTGGTCGGCAAATCCCTCACGCAGGGGCTGGGCGCCGGCGGCGACCCCTCGATGGGCGAACGCGCCACGGAGATGGCGCAGGGCACCATCAAGGAAGTGCTCGGTAACGCGGACCTCGTGTTCGTCACGGCCGGCATGGGCGGCGGCACCGGTACCGGCGCCGCGCCCGTCGTCTCGAAGATAGCCAAAGAACAGGGCGCAATCGTCGTCGGCATGGTCTCGACCCCGTTCAACGTCGAACGCGCGCGGACGGTCAAAGCCGAGGAAGGGCTGGAGAAACTCCGCAACGAGGCGGACTCTATCATCGTCCTCGACAACAACCGCCTGCTCGACTACGTGCCCAACCTTCCCATCGGGAAGGCGTTCTCCGTGATGGACCAAATCATCGCGGAGACGGTCAAGGGCATCTCCGAGACCATCACCCAACCCTCGCTCATCAACCTCGACTACGCCGACATGTCGACTATCATGAATCAGGGCGGCGTCGCGGTGATGCTCGTCGGCGAGACTCAAGACAAGAACAAGACCCAAGAGGTGGTGAACGACGCGATGAACCACCCGCTTCTCGACGTGGACTACCGCGGGGCCTCGGGTGGCCTCGTCCACATCACGGGCGGTCCCGACCTGACGCTGAAAGAGGCCGAGGGCATCGCGAACAACATCACCGAACGGCTGGAAGCCTCCGCGAACGTCATCTGGGGCGCTCGCATCCAGGACGAGTACAAGGGGAAAGTCCGCGTCATGGCCATCATGACGGGCGTCCAGTCCGCGCAGGTGCTCGGACCGTCGACGCAGAAGCAGGCGGACAAATCCCGCCAGAGTATCGAAGGCGGTTCGCAGTTCGACGCGAGCGACGACGGACGCGCACAGTCGCAGTCCCAACAGCAAAGTCGCTCTTCGGTCAACGGGTCGTGGCAGTCGGACGGCGGCCGCGACCAGTCGGAACGCAAGAACGGTCTCGACGTCATCCGGTAGACGGGAGGCCCGCACGGGCGGTTTCCGCTCGTCGCACCCCGATTCTCACGTTTTCTCTTCGACTCCGAGCCGTCGCCGTCGCTCACGTTTCGAAGCGACGGTCGGACCGACCGGTCGGCTCAGACGGCGCGAACCGACTCCAGCAGTCGGCACTTCCGGCAGACGTCCCGCGCCGTCGTCGACCCGCAGCGCTCGCACTCGCCGAGGTCCGCCTCCCCGTCGCCGCGGTAGCGGTCGGCGGCCATCTCCGCTATCTCCTCGTATCCGGACATGATAGAGTGCCGGGTGCCGGGGTGGCGGTCCTCCAAGTCGAGCATGAGTTCCTGAATCTCCCCGCGGAACGCCTCGGAGGCGTGCGGGCACTCGGTGATGTGCGCGGGGAGGTCCTTCAGGTGGGCGTAGAGGGCGACCTCTTTTTCGGGGATGTCTCGGAGCGGTTTCGCCCGGGGGACGAACTCCTCGGTCGGGTTCCGCTCCTCGAACGGGCCGAGACTGGCGTCAAAGTGCTTCGCCATCTGCTTGACGTTCCCTTCGAGGACGTTCATCAGCGCCGTCTCCGCCTCGTCGTCGAGGTTGTGTCCCGTGAGCATCTTGTCCGCGCCGAACTCCGCGGCGTAGTTCTCCAAGAGGTCCCGGCGGAAGACGCCGCAGTACGCGCAGGGGGCCATGTTCTCGGGGTCCTCCTCGGCCACGTCGTCCATGCGGACGCCGAACTCCTCCTCGTAGGTGACGAGTTCGTGGCGCATCTCGATGTCCTCGGCGAGTTCGACGCAGGCGTCGACGCTCTCGTCGCGGTAGCCCTCGATGCCCTCGTGGATGGTCAGCGCCGTCATCTCGATGCGGGGGTCCTTCCCAAAGGTCTCGTCGAGGATGTGGGTGAGCACGACGCTGTCCTTCCCGCCGGAGAGGCCGATGACCCAGTGGTTGGGGTCCTCGGGCGTCGCGTCGCGCGGGACCAGACTGTCCTTCCGAATCCGGCCGCGGACGCGTTTCTCCACCGAGGCGCAGAAGTGGTTCTCGCAGAGGTGGGCCCCCGAGTACCCCGCGTGCATCACCGCGTCCCGGCCGCACTTGTCGCACTCCATCACCGCACGGTAACCCGCCGGCACGAATACGGGTTTCGCTGTCCGGCCGGAACGGAGCGGAGGGAGAAGAGAGGAGAGCGTCGAAACCCGTTTGTCTCCCGGCGTCCGACACCGGGTATGGAACGCGCCCGCGCCGTCGACCGAGTGGAGACCGTCCTCGACGCCGTCGAGTCCGACCCGATGCCCGTCCCCATCCGCGAGGTGTGGGTGTACGGCGACGTCGCCCTCGGCCTCGACCCGGTGGACCGACTCGACGTGTACGTCACGAAGGACCTCCTGATGCGCAGCGACACCGAGGCCGGCGAGGCGTTCGAGCGCTCGCACGGCGTGAAGGGCGTCGGCAAGAGCGTCTCCGCCGAGTGGGCCGAGGCGTACCCAGAGCACCTTCGCGCGAACAGCAACGGGTACGCCGCCCCGGAGAAGTGCTTGGCCGCCCACCTCCTCCCCGAGGACGAACCCGTCCACCTCGAAGTCTGCAACGCCTCCTTCGACGACAACGTCACCCAGCGACTGAAAGGTGCGATGGCGCGCGACGCCTACGAGCAGATTCTCGACCCGCGCGGCGTCTGCCTGTACGCCGAGGGGCGGCGTTCGGAATCGGCGCTGGAGAAACTCCGGGAGGGGGACCTCGTCTTCCCGACGCTGTCGGAGGCGCTGACGATGCTCGGGATGGACGACGCGACGGCCGAGACGGCCGCCGACGCCGTCCGCGAGTACCGCGCCTCGCAGACGGGCGCGACGGTTCGCGGCGACGTGGTGTGAGGCGGGTCGAGATTACCACCGGTCGCGCCGCGACTCCTCTTTCGCTCTTCGCTCGGCGTCCGCGCGGTCCATCGTCTCCGACTGGTCCGTCTCGCGGTCGATGAGCAGGTAGAGAGCTATCGGGACGCCTATCGCGAGGAGGACGAACAGGACGAAGAACAGCGACGTTGCGGGCATACTCTCTCGTCGGACCGACGCGACCCTATTCGTTACCCCGCGAGCGTCGCTGCTGTCGCGACTGTCACGATGCGAACGCGATTATCCCACCAAGCTACAGGCCGCGACCCGGTCAGTATCGAACGCAATGAGCCACGACGCACACGACGCGCGCGACGGCGACCGCGGGTGCCCCAAATGTGGCGGCACCGAGACGGAGATGGACAGCATCGCGACCAGCGGCACCGGCCTCTCGAAGTTCTTCGACGTCCAGAACCGGACGTTCACGGTCGTCACCTGTACGAACTGCGGCTACTCGGAGCTGTATCGAAAACGGTCCAGCGGCAACCTCGTCGACCTGTTCTTGGGCTGAGCGTCGGCGGGTCCCGTTCCCATCGACGACGCTCTCAGTCGGGAACGCGACCGACCACCACGTCGAACGGGACGACCTCCGCCCGGTGGTACCGCTCCTCGCGCATCTGTTCGACCACCGACCGGCCCATCTCGCGCCAGTCGCGGCGGAGGGCGTCGTACTCCGCGTCCGACAGCGTCCGACGGAGTTCGGTCTCGTGGGCGGCCAGTCCCGCGCCGTTGGCCTTTCGCGCGGCGTCCTCCAAGTCGAGTTCGTCGTACGGCGGTTCGGTCACCTTCCGGTGGAAGTGCCGGCGCGTCCGCACGTCGCGGAGGCCGGCGGCCTCGAAGACGTCGGGCAGTCGGTCGCCGAGGGCGACGTCCGTCCGCACGCCCTCCATGTAGGACTCCCGGACCGAGCGTTCGAGGGCGACTTCCGCGGAGACGGTCGACTCCACGCCGACCGCCGCGTTGTCGGGTTCGACGGCGGCGACGAGGTCCGAGGAGACGCGGGCGAAGGAGTCGAGCGCCTCCGCCGGGTCGGGGAGGTTCACGAGAAGCGCCTGACACACCGCGAGGTCGAACGCGTCGTCGACGAACGGGAGGCGAGTCGCATCTCCCGCGACGGTGGGCAGGCCCGTCTCCCGACGCGCGACGCCGAGAAGGTCGGTGTCGGCGTCGAGACAGACCACCTCGCCGGGCGTCTCCGCGTCAAGCACGCGGGAGAGTTCGCCGGTGCCGCATCCGACGTCGAGCACACGCGTCCGGTCGGCCAACGAGAGGTCCGCGAGGGCCTCGCGGGACTCCGCCCACATGCCGTCGCGCGTCCGCCGGAGGTACTCGGGGGAGAACTTCCGCACGGTCGGCGTTGCCCGCCGAACGGCAAAAGCGGTCCGGGTCGCGGCCGTCCGTCTATTCACTCCCGACGGTCGCTCCGCCGTCGCACGAGTTCGGCCGCACCGCCGAGGACGCCGGCGAGACCCGCGAGCGGACCGAATCCGGGCGCGTCGGTCGCCGTCGTCGGTCCGTCCGTTCCCGCGGACCCGTCGTCGCCGCCCGCCCCGGTGTCCGTCGCCGCGTCCGCCGACTCGGTCGGCGGCGTGTCAGTTCCGGATTCGCCCTCGGTTTCGAGGGCGTCGGAGTCGTTCCCGGCCGCCGTCTCCGTTGTCTCCGTCGTCTCGTCCGCCGGCGCCGTCTGCGTTCCCATCCCCGCGGCCGCCGCTACTGTCCCCTCCGTCCGGAGCGACGCCACGACGCCCGCGTGGTCGGAGGGCCACAGGGTCCGCGACTCGCCGTCGACGGTCGCGGTCAGACGACTCTCGGCGTCGGCGCCGACCAACCGCGCGTCGGTCGGGGTCAGACCGCCTCCGACGAGAACGTGGTCGACACGCGTGTCCATCGACCCCGGTCCGTCCAGTGTCGACGCCCGACAGCAGGTGTCTCCGTCCCCGTCGCGGGCCGACGCCCACGCGTCGATTCGGCCCTCGGCGAGCGTCTCGTAGGCGCCGCCCTCGAACTCGGGGCCGTCGTTCAGGTCGCCGAGCAGTATCGCGGGGCCGTCGACCGATTCGAGGGCGGCGGCGAGTTCCTCGGCCTGAGCGCCGCGGACGCTCTCGGACGCCGACTCCAAGTGCGTGTTGACGACGGTCAGCGACTCGCCCCGAACCGTCGCGTCGACGACGCCGTACCCGCGGTCGACGCGGAACGTCCGGTCGTCGCCGAGGGGCACCGTCAGGGCCTTCTCGAACGTCGCGGGCGACGCCTCCGTCACCTCGACGTCGGCGCCGGCGCGGACGAGGACGGCGTCGCGGTCGGTGAGGCGCACGTCGATCTCGTCGCCGTCGACGAGGCCGGGGAACTCCGCGTCGGCGTTCGTCGTCACCCCCGCCACCTCGTACGGTTCGTCCTCGACTTCGAGGGCGGCGGTGAGGTCCGCGAGGAAGTCGAAGGCGACCGTCTCGGCGTCGGGGCCGCCCGCGCCGCCGTCGCCCGCGTCGTCGGTTCGGACGAGGGCGGCCTCCTGTACGCCGACCACGTCGGGCCGCGTCCGCGCGAGTTCACCCGCGATAGCCCGCATCCGGTCGGTCGGGGCGCTCCGCTCGATATCGGTATAGAGGTCGCCGACGGTGCGCGCGAGGCCCTGCATCGACTCGACGAGAAAGAGGGCGAACAGATTCGCGCCGAGACCGAGGTTGCGCGTGGCGACGGTGAGTTCAGTCGTCGCCGCGCCGTCGTCGTCCGCGCGGGCGGCGGCGGGAACGACGGCGTTCGGAACGGCGAGACCGAACCCGGTGGCCGCGCCGACGCGGAGGGCGGAGCGACGCGAGAAGGCGGGGTGGTCGCGGAAGGTCATCGTCGCGGAGTTGCGCCCTACCGAGTATCAATCTTCCTACCTGACAGCGAACAGAGAGGGGCAGTCGGGCGACGACAGCGCACCGCGAACTCGCTACTCGCCCTCGCGGAGTTCCTTCACGCGCGCGATGTTCCACGCGAACCCTTTGCCGTCCTCGGTGGGCGTCTCCAAGACGAGAGGGACGTCCGCGAGGTCCGGGTGGTTGATGAACGCGGACATTCCCTCCTCGCCGATAAGACCCTCGCCGATGAGGGCGTGTTCGTCCTTGTTCGTCCCGCACTCGTGTTTGGAGTCGTTCAGGTGGACGCACGCGAGGTGTTCGAGGCCGACCACGTCGTCGAGTTCCGCGACGGTGTCGTACACCCCCTCTTCGGTCGAGAGGTCGTAACCCGCGGCGAACGCGTGGGCCGTGTCGAGACACATATCGAGGTCCTGTTCGGACTCCCCGATGACGTAGGCGAGGTGCTCGAACTCGTCGCCCATCTTCGTTCCGCTCCCGGCGTCGGACTCGACGAGGACGGTGACGCCCTCGGGGATGTCGAGGTCGTCCAGCACCGAGACGGCGTTCTCCAGACCCTGCTCCTCGCCCGCGCCGGTGTGCGCGCCGAGGTGGACGTTCACGTACGGGATGTCGAGTCTCTCGGCCATGTCGACCTCCGTCTGCATCGATTCGAGCGATTTCCGACGGAGGTCGTCCTTCGGCGTACAGAGGTTCACGAGGTACGACGAGTGGATTACCCACGGACCGTCGAGTTTCTCCGCCGTTTCCGCTCGGAAGAGTTCCGCCTCCTCGTCGCTGATGTCGGGGTCCCGCCACACCTGCGGCGAGGTGGTGAATATCTGCCCGCAGTTGCCGCCGAAGGCGACCTGCCGGTGGACCGCGTTGGCGACGTTGCCGTGCGGCGGCGTCTCCTCGTCCGAGGAGACTTTCGAACTGGCCATCGAGACGTGTGCTCCGACGCGCATGGCAGACCGCAGGAGGGAGGGACGTATAGTGACTTCGGACGGCGGGCGCCGGACGCTTCTCGAACGTGGGTCCCACCTCCCGAGAAAGTATATACTCGGGTACTGTGTAGTCATCGTATATGTCAGAAGTCGGGCTCGCGGTGGGGGAGACGGTGCCGGACGTGGGCGGGCGACTCGTCCGGGCGGACGGAGAGACGACGGACGTTACGCTGTCGGCACTCGTCGCCGAGCGGCCGGTGCTGTTGAACTTCTACACGGCGGACTTCAGCCCCGACTGCGTCTCCGAGTGGTGCGAGTTCCGCGATTTCGATTGGTTCGCCACGGGCGACAGCGTGCAGGTGGTCGGCGCGAGCAAGTCCGGCGAGCGACTCCACCGCAAGTTCATCAGCCAGTTCGACCTCGGCTTCCCGCTATTCGCGGACACGCGACTCGAACTCGCCGACGCGTTCGGCGTGCGCTACCGGGCGTTCGGCGTCTCCCACCGCGCGCACCGCTCCTGTTTCCTCGTCGACGAGGACCTGACGGTCCGCTACAAGTGGGTCGGAGAACACTGGCTGGACCCGACGCGCGACACGCCGCCGGTCGGCGAGATTCACGACGCCGTCGTCCGCGAGTTGGGCGGGAACGACGTCGAGACGTTCGGGTTCTAGTTCTACCGCGACCGCTCACGCGGGTCGCGTCGAACCCACTCGTCGTCGGCGTACTTCTCCTCCGCGCGATTGCGCGCGCGAGCGAGTTCGTCGTCGGTCCACGCGCCCTCGGCGGCGTTGGCCCACTCGGCGAGGGCGGATTCGACGGCCGAGACGGCCTCCGCGCGGGAGGCGTCGGAGAACTCGTCGATGCCGCCCACTCGGTCCGCGAACGTCTCGGCGCTCACGTCGTGGCCGGCGAACACCGCGAGGTGCTCGGCCGCGCGGGCCGAGTAGGTCAGCGACCCGTGCTGGACGACCGAGTCGTTTCGCCGGTACTGCGCGTTGCCGCTCACCTTCTTCCCGCCGGCGACCACGTCGTGTGCGGGGTGGAGTTCGCGCAGGTAGCACGCCGGATGCCATATCTCCGGCACCGACTCCTCGACGAAGTCGGCGTCAACGCCGAGGCGGGAGAAGGCGTCGAGGACGGGCGCGCAGAGCAGGTGGTAGCTCTCCAGTAGGTCGCCCGGCAGTTCCGCCTTCGGCGCGATAATCGAGTAGGAGATGTCGCCGTCGAAGTCGTGGTAGATGCCGCCGCCGCCGGTCTGTCTGCGGGTGACGGTGACGCCCTCGCGTTCGCAGTGCTCCCAGTCGACCGTCTCGGGGTCCTGGTGGTAGCCCAGAGAGAGCGTGCTCGGCTCCCATCGGTAGACGCGAACCGTCCGCGGGCCGCCCGCGGCGGCCGTCTCGGCGGCGATTTCGTCCAGCGCCATCTGCATCGCGCCGTCTCTGGCCTCCTCGCGGATGAGTCGCCACTCGCGGTCGGCCAGCGGACCGCACGCCTCGTCGGAGTCGGGTCCGGCGTCGGGGTCGCTCATGTCGCGGGCTACGCGGGAGCCCCGGAAAGCGGTTTCGTCGGTCGCGGCTCCGCAGATACCGTCGGCTCAGGAGAGCAGTCGGGAGACGAGGAGGAAGAGACGCCGGAGGTTCTCCCCGAGCGTCTTCTGGCTCTCGCTGTAGAGGACGATGTCGTCCGTCTCGCCGAGGAGAATCTCGACGGACCGACCCCGGTCTTTCAGGTCGGCGAGTTTGACCGCCCGGACGCTGTCGAGGGGGACCACCACGTAGCGGAAGTCCTCCTCGGCGATGTCGGCGTTGCAGTGTTTCCCGTAGACGTGGAGGCTGTTCGTCGTCAGTCCGACTTCGTAGCCGATGTACTGCATCC
This sequence comes from Halogeometricum sp. S1BR25-6, assembly GCF_031624495.1. Classification (NCBI taxonomy): domain Archaea; kingdom Methanobacteriati; phylum Methanobacteriota; class Halobacteria; order Halobacteriales; family Haloferacaceae; genus Halogeometricum; species Halogeometricum salsisoli. Next base: position 704,814 of record NZ_JAMQOP010000001.1, on the reverse strand, counting down.
CGCCGACGTTCGCCCCCGCGCGTTCCCCCTTCACTTTCGCCCGCAGCGCGTCGTCCGGTATCTCGATTCCGTCCACCATCGTTCCCTGATATTCTCGAACAGTGATAAGCATAGCTCCGTCGGGGCGACTTCGTCGAAAGGGTGCGTTCCGTTCGAATTACTCGCGCACCGTTCGAAGCGCCGGATACTCCGCCCGAACGGAGAGAAACGGTAGCGAGACGGTCCGCCACGGGGTTTTTCAGTGTTCGCGCCCTACGACTGTTCATGGAACGAGACGACTTCGCAGACGAGTTCGACGGCTACGACGGAGAGATTCCCGAGGGGGTAGACGAGGCGGCCGTCGAGCGGATGCGAACCGTCGCGCACGCCTTCGACGAGCTGATAGACGTACCCGGGACCAACACCAGCATCGGCCTCGACCCCATACTCGGCGTCGTCCCCGTCGTCGGCGACCTCGCCAGCGCGGCGTTCTCGCTGTACATCGTCGCGGAGTCGGCGCGCCTCGGCGTCTCGTACAAAACGCTCGTCGCCATGCTGGCGAACGTCGCCATCGACACCGCCGGCGGCGCGGTTCCGTACGTCGGCACGCTGTTCGACGCGGTCTGGAAGGCGAACCAGTGGAACTTCGAGATGGCGATGTCGGACCTGCAGGACCAGTTCGACTTCGACGACGACTTCGGCGGCGGCGGACTGGGCGACTTCCCCGAGGACGACGATAGCGACGACCCCGTCGTCATCGACGTGGAGTAAGGACCGGCGCGGGTCGATTGCAGAAATAGGGTCTGACAGACGGACGAAGACGCTTTTTCGGTGGCTGTGCGCCGGACGAAGCCGCGTCCAGCGGCGCAGACTGGATTCAGCAGGCCGAGCGAATCGCCTCGCTCACCTCGGCCGTCGTCCCCAACGTCGCCGCTACCGCCACCTCGACGGTCACGTACCCACTCAATCGATTAACCGCGAGACGGGCATCGCTCGAATAGGGGCCTCGTCGCCGCACTCCGCTGAAGCGAAGGGGACCGTTCGATTCTCCGATTCTGTATCGCACTATGTAGTTTACTGCGACGACTCGCGGCCCTTTTAGGCATCGCGGGCGTCGGTCGGGTATGGTGCGGAACGTCGCGGGTGTGATGGCGGAACTCGAAGCCGAGGACTTCTATCTCCTGTCGGGCGTCGAACAGGGGATGCGCTTCGGCGAGTGGGTGAACCGCGGCAAACTCCCCGAACTCTCGGGTCTGACGGCCGAGAACGTGGAGTACCGACTGAACCGCTGCATGCGCCGCGACCTGGTCGAACGCAAGACCATCCAGTACGAGGGGTACAAACTCGCCGTCGAGGGCTACGACGCTCTCGCGCTCCGAACGTTCTCGAAACGCGACACCATACAGGGCGTCGGCGCCCCCCTCGGCGTGGGCAAGGAGAGCGACGTGTTCGAGGTGCAGTCGTACAAACCGTTGGCGCTGAAGTTCCACCGTGAGGGGTACACGAACTTCCGCGAGGTGATGCGCGAACGCGAGTACACCTCCGAGAACCAGCACGTCTCGTGGCTCTACACCGCTCGAAAGGCCGCCGAACGGGAGTACGAGGTGCTCGAAGACCTTTATCCGGACGTCGCGGTGCCGCGGCCTATCGATCAGAACCGCCACGCCATCGTGATGGACAAACTCGCGGGTATCGAACTCGACCGGGCGAAACTGGAGTCCGAGCAGGTGGTCGGCGTCCTCGACCTCGTGGTCGACGAAGTCGCCGGCGCCTACGAGGCGGGGTACGTCCACGCCGACATGAGCGAGTACAACGTCGCCGTCGGCGAGGAGGGAGTGACGGTCTTCGACTGGCCGCAGGCGGTCGCCACCGAACACGACAACGCGCGCGAACTGCTCGAACGCGACGTGAAGAACCTCCTCGACTACTTCCGCCGCAAGTACCCCGCCGCGATGCCCGACGAGGTGGACTCCCCGGCGCTGTGCGACGCGGTGGCCGCGAACGAGTTCGAGACGCTTCGCGCGTTCGCCGAGTGAGGCCGTCTCTCGCCGGCCTGTTCGTGTCATCTTCCGTATCGGCTGTTCTCACCGTTCTACTGCTGGGTTCCGAGTTTCTGCCCGTTCAGCAGGAACGCCGACGTAAACCAGATACTGCGATACGAAATCCGGTTTCGCCGGGTTCGCCGCTTCGCCACTTCGGCTACTACCGAACGCTCGGCGGTGACCGTCGTGCCCGAGTCGAAGAAGTTCGCTCGCGTCCGCTGGCTCTCGGGACCGGACGGCTTCGTCGCGGTTCAGCCGTATGGCGTTCTGCCGTAATGACGGCCGAATCACGCGGCCGAAGCGCACTGCTCTTCGTCTTCGTCGAGTCGGAGAGAGAAGAGGACTCGGCCGGACGGGTGTTCCCGCCGTCGACTGCGAGTCGAAGTCGACCGGTTAGCTCGCCGCGGCCCGGCCGGCGCTCGCCTCGTCGCCGAGCCGTCGTTCCGCCAGCGCGAGGAGGCCGTCGAGGCTGACGGCGAGCAGCGCGCCGCTGACGGCTCCGGCGAGGAGCTGAGGGGTGTTGAACAGCTGAATCCCGCCGATGACCCAGACGCCGAGTCCGCCGCCGCCGATGAAGAACGCCAGGTAGGCGGTGCCGACGTTGAGCACCGTGCTGGTGCGGATGCCGGCGAAGATGACGGGCAGCGCGAGCGGCAGCCGAATCTTCCGCAGCACCGTCCACTCCGACATCCCCATCCCGCGGGCCGCCTCCACGGTGCCGTCGTCGACGTCTTCGAGGCCGACGATAGTGTTCGTCAGCACCGGCAGCAGCGCGTAGACGAACAGCCCGACCAGCGCGGGCAGAAAGCCCAGCCCTAACAGCGGGAACATGAGCGCGATGATGGCGAGCGTGGGGATGGTCTGGGCGACGTTGCCGACGGTCTCGACGACGCCCTTCGCCCGGTCGTTCCGCGTCGCGAGTATCCCGAGCGGAATCGCGACAGCCACCGCGAGCGCCTCGGAGACGAACACCAGCAGAAGGTGCTCGCGGAACAGTTCGAGAAAGCGGTCGGAGTTCGCGAGGAGGTAGGCCCACGTCTCCGCGAGCAGCCCGAAGAGTCCCGTCATGTGCCCTCCGACTGACGGATGGCCGACTCGGTGACGACGCCGACGACCGACGCGTCCTCGACGACGGGCAGCGCCTCGACGTCGGCCTGGATGCACCGCGAGAGCGCGACCTGGGCGCTATCGGTGGGCGACACCGGCACGATTTCGCCGCCGTCGGCCATCACGGCGTCGTCCCCGCGGAACGCGTCGACGACGTCGGCGTGCTCGTCGGGCACCTCGGGCTGCATGACCTCCTCGACGCGGAGCACGCGGAGCCGTTTGAGCGTCCGGTCGGGGCCGACGAACTCCTCGACGAACTTCGTCTTCGGTTCGTTCAGCAGCGCCGTCGGCGTGTCGTACTGGACGAGTTGGCCCTCCCGCAGGATGGCGATCCGGTCGCCCATCTTCAGCGCCTCGTTGATGTCGTGGGTGACGAAGATGATGGTCGTCTCTATCTCCCGCTGGATGTCGATGAACTCGTCCTGCAGTTCCTCGCGGGTGATCGGGTCGAGCGCGCCGAACGGCTCGTCCATCAGCATGACGTCGGGGCCGGCCGCGAGCGCCCGGGCGACGCCGACGCGCTGCTGTTGGCCGCCCGAGAGCTCCGAGGGGTGTCGGTCCCGGTACTCCGCGGGCGGGAGCCCCATCAGGTCGAGCAGTTCGTCCACCCGCTCGTCGGTTCGTTCCTCGTCCCAACCCTTCAGTTCGGGCACGGTGGCGACGTTCTCTCCGACGGTCATGTGGTCGAACAGCCCGATGTCCTGGATGACGTAGCCGATCTGTCGGCGAAGCTCGGTCGCTTCGAGTTCGCTCACGTCCGTGCCGTCGTAGTAGACGGTGCCGTCGGTCGGCTCCTCCAGGCGGTTGACGAGCTTCATCGTCGTCGTCTTCCCGCACCCGGAGGGGCCGACGAGGACGGTCGTCGTCCCCTCCTCGACCTCGAAGTCGAGCCCGCGGACCGCGTGGGTTCCGTCGCTGTACCGCTTGTGGACGTCGTCGAATCTGATCATGTGAGTCGTGCGTGAACCGCAGTGAGTGACCGAGTTACGAGCGCTTCGTCGACTTCTTCGCCGTTGCGGAGTCGGAGCCACTGCTCTAGCACCCCGAACGCGTAGTCGAACGCGAGCGCGAGCACCGAGAGGACGACCGTGGTGACGACGATCATCGCCGTGTCGCCGGCGCTGATGCCGTAGAAGATGAAGTCGCCGAGGCCGCCGGCCCCGATGAACGCGCCGATGGCGGCGAGGCCGACGAGGATGACGACCGCGTTTCTGATTCCGGCCATCACCACAGGTAGCGCCACCGGGAGTCGGACGCGTCGGAGGCGTTCGAGCCGGCTCATCCCGAGGCCCGTTCCGGCCTCGATGGCCGCGTCGTCGGCCCGGGTGAGCCCGATGTAGGTGTTCCGGATGACCGGCAACTGCGCGTAGGCGACCAACGCGGCGATGGTCGGCGGGTTGCCGATACCGAGGACCGGGACGAGGACGCCGAAGAAGGCGATGGCGGGAATCGTCATCAGCACCCCCGCGACCCAGAGGACGACCGTCGCGGCCCGCTCGTAGTAGCTGATGAGCGTGCCGAGCGAGACGGCGACCGGGAGCGCGATAGCGAGCGTCCAGAGGGTGATGGCGACGTGCTCGTACGACAGTCGAGCGAGTCGACCGGCGTTCTCCGCGGCGAACGAGAGGAGTTCGCCGAGGAACGAGAGGGCGCTCATCTCAGATCAGCCCCTCCGATTGGAGATACTCGCGCGCGACGGTCTGTGGGTCCCGTCCCTGTAACGAGACGAGTCCGTTGAGCCGCATGATGGTCTCGGTGTCGAGCGTCGGCCCGATGGCGTTCAGCGGTTCGCGCATCTCCGGCATCGCCTCCAGCGCCTCGCCGTTCACCAGCGGCGCGGGGTTGTAGATGGGGAAGAACCGCTCGTCGTCTTCGAGCGTCTTCAGCCCGTACTGTCGGATTTTCGGGTTCGTGCTGAACCCCATGCCGACCTCGGCGCCGCCCTCGCCGACGATCTGGTAGGTGAGCGACGACCCGACGTTGCGGACGTTCAGGTTCCCGCGCATCTTCTCGAAGCCGTAGTGTTTCGCCAGTCCCGGCCAGCCGTCCGCTCGCTGTTGGAACTCGGGACCCATCACGACCGTGAAGTCGGTGTTGCCCTCGCTGACGTAGCGCGCGAAGTCGCTCATCGTCTGCACGCCCGTTCGCTCGACCCACGCGGGGTCCGCGATGAGGACGTACGTGTTGTTGAACGGCGCCCGGTTCAGATACTGGAGGTCGTACACGCGCTCGAACTCCTGTTTCACCGCCTGATACAGTTCCTCGGCGTCGGGGATGACGCGGTCGTGTTTCGGGGGTATCGTCGCCCACGCGCCGCCCGAGTACAGCCAGTACAGCGTCACCTCGCCGTTCTTGACGGCGCGGAAGTTCATGGTGACGCCGCCGAGTCCCGTCTCGTCCAGAGCGGTGAGGTCGGTGTTCTCGCGCAGCGATTCCAGCGCCATGTAGCCGAGGATGATGTCCTCGGTGAAGCGCATCGAACTCACCTTCACCGTGTTCGTCGCCTCGATACCGAGCACGCTCGTGCAACCGGCCGTCGCAGCGATTCCGGCGGCCGCACCACCGCGCTTCAGAAAGGCGCGTCGTGTCCTGGTCACTGTTGTATCTCCGTCCGGTGTCCGAATCTCCCGCAGTCGTCCGAGTCGGTGGCACCGACGGCGCCGTCTCCCGCGCCGTTTCAAAGATGCACTCTAATAATCAGGTTCATCTATGAAAAAAACTATGGCTGTTAGTACAACGTCCCCTCGCTCAGGGGTGCACTGACCGGGCAGTGCGGTCGGTGAGAGTGCGGTCTCGCGGCTCGGAGTCCGCCGCGTCGTCGGCGGAACCCCCGACCCTAGATGGGTCGCACGCGGCGGCACTGCGGTCGGCGCGGCCGCTCAGTCGATACCGACGGCGACTTTTCCCCGATGCTCGCCGCGGTCGACGTACCGGTAGGCCTCGCGGGCGTCCTCGAAGTCGAAGACCCGGTCGACGACCGGTTCCATTCCGGTCGCGTTCACGGCGTCGAGCATCCGGTCGAACATGGCTCGACTCCCGACGCCCATCACGCCCTCGGCGTTCGGCGACTTCGGGAGTATCGGACCGGTCGATGTCGCCGGCCTGTCCGGCGAGGACGCCGATGAGATGGCGGTCGCTCGAAGGAGTTACTCGACGACCCGGAGTTCGACCGTCTCGGCCTCGAAGTCCTCGATGAACGCCCCGCTTCCGCCGACGCTGAACGTTCCGTCTTCGGTCTCGACGATGAGCGCGTTCTCCACGGGAAAGGAGTTGTTCGACGGTTCGAGGAGGCCCTGTCGGATGTCGACGACGACGCCCGCCAGTTCGGTCCGGCCGTCCTCGACGTGGGTCGACCGGCCGACGGCGCGGGCCGCCACCTCGCGGCCCGCCCGGACCTGCATGGTCGCCTGCAGCGCCGCGTGTCGGAAGTCGTCGTACGTCGCCGGCAGGGTGTCGGGGTCGCAGGTGTACGTCTCGGCGGCCATCGGCCAGTAGTTGCCGAGGAAGGACCCGACGAGTACCGGACCGAGTTGCTCCTGCGCAAAGACGATGGCCTGCGCGCCGGTGTTCGACCGCGTGACCATCTCCGTCGGCGCGACGAGGCCGGCGCTCTGGTCGACGGTGAGCATCGTCGGCATCGGCGCCTCCCAGGCCCGGGCGACCGAGGCCAGCCCCGAGAGGTCGAGTTCGTCGGTCGGACCGACGCCCGTGACGATGAGTAAGACGAGGACGCCGCGGTCGACCGCCGCGCGGAGTTCGTCGGCCACCTCCTCGACCAGCGAGTACGGCAGTCCGAGCGTCACCTCCGTCTCCCCGCGGGCGACGAGTTCGGAGACGCGCTTGATGACGGTCACCCGCGACTTCACCACCTCGAACCGCTCCGACCGCGGGGCCGCGCGGGAGAAGCGCGCTTCGAGGGCCGGTCCCATGTCGTCCAAGTCAGACGACAGCGAGTCGACGACGTCGGCCGGAGGACGGGCGCGGATGGTCGTCGGCACGGCGTGGTCGTTCACCTCGACGAACCCGCGGTCTTCGAGTTTCTCGGCGATGCTGTAGACGTAGCGCTTCGAGACGTCCGCCTCGTCCGCGATGGTGCTCGCCTTCGCCTCGCCGAGTTCGAGGACGGTGAGGTAGGTATCTATCTCCTTGTCGGAGAAGCCGAACCGCTCGAGTAGGTCCACGAGGGCCGCGTCGTCCATGCGGGTACATGCAGAGCACGGTCACTTATACTGCCGTACTCCCCGCCGAGAGAGTGTTCCATCCCGTGTGCGCGCGTTCGGCGTTCGTCCGTCCTCGAACGAGCGCGCGGTACCGACCGGTCTTTATCGTTCGAACGCGTACTGCGAGAGAGTGACACGCACGGAAGACGGAGACGGGCCGCGGCCGTTCGTCCGGCGACGGGACGAGGGGGAGGCGTACCACGCGCTGGGCGCGTTGGCGCTACGGAAGGCGACGAGCGAGGAGACGGGTGGGGCGTTCGAGGTGGTCGAGCGCCGGGGCGACGAGAATCGGGTGGTGACGCCGCTGCACGTCCACCGGTCGACGGACGAGTGCTGGTACGTCCTCGACGGCGCGGTGGAACTGTTCGCGGACGGCGACCTGCTGTCGGCGGGTCCGGGCGACACCGTCTTCGCCCCTCGAAACGTCCCTCACGCCTTCCGCATCGCGGCCGACGGCACTCGGGTGCTGCTGTTCGTCTCGCCGGGAGAGACAATGTTCCGCGAGGTAGGGACGCGCGTCGCGGAGGCGACGGTGCCCGCCGACGGCCCGGACGACGACGAACTGGCCCGCCTCGACGCGTTCGTGGCGGAGTCGGACGTCGAACTGCTCGGACCGCCGCCGTTCGACGTCTGACCCACGCCCGACACTGTCACGCCGCGGCACGGCGTCGGCCGATTCGAAGTCGTTAAAGGCGAACCGACGGTAGAGTCGACAACTCGCTGGTCGGACGGGACGCCAGCGGGCACCCGAGCACTCGGGACGACATGTGGAGTGCGGTCGACGTAGAGCGCCTCCGAATCGCAAGCGCCCGTGGTGAAACTATGGCACGAAGCTTCTATTCCCACATCAAAGACGCGTGGAAGAACCCCGGCGACGGCAAACTCGCCGAACTGCAGTGGCAGCGAAAGCAGGAGTGGCGCGACCAGGGCGCCATCGTCCGCGTCGACCGCCCGACGCGCCTCGACAAGGCGCGCGAACTCGGCTACAAGGCCAAGCAGGGCATCATCGTGGCCCGCGTCTCCGTCCGCAAGGGCGGCGCGCGCAAGCAGCGCCACAAGGCCGGACGACGCTCGAAGCGGCAGGGCGTCAACCGCATCGGTCGCCGCAAGAGCATCCAGCGCATCGCCGAGGAGCGAGCCTCGCGCAAGCATCCGAACCTGCGCGTGCTCAACTCCTACTGGGTCGGTGAGGACGGCTCCCAGAAGTGGCACGAGGTGATCATGGTCGACCCCGAGCACCCGGCCATCCAGAACGACGACGAACTCAACTGGATCTGCAGCGACGACCACAAGGGCCGCGCCTTCCGCGGTCTGACGAACGCCGGCACGTCCAACCGCGGTCTCAACGCCCGCGGCAAGGGCGCCGAGCACACGCGCCCCAGCATCGGTAGCGGCCGTCGCCGCGGCAAGTAACCCTCGGTCGACCCGAGACGGCCGGAACGCCGGCGACGAACCATCTATTTTCTTTCGAGGCGTCGACTGCGAAAGCGGCGCGCTCGCCGGTCCGGGTTCGAGCAGCGTGACAGAGAAAGCGGTGAGTCCGGCGTCCGAACGTCAGGCGTCGTGTCCGGACGCGACGGGACCGTCCCAGGCGTCGAAGCCGCCGCGGAGGCTGGTCACGTCGGCGTCAAGGTGGGAGTCGAGCATCGATGCGACCCGACGGGAACTCTGTCCGATGTAGCAAGCGACGACGATGTCGTCGCTCCACTCGGAGTCGACGCTCGCCAAGGAAAGACGGTCGGCCGGAAGGTTCACCGAGCCCTCGATGTGTTCGGCGGTGTACGAGGACGGGTCGCGGATGTCCACGACGGTGGTGTCCGCGTCGTCGTCTTCGAGTTTCGCCACGAGCGTCTCCGGCGTCGTTTCCGTCACCATGTGGCGGGGCTTCGTCGCGCGCGGCAAACGCTCTTCGGTTCCGACTACTCGTCACGATTCGTCGTGAGGGACGGCGGCGAAGACGCCCCCGTCTCCCCGCCGAACCCCGCCACCAACCCGACCATCTTTCCGGCGGGCGCGGGTTTATTCGCGCCAGCGACCAACGTCCGGTATGAGCCTCTCTCTCGACGCCACCCAACTGGACCGGTACTCCAGACACATCATCATGGACGAGGTGGGGCCGCCGGGACAGGAGCGACTGCTTGACGCCTCGGTACTTGTCGTCGGCGCCGGCGGCCTCGGGTCGCCCGCCATCGAGTACCTCGCCGCGGCGGGCGTCGGCCACCTCGGACTCGTCGACGACGACGCCGTCGAACGGAGCAACCTCCAGCGACAGGTGGTGCACGGCGACGGCGACGTAGGACGGCCGAAGGTCGACAGCGCCGCCGACTACGTCCGCGGCCTCAATCCCGACGTGGACGTCGACACGTACGAGGCGCGCCTGCGTAAGGAGAACGTCGGCATCCTCGGCGACTACGACGTCGTGGTCGACGCCTCGGACAACTTCCCGACTCGGTTTCTCGTCAACGACTTCTGCCGGATTCGCGACATCCCCGTGGCCCACGGCGCAATCTACCGCTTCGAGGGGCAGGCGACGACGCTGGTTCCCGACGGGCCGTGTTATCGCTGCCTGTTCCCCGAGGCGCCCGAACCCGGCACCGTCCCCGACTGCGCGACGACGGGCGTGCTCGGCGTCCTCCCCGGCACCCTCGGCTGTATCCAAGCGACCGAGGCGGTGAAACTCGTCTTGGGAGAAGGAGAACCGCTCGCGGGCCGCCTCCTGTTCTACGACGCGATGGAGATGACGTTCGAGACGGTGCCTTATCGCCGCAATCCCGACTGTCCGGTCTGCGGCGAGGACCCCATCGACTCCCTCGACGGCGTCGAGTACACCGACGCCTGCGCGGTGTCGGTCGAGTAGGCCGGGAGAAGAGCGCTCGACCCGTCGGCTTCGCCTCTCCGCCGCCGTCAGTCGCCGCCGGTCGGTCGGGTCGCCTCGGACCGCGCAGGCGCTTCGAGGTCCGACCGAGCGCCGGGGCCGGGGGCGTCCGCATCGAACGTTTCGGCGCCGAACGCCTCGGCGTCGAACGAGGCCGACACGTCGCCCCCGCAGAGGCGCGCGACCCGGTCGGTGAGTTCGCCGAGCGCCACCGTCTGGTCGGCCGTGGCGTCCGTTATCTCGCTCGACGCGTCGCGGGCGTCGAACGCGTGCGACTGGGCGCTCTGGATGGTCGTCGTCACCTCCTCGATGTTCTCCGCCTGTCCGTCCGTCGCGCGGGCGACTTCGGCGATGCCGTCGGCGCCCGTTCCGGTCGCCTCGGCTATCTCGTCGAGCGCGATCAACACGTCGGATATCTCCCCCGAGGCGACCTGAATCTGCTCGTGGGACTGCGCGGAGGCGTCGACGGTTTCGTCGGCCTGCTCGCGTATCTCGGCGATGCTCCGCGCGATGTCCTCCGTGTGCTCGTGGGTCTGGTTGGCGAGTTGCTTCACCTCGTCGGCGACGACGGCGAACCCCGACCCCGCCTCGCCCGCCCGCGCCGCCTCGATGTTGGCGTTCAACGCGAGGAGGTTCGTCCGGTCGGCCACCTCGGCGATGACCTCGACGACCGCTTCGATGGCCTCCATCCGCTCTTGGAGTTCGGCGACCGTATCCAGGAGGTCCGCGGAGATTTCGACGACGCTGTCGGTCGCCGCGCGAACGGACTCGCCGGCGCCGCGGGCGTCCTCGGCGGCCGTCTGTGCCTGCGCGGCCGAGGCGGCGACCTCGTCCGAGGTGGCGGCTATCTCCTCCATGGTGGCCGAGAGGTCCTCCATCTCGCCGGCGCCGCTGTCGAGCAGGTCCGCCTGGTCGGCGACGTTGTCGTCGATACGCGTCGCCGCGTTCGCGGCGCGTTCGATGGCCTCGCCGAGGCGGACCGCCGTCTCGTCCACCTCGTCGGCCAGTCGTTCGAAGCGCTCCGCCATCGCGTTGAACTCCGGAACGACGCAGAGCGTCGTCTCGGGGAGGTGCCCGTCGCCCTCGAACTCGATGCGCGCCGACAGGTCGCCGTCCGCGAGGGCGCCGACGGTGGCGAGCAGTTCCTCGACGAGGCGCATCGACGCCCGTTCGCGGGCGACGACGTCGGTGCGGTCGTAGATAGTCTCCACCACCGCGACGAGTTCGCTCCGCTCGAAAACGGGGCGGGCGACGAACCGGATGTGCCGTTCGACGCCGTCGCCGGTGACCATCGTGCTCCGGTCTTCGAACCCGCCGTCGCCCGTAGCCGGTACGTCGAACACCTCGTCGGCGTCGGTCGGCGCTTCGAGCACTTTATCCGCCAACGTCTTCGCCCGTCGACCGTCGGGGTAGAACGCCTCGCTGGCGTGCCGGGAGCCGAGCGCGTCCGACGCGGGAACCGCGGTGAGCGCCGCTAACTGCCGGTTCCAGGCGACGACGGTTCCCTCGGCGTCGAGCACGAACGTCGGGGCGCCGATTCCTTCGAGCAGTTGGGTGCTGGTCAGCGAGCGTGCGACGCCGGTGACGGTCCCCGAGGCGTCGGTACCGGTTCCGCCGTCGGAGCGGGGGTCACCGCCGCCCACCGAGAGCGCGTCCGAGAGTCGGGTGAGCAACGAATTCGACATCGTCTCCAATTTAAACAGATAGTTGATAATTCTTCCTAGCTGATTTTCATAGATGATAACAGACAACACGGTCTCGGGCGGCGACCGGAGAGCGCAAGGACGTTCCGGCGGGAGACGATTTCGGCCGCGCGGACGCTCGGTCGGCGAGGATGCGCAGAAGGGCGAACACGGCGGCACCGGCGCGTCCGCGAACGGATGTGCCGCGCTCCGCACGCCCGTCCGCGGCGACTCTCAGGTCACGGCGGGCGTGACCTCGTCATCGGATTTGAACGTTCGCCCGCGAGGAGGCCCCCGGTCCGACAGACCACAGCGTTTTATCGGCCGCGACGCGGAGGGGAGGTATGACCTCGCAGGGAATCGTCGAGGAGTTTCTCTCTTTGAAGTCCGACACGAGCGCGGACATCCTGACGATGCAGTGCGGCGATTTTTACGAGTTTTTCGCCGACGACGCGGAGTTGGTGGCCGAGGAGTTGGACCTGAAGGTGTCGGAGAAGTCCTCGCACGGGTCGTCGTACCCGATGGCCGGCGTGCCGGTGGACGACCTCGTCCCGTACCTGAAGGTGCTCGTCGAACGCGGCTATCGGGTGGCCGTGGCCGACCAGTTCGACGGCGACGACGGCGGCCACTACCGCGAGGTGACGCGCGTCGTCACGCCGGGGACGCTGTTGGAGACGTCCGACGCCGAGGCGCGCTACATCGCCGCCGTCGTCGCCGATGAAAGGGGCGACCGGGTGGGTCTCGCATTCGCCGACGTGACGACGGGGCAGTTCTTCGTCACCGAGACGGCCGACGCCGACGCGGCCCACTCCGAACTCTACCGCTTCGCGCCCGTGGAGATTCTCCCCGGCCCCGGTGTCAGGAGCGACGACGAGTTCCTGCGCCGCCTCCGCGAGGAGACGGACGCCTCGCTGTCGCTGTTCGAGGCGGACGCCTTCGCGCCCGGCCGGGCGAGACACGTCGTCCGCGAGCAGTTCGGCCGCGAGACGCTGGAGAGCGTCGGCCTCGACTCGGAGTTGGCCGTCCGCGCCGCGGGCGCCCTCCTCCGGTACGTCGAGGAGACGGGCACGGGCGTCCGCCGGTCGATGACCCGCCTGCGGACGTACGAGACGCGCGACCACCTCGAACTCGACGCGACGACCCAGCGAAACCTCGAACTGACGGAGACGATGCACGGCGGGACGGAGGGGTCGCTCGTGGACGCCATCGACCACACGGTGACGAGTCCGGGCGGCCGCCTCCTCCGCGAGTGGGTCACCCGCCCGCACCGCGAGCGAGGTGAACTCGAACGCCGTCTGGACGCCGTCTCGGCGCTGGCGCGGGAGGCTCTCGCCCGCGAACGCGTGCGCGACGAGTTGGACGGCGCGTACGACCTCGAACGCCTCGCCGCGCGCGCCGCCTCCGGAAGCGCGGGCGCGACCGACCTGCTGTCGGTGCGCGATACCCTCGCCGTCCTCCCCGCCGTCACCGAGGCGATAGAGGACGGGCCGCTGGCGGACTCGCCCCTCGCGGACGTGGTGGCCCGACCGGACCGGGAGGCGGCGGCGGCCCTGCGCGAAGAACTCGCCGACGCCCTCGCCGAGGACCCGCCGAAGACGGTGCGGCAGGGCGGTTTATTTAAAAGGGGCTACGACGACGAACTCGACGAACTCATCGACAGCCACGAGGAGGCCGAACGCTGGATCGACACGCTGGCCGACCGGGAGAAGCGCGAGTACGACCTCTCGCACGTCACCGTCGACCGGAACAAGACGGACGGCTACTACATCCAGGTGGGCAAATCCGTCGCCGACGAGGTGCCCGAACACTACCGCGAGATAAAGACGCTGAAGAACTCGAAACGGTTCGTCACCGAGGAGTTGGAGGACAGAGAGCGCGACATCCTGCGGCTTGAGGAGTCACGCGGCGAGTTGGAGTACGAACTCTTCTGCGACCTGCGCGAACGCGTCGCCGAGGCGGCCGAACTCCTGCAGGACGTGGGGCGCGCCCTGGCCGAGATAGACGTGCTGGCGTCGCTAGCGACGCACGCCGCCGGCAACGACTGGGTGCGCCCGACGCTGACCGAGTCGGGACCGCTCCGCATCGACGCCGGCCGTCACCCCGTCGTGGAGCGCACGACGGAGTTCGTGCCGAACGACCTCTCGATGGACGACGAGCGCGGCTTCCTCATCGTTACCGGGCCGAACATGAGCGGGAAGTCGACGTACATGCGGCAGGCGGCGCTCATCGTCCTCCTGGCGCAGGTGGGGAGCTTCGTCCCCGCGCGGTCGGCCGAAATCGGCGTCGTCGACGGAATCTACACCCGCGTCGGCGCCTTGGACGAACTCGCGCAGGGGCGCTCGACGTTCATGGTGGAGATGCAAGAGCTATCGAACATCCTCCACTCGGCGACGGAGGACTCGCTGGTGATTCTGGACGAAGTCGGCCGCGGGACGGCGACGTACGACGGCATCTCCATCGCGTGGGCCGCCACGGAGTATCTCCACAACGAGGTGCGGGCGAAGACGCTGTTCGCGACGCACTACCACGAACTCACGTCGCTGGCCGACCACCTCGACCGCGTGGCGAACGTCCACGTCGCGGCGGAGGAACGAGACGGCGACGTGACCTTCCTCCGGACCGTCGAGGACGGACCGACCGACCGCTCCTACGGCATCCACGTCGCGAACCTCGCGGGCGTTCCCGGCCCCGTCGTCTCGCGTGCCGACGAGGTGCTGGCGAAACTCCGCGCGGAGAAGGCCGTCGAGGCGAAGGGGGGCGGGACGGACGAACCCGTGCAGGCGGTGTTCGACCTCTCTTCGGGTCAGTTCGGCGAAAGCGGAGGCAAAGGCGGAGGAAGAGATGGAGACGGGGGAAGCGGGCGCGGCGGCACGAACGGCGAGACGGCCGCAACCCGCCAGTCGCTCGGGGCGGCGAACGGCGAGGCGGGCGGCGCGCCGAACGAGGGGAGCGGAGCGCCCGAAGCGCCCGCCGACCCCGAACTCGACGCCGTCCTCTCGGAACTGCGCGAGACGGACGTCAACGACACGTCGCCGCTGAAACTGATGCAACGCGTGCAGGAGTGGCAGGAGCGGTTGGACGGGGAGCGGTAGCCGCCGCCGGCGCCGCCGTTCCCTCCGCGTCGGTGTCGAATGGGAGTCCCCACGACCGCGCGATGAGGATAGCGGACGCGCTATATAGTAGATAGCGCATCGATATATGCTCCGTCGAGAATACGTTCTCACCGAACTCGGACGCTCGGAGGACTCGGTGACGAACCGGGCCACAGAGACGACGGGACACCCTCACCGCCTGATATCATGGCGAAACTACAAGGGCGGCAACGCCGACTGTGTTACAATGACTGAGAGACCACTCCAGGCGACGGTGAGTCTTCGAGGAGTGCTGTTCGCTCCGAACGGCGACGTTCTCGTCGTTCAGCGGACGACCGACGACGGATGGGAGCTGCCGGGCGGCCGCCTCGGCGCCAGCGAGGATGCGGAGGAAGGCGTCAAGCGAGAGATAGCGGAGGAGACGGGCCTGAACGTGGACCTCGGACAACCGGTCCACGCGACCGCGTGGCGGAACGACGACGACAACGGGCGCTTCGGCGTCTACTACCACGGTATCGTCGCCGAACGGGCGGTATCGCTGAGTCACGAACACGCCGGGTACGAGTGGCTCTCGCCGCGGAAGGCCGAGCGCCGACTGAGCGGTCCGCAGGGCGACGCCGTGAGCAACGCCCTGGAGGTGCACGACGAGTGAGCGACGGGGGCGAGGGCCGCCCGGCGATACGCGCCCTCGACGACCGGACCGTCCGCCAAATCGCCGCCGGGGAGGTGGTCGAGCGACCCGCCTCGGTCGTCAAGGAACTCGTCGAGAACAGCCTCGACGCCGACGCGAATCGCATCTCTATCGCCGTCGACGCCGGCGGCACCGAGGGCGTCCGCGTCCGCGACGACGGCGTCGGGATGGACCGCGACGACGTCAAGATGGCGGTCGAGGAGCACACCACGAGCAAGATTTCGGACGTCTCCGACCTCGAAGC
Source organism: Halogeometricum sp. S1BR25-6 (assembly GCF_031624495.1). NCBI lineage: Archaea > Methanobacteriati > Methanobacteriota > Halobacteria > Halobacteriales > Haloferacaceae > Halogeometricum > Halogeometricum salsisoli. The sequence continues at coordinate 688,882 of NZ_JAMQOP010000001.1, read as the reverse complement.
CGGCGTCGGGACGCTCGGGTTCCGGGGGGAGGCGCTGCACACCATCGGCGCCGTCTCCCGACTCACGCTCCGGTCGAAACCCCGCGGCGGCGACGGAGCGGGGACCGAACTCCGCGTCGAGGGCGGCGAGGTGACCGACCTGCGCCCCGCCGGGTGTCCGGCGGGCACCGTCGTCGAAGTCGAGGACCTCTTCTACAACACGCCGGCGCGCCGGAAGTTCCTGAAGACGACGGCGACGGAGTTCGACCACGTCAACACCGTTGCGACGCAGTACGCCCTCGCCAACCCGGACGTGGCGCTGTCTCTGGAACACGACGACCGCGAGGTGTTCGCCACCGAGGGCCGCGGCAGTCTGGAGTCGACGGTGCTGTCGGTGTACGGGCGGGAGGTGGCCGAGTCGATGGTCCGCGTCGACGCCGAACCCGACGCCGGCCCCGTCGAATCCGTGACGGGTCTCGTCAGCCACCCCGAGACGACCCGGAGCGGACGCGACTACCTCTCGACGTTCGTCAACGGGCGGTACGTCACGGACCGACTCCTCCGGGAGGCCGTCCTGGACGCCTACGGCGGCCAACTCGCGAGCGACCGGTACCCGTTCGCCGTCCTGTTCGTCGACGTGCCGCGGGAGACGGTGGACGTGAACGTCCACCCCCGCAAGATGGAGGTCAGGTGGGACCACGAGTCCGGGGTGAAATCCGCCGTCGAATCCGCCGTCGAGTCCGCGCTCTTAGCGGAGGGACTCGTCCGTTCGTCGGCGCCGCGGGGTCGCTCCGCGCCCGACGAGGTGGAACCCGTACCGGAGGCGCCGGAGACGGAGGCCCGCGGAGGGAAGGGGCACAGCCCGCAACCCCCGTCGTCGGGCGCCCGGTCGGGCGAGTCGGAGACGACCAGCCGAGACGACGGGAGCGAGACCGGCCCGGGCGAACTCGCCGGGAGCGACCGTCCGAACGGGGAGGGAGAAGCGGACGGAGAGACAGACGTGACCGACGACGAGGCGTGGTCGGTCTCGGCCGGGCGGACCCGCTCACGGCCCGAGCGTGCGCCGGAGACGCCGAGCGCGTCCGTCGAAGACGACTCGGCGACGCCCCGGACGACGAGCGAATCGCCGCCGTCGTCCGGAGACGACCCGTCTCCGACGGCGGCCAAGGCGACGCAGTCATCGCTGGACGGCGCGTCGACCGACGCGGAAAGCGGAGACGCGACGGGTACCGAAGACGCCCGAGACGGGAGCGACCGCTCGCGCCGTCTCGGTGCGCCGACGGTCCAGCGCGACCTGTCGGGCGAGGCGGCGACGCTGGAACCCGAGTTCGACTCGCTGCCACCGATGCGCGTGCTCGGCCAACTACACGACACCTACGTCGTCGCGGAGACGGCCGACGGGATGGTGCTCGTCGACCAGCACGCGGCCGACGAGCGGGTGAACTACGAGCGCCTGCAGGAGGAACTCGCCGGCGACGTGGCGACGCAGGCGCTGGCGGACCCGGTGGGGGTGGAACTCACCGCGCGGGAGGCGGCGCTGTTCGAGGAGTACCGCGAGGCGCTCTCGGAGACCGGATTCCGCGCCGAGCGAACCGACGAGCGGACCGTCGAGGTGCGGAGCGTCCCGGCCGTGTTCGCGGAGGCGCTCCGACCCGAACTCCTGCGGGACGCGCTGACCGCGTTCGTGAGCGAGGGCGAGTCGGGCGGCCGGGAGACGGTGGACGCCGTCGCGGACGAACTGCTCGCGGACCTCGCGTGCTACCCGTCGGTGACGGGCAACACCTCGCTGACCGAGGGGTCCGTCGTGGACCTGCTCTCGACGCTGGACGACTGCGAGAACCCCTACGCCTGCCCGCACGGCCGGCCGGTCCTCATCGAACTGAGCGGCGACGAACTGGCCGACCGGTTCGAGCGGGACTACCCGGGCCACGGCGGGCGACGGGCGGAGTAAGGGTCTCCCCCCGCCCCACCTCACCGTCGACGGCGGACCGACCGGACTTATGTGCCGGGTCGCTGAAGCAGGAGCTATGACCGACATCGTGACCTTCGGGGAGACGATGCTACGCCTCTCGCCGCCCCGCGGCGAGCGGTTGGAACGGACGCGAACGCTGGACGTGCATCCGGGCGGCGCGGAGAGCAACGTCGCCGTCACGGCGTCTCGACTGGGCGCCGACGCCGTCTGGCTCTCGAAGCTGCCGGACTCGCCGTTGGGTCGGCGCGTCGTCTCGGAACTGCGGAGCCACGGCGTGCGCACGGGCGTCGCGTGGGCGGACCCCGAGGCGACCCGGATGGGGACGTACTACGTCGAACACGGGGGGTCGCCGCGCGGAACGAACGTCATCTACGACCGCTCGGACGCCGCCGTGACGACGGCGACGCCCGACGACCTGCCGGGGAGCGCGGTGCAGAACGCCGACCTGTTCTACACCAGCGGAATCACGCCCGCGCTCTCCGCAACGCTGGCGGAGACGACGGCGTCGCTGTTGGAGACGGCGACGGCCGCCGACACGAGAACGGCGTTCGACCTGAACTACCGGTCGAAGCTGTGGACGCCCGAGGAGGCCGGCGAGACGTACCGGTCGCTGCTCCCGAACGTCGACGTGCTGGTCGGAGCCGAACGCGACATCGCCGCCTGTCTCGGCCGCGACGGCGACCCGGCGGACGTCGCCCGCGAGTTGGCCGAAGAGTACGACCTCGACACGGTGGTCGTGACGCTGAGCGACGAGGGGTCGCTCGCGTACCACGACGGCGAACTGCACGAACAGGGCGTCTACGAGTCGGAGACGTTCGACGCCATCGGCACCGGCGACGCGTTCGTCGGCGGGTTCCTCGCCAAGCGACTCGACGGCGGCGGCGTGTCCGAATCGCTGGCCTACGGTGCGGCGGCGGCGTCGCTGAAGCGGACCGTCGACGGCGACCTGGCCGTCGTCACCGCCGCGGAAGTCGACGCCGTCGTCGAGGAGGACGCGGGCGGCATCTCGAGGTAACGGCTTCTAACGGTCGTTTTCGAGCGTTGTTTTAGTAGCTACAGGTGAAAGTACGCTATACCAAAAGGTACTCTACGGTGAAGTTCGCTAGTACGTAGTGTAATGAAACGCGCAGTCGCAGTGTTCGCAGCGATGCTCGTCGTCGCCGCCGTCGTCCCCGCGTCGGGGGCGGCGGCCGCGACGCAGGAACAGAACGACGCGTACGCCGGAGCGCACGTCGCGTTCGACGCGCGGGCGGACGCCGTCGCCAACTACACGGTCGGCGGGGCGACGGTGTTCGACTCGCTCCGCGTCGAATCCGCCGGGTCCGGAGACTCGGGCGGGTCGACCGAGAACGGCCTCGGCACCGACGTCGGCGCCTCGCTGTCGACGGCGGCGGACGTCTCCGGGTCGGCCGTCTCCCTCTCCACGTCCGCGAACGCCGAGGCGGCGGCGACGGTGACCGCCGAGAGCGGCGCGACGCTCCGCGTCCACGACACGCCGAACGGGAACCTCGTCGTCGCCAGCGACGACGGGTCGCAGGTGCTCCGCACGAACGTCAGCGACGGCGCGACGGCGTCCGCGGAGGGCGACTCGCGCGTCGTCGTCGAGAGCGGGAACGCGACGGGCGTCTTCGTCGCCGTCGGTAACGCCTCCGTGACGACGAGCGACGACGGCGACGTCGTCGCCCGCGTCGGCGAGGACGGACGCATCGTCCTCCGCGCCTACAACGAAGGCGAGAAACGAACCGAGAGCGACCGCGAGGCGGAGGAACTCATCGCCGACGGCACGGCGGCGGCGGAACTCTACCTCACCGGCGAGGCGGGCGAGGAGTCCGCGAGCGTCGTCCGCTACGACGGGAACACGACGGTGACCGTCGCCGAACGGTCCGCCGAGGGCGCGACGTTCGCCGTCGAGCGCTCGGTCGAAGAGGGCGCCGTCGTCCTCGCCTCCGTCTCCGGCGCGGCGGCGAACGCGAGCGACTCGCTCGAAGTGACCGTCGACGGCGAGGCGGCCGCGCGGGTCGAGTCCGCGAGCGAACTCCGGGCCGCCGCGAACGACGGCGAGCGACCGGCGTACGCCGTCGCCGACGGGGACGCTGAGGCCGACGCGTCGACGGACGTGTACGTCGCCCTCAATCACTTCTCCGAGCGGACCGTGACGGTGCAGTCGGCCGGGGACGCGTCGACGGAGACGACGGCCGAAACGACGGACGACGCCGGTGCCGCCGAGACGACGGCCGCGGACGGCGAAGAGACGTCGTCGAGCGCCGAAAGCGGAGACGAGACCGAAACCGAAACCGCGTCTTCGATGCCCGGATTCGGCGCGACGGCGGCGCTCCTCGCCCTCGCGGGCGCCGCGCTGGTCGCGGTTCGGCGCCGGTAGTCCCCGGCGAGAGCGGGGAGCGTCGACCCCGGGTCGGTCGGCTTCCGCGAACCCCGAACGACTATTCCCCCGCAGTCCTCCTATCGGATATGACGCACGTGGTCATCGTCGGCGCATACGGAAGCGCGGGCGTCGCCGCCGCCGAGGGACTCCTCGACGCCGTCGGCTCCGAGATAGACCGACTGACGCTCGTCGACGACGGCGAACCCGGCGGCGGCCTCTGTATCCTCCGGGGCTGTATGCCCTCCAAAGAGGTCCTGTCGGCCGCCGAGCACCGCTACCGGGCCCGCCACGACCACCGCCTCGACGGCGACCCGCCGGAGATAGACCTCGACGCGGTCGTACGGACGAAGAACGAGCACGTCTCGAACTTCGCGGCGCACCGCCGCGAAGCGGTCCGCGAGATGGCGAGTCGCGACGGCGTCGAGTTCCGCCACGAGACGGCCCGATTCGTCGGCGACCGGACGCTCCGCGTGGGCGAGGACGAAATCGAGGCCGACCACGTCGTCGTCGCCACCGGGTCGACGACGAACGTGCCCGACGTGTCCGGCCTCGACTCGGTCGACTATCTCACCAGCGCCGACGTGTTGGACGCGACCGACCTGCCGGACTCCGGCGTCGTGATGGGGTTCGGCTACGTCGGTCTCGAACTCGTCCCCTACCTCGCGGAGGCGGGCGTGGACCTCACCGTCGTCGAACACGACGAGCGACCGTTGGACGAGGCCGACCCCGCCTTCGGCGACGACGTACTCTCGCTGTACCGCGAGGAGTTCGGCGTCGAGATTCGCACGGAGACGACCGAAGAGCGGGTCGAGAAGACCCACGACGGGGTCCGCGTGCACGTCGACGGGCCGGACGGACCGGACGCACTCGACGCCGAGTCGCTGTTCCTCTTCACCGGCCGCCGCCCCGCGCTGGACGGCCTCGGACTGGAGATGGCGGGCATCGACCCCGGCGAGGAGGGGTGGGTCGCGGACACGATGCGGGCGCGGGGGAACGACCGGGTGTCCGTCGTCGGCGACGCGAACGGAAAGGAGCCGATACTGCACGTGGCGAAAGAGCAGGGGCAGGTGGCGGCCGACAATATCCTCGCCGCCGAACGGGGCGAGTCGCCCGAGTCCTACGAGAACGTCCACCACCACGTCGTCTTCTCGGGGGCGGCCGTCTACCCGTACGCGCGGGTCGGCCACTCCGAGGCGTCGGCCGAGGAGGCGGGCCTCGACCACGTCGCCGTCCGCCGCGAAGCGGCCCGCGACGGCGTGTTCAAGACGAAGCTGGCCCCTCGGGGGCGGGCGACGCTCGTCGTCGGGACGGACGGCACCGTCCTCGGCTACCAGGGCCTCCATCTCCACGCCGACGTGATGGCGAAGACGATGCAGGTGGTCGTCGAACGCGGGATGGACGTGCGCGAGGTGCCCGACCGGGCGTACCACCCGACGACGCCGGAGATACTCGACGGGCTACTCCGACTCGCCGCGGAGCGAGTGGAGTAAGGGGGCGACGGGCACCGCGGTAGTCCGCGCCGTGGGTGGCTCGCTTCCGTGTGACCGAGCACCGCGGGAAGGAATATCTATAGCGCATAGAGACGACGGCTACAAATGCTGTAGCGGCATATCCGGCGTCGTAATGGCGACACTATCGTTCGAACCGCTGACGTACGAGGACATCCCGGCGGAGGTGCGCCCCTCCGTCGGGCAGGCGCTCGTCCCGATTGTCGGGATGCTCGTCTTCCTCAGCGTCGGCGCCATCGCCTTGGACCTCGACCCCCAGATACCGCTCCTGTTCGGTATCGCCTTCACCGGCCTCGTGGGTCGGTACTGGTACGGCGTCTCCTGGGAGTCGATGTACGAGGGCATCGTCGACGGCCTTCGGATGGGCATGCAGGCGATACTCATCATCTTCGTCATCTACATGCTCATCTCGACGTGGACGGGCGCGGGGACGATTCCCTCGCTCATCTACTACGGACTCGAACTCCTGACCCCGCGGGTGTTCCTGCCGGTGGCGACGCTGCTCGCCGCCGTCGTCGCGTTCGCCATCGGGTCGTCGTGGACGACGGCCGGCACCCTCGGCGTCGCGTTCATCGGCATCGGCGCGGGCCTCGGCGTCCCCGAACCGATGACCGCCGGCGCCGTTCTGACCGGCGCGTACACCGGCGACAAGGTGTCGCCGTTGTCGGACACGACGAACCTCGCGGCAGCCGTGACGAACACCGACCTGATGACGCACGTGCGGACGATGCGCGTCGGCACGGGTATCGCGATGCTGATTTCGCTCGCTCTGTACACCTACCTCGGCTTCGCGGCGACCGGAACCATCCCGCCGGGCCGCATCGCCGAGATTCAGTCCGCCATCTCGGGGGCGTACGTCGTCTCGCCGCTGACGTTCGCCCCCCTCGCGCTGACGTTCGCGCTGGCCATCCGCGGCTATCCCGCCCTGCCCGCCATCACCTCGGGCGTGTTCGCGGGCGTGGCGACGCAGATTCTCGTGCAGGGACCGCGATCCGTCGAGGGCGTCGTCGCCGCGATGGAAGTCGCGCAGTCGGGCACGACGGCCGACACGGGGGTCGAACTCGTGAACGGCCTGCTCTCGTCCGGCGGACTGGTCGGGTCCGCGTGGACCATCACCGTCGTCGTCGCCGCCCTCTCCTTGGGCGGCATCCTCGAACGGACGGGCGTCCTCGCCGTCGTCGCCCACCGCCTCGGGCAGTCCATCCGCAGCGTCGGCGGTCTGACCGCCGGCACGGCGCTCTCGGCGTTCGGGATGAACGTCCTCGCCGCCGAGCAGTACATGAGCATCGTCGTCCCCGGCATGAGCCTCCGGGGCCTCTACGACGAGTTCGACTTAGAGAGCAGAAACCTCTCCAGAGCGGTCGAGGCGGCGGGGACGACGACAAGCGCGCTCGTTCCGTGGAACGCCGGCGGTGTCTACATGGCGACGGTGCTCGGCGTGCCGACGCTCCAGTACGCGCCGTACTACTTCCTCGGCTTCCTCTCGCCGGCCATCCTCATCGTCATGGGCGTGACCGGATGGCGCATCACGAAGCAGTCCGAGGAGACGACGGCGGGCCTCAAGGGCGCCGTCGAGTCGCTGGGCGACGACTGAGGACTGAGCGCCGGTCGGCGCCGAAACCGCCCGCCTTTTCTCGATTGGGCCGGAAGCGGTGGCATGGATCTGACAACCGAGGGTCGCTACCGTGTCCTCGGACGCCCCCGCGACCCCGACGAACTCCTCCTCGTGGAACTGTCCGAGGACGCCTCGGACTCGAAGGCGGACTCGGACGCCGCGCCGCCCGAGGAGTCCTACGACCCGACATACGTCGACGCGACGGGTTACGAGGGCGAACTCGCCGCGGCGGTCGACTCGCTCGCCGCGGGCAACGTCGTCGACGCCGATCTGACGTGGCGCGACGGCGACCCGCGGTTCGCGGACGTCTCCGTCGTCGCCGAGACGACGTTCACCTTCGCCGACGGCGTCACCGGGATGTTCGAGGCGGCCAAGCAGGCGTGGATGGTCGCGGAGGCGGAGAACGAGGGGATGAACGGCCGCGTCACCCGCAACACCGACGGCGACCCGAACGGCGCGCTGTACGTCTTCGCCAAGCAGTCCGGCGCGCGCGACCTCTTCGAGGAGTTCCGCGACGGCGTCACGCCGCTGGAACCGCTGGTTCGCCGCGTCGACGTCGGCGAGGGAGAGGTGGAGGTGCCGCCGGAGTCCGAGCAGGCCCGCGAGGTGTTCGTGCTGCGACCGGTGGACGAACCGTTCCTCGCCGTCTACATCGTCTTCGACCGCGACGGGATGCTGGCGACGACGGTGCGGGACACGTACGTCCGCGATTGAGTCACTTCCAGTCGGGGTCGACGGCGTGCGCCGGCGTCTCCCCCGTCAGCACGCGGCGCACGTCCGCGGCGGCCGTCTCGTTCACCTCGGCGCTGGCCTCCTCGGAGTACCACGCCGTGTGCGAGGTGACGACGAGGTCCGCGCGGTCGCGGAGCGGCGATTCGGGAGGAAGGGGTTCCGACTCGAACATGTCGAGGGCGGCGCAGTCTATCTCGTCGGCGTCGAGCGCATCGAGCAGAGCATCCTCGTCGACGACGGCCCCGCGGCCGGTGTTCACGAGGACGGCGTCCTCGCGCATCCGCTCGAACGTCTCGGCGTCGAACATCCCACGCGTCTCGTCGGTCGCGGGGGCGTTGACGACGACGTAGTGAGAGCGCTCCAAGAGCGTCTCGAAGTCGACGAGGTCCACGTCGGAGTCGTCGTCGAGGTCCTCGGGGTCGAGGTAGGGGTCGTAGGCTACCGCGTCGAGGCCGAACCCGGAGACCATCTCGGCGGTCCGGCGGGCGATAGCGCCGAAGGAGACGAAGCCGACCGTCCGCCCGGAGAGGCGGTGGACCTCGTGGGCGACCGAGTCGGCGGTCGGCCACTCGCCCGCGACGATTCGGTCGTTCACCTCGGGAACGGCGCGGACCGCCGACAACAGGAGCGCGACGGTGTGCGTCGCCACCTCGTCGGTGCAGTAGCCGGGGACGTTCGTGACGACGACGCCGCGTTCCTCGGCGGCGACCACGTCGACGTTGTCGAAGCCGACGGCGGCGCGGGCGACGACCGACAGGTCGAGTTCGTCGAGTGCCTCGCTGGTGACGGGCGTGGCGATGTCGGTGATGAGGGCGTCCGCGTCGGCCTCCCGACAGGCGTCGACGAGACGCTCCGTCGACCCGAGTTCGACGAGCGTCACGTCGGCAACGCCGTCGAGCGTCTCGCGCAGGACGTCCGGGCGAACCGTGTGGTAGTCGCTGGCGACGACTTGGTAGGTCATCGCCCGACGGTTCGCCCCCGCGGGATTTAGTTCTGCGTTGGATTCCGGAGGGGCGAGCGGAAACGAACCCATCCGTTCGAGAGTGCGACGGATAATAACGAGAAGCGCACAAAAACGAGCAGGAGATGTCCCACGTGGTACGAACGTCGCGCGCCCGGGGGCGCCGCGGCCCGGTGACCGTCGCCACCGTCGTCTTCGACTCCGAGACGACGAGCGTCGAAGAGCGGAATCGCGGACCGTCGGCCGCGGACGAACGGCGCGAGGACTTTTGTACTCGTTCACCAACTGTGACATATGGAGAGACGGGTGCGGGTGCTGTTCGTCGAGGGCGACGACGACCCGACGGCGGTGTCGGCGGAGCGACTCGGGGACCGGGACGGAATCGAGGTGGAGGGGGTCGCCGGATGGGCGGCCGCCGGGGACGTCGAACTGTACGACTGCGTCGTGACGAACCACGCGTTGAGCGACGGCGACGCCGTCGAGGTGGTACGAGCGGTCGGCGCCGCGGCCCCGCGGGTACCGGTGGTGCTGTACACGGCCGTCGGCGACGAGCGAACGGCGCGGGAGGCGCTTCGCGCCGGCGCGGCGGATTACGTCGTCGCCTGCGGGAGCGACGACCGGTCCGACGGCGGGACCGGCGAGTCGGCGGGTGGAGCGGACGCGGAGGAAATCGCGGACCGAGAGGCGGCGACGCTCGAACGCCGCATCCGCGCGGCCGTCTCCGGCGGCGACCGCACCGTCGGAGGCCTCACTCCGACCGAGCGGGTGGCGGAGTTGGAGTCGCTCGACCGTCTCTTCCGACACGACATCCGCAACGACATGGCCGTCATCGTCGGATGGGCGGACGTCCTCCGCGACCACGTCACGGAGGAGGGCGAGGAAATCCTCGACCGAATCCTCGACAACGGCCGGCACACGTTGGAACTGACCGACGTAGCGGGCGACGCGGCGGCGACCATCACCGACGAAGCGGCGACCGCCGTCGAACCGACCGACCTCGGCGAGGCACTTCGAGAAGCGGTGCAGTCGCGGCGCGAGGCGTTCCCCCGGGCGAGCATCGAACTCGGGGCGGTGCCGGCGTGCCGCGTCGCCGCCAACCACCTCCTCGGCTCGGTGTTCCGAAGTCTATTGAACGAGGCGGTGTCGAACTACCGCGGCGACACCCCGACGCTCCACGTCTCCGCCGAACGCGACGGCGAGACGGTTCGCGTCCGCGTAGCGGACGCCGACTCGGACGGCGCGGGCGTTAGCGCGGAACCGCCGCTCGGCACGGGGACGGACCTCGAACGCTCCGACGCCGACATCGACCGATACCTCGTCGAGCGACTCGTCGGCGTCTACGGCGGCGAAGTGAGAGTCGACGACGGCGCGTTCGTCGTCGAACTTCGCGCGAGAGACTAACCTCGAAGTAAGTGAGGGGCAGACCGGTAGGTTAGCTAAGAGTCTTTTATCAGCCGAGAGTAGCAATAGTTGCCAGGGCGACCGGGTCCTGCCGACACGGACCCCCACTGCGAAGCGTCACTGTGTCGTCCGGCACGAAAGCGTTCGACACGGCGGGGCTCGCATCCACCGGTCATCCAATACCGCGCGTTCGCGCGGTGTTTCCCCCCCTTTCGGTGGTTGCGACGGCGACGCGCCTTCACCGGCGCACCCCCATCCATCCCCCCTCCGCCACGTCCCGCCGCGCGGCGCTTTTCCCGACACCACGACCGACGAGAGAAATCGTTATCAGTCGGGCTGGTAGATGTGCCGACGATGAGCGACCGAGAACCGCCGCTTCGCGCCGTGCTCGACGGGGCGACCGTCGTCGGGAAGAAGTGGCACCCGGCCGTCGTCTACTCGCTGGTGGCCGAGGGGCCGGCGGGGTTCTCCGAACTCGAACGGCGATTGGACGTCTCCTCGAAGGTGCTCAACGAGACGCTCGCGGACCTCACGGAGTCCGGCGTCGTCGAACGACGCGAACTGCAGGAGCGACCGCTCCGCGTCGAGTACGCCCCGACGGAGGCCGGAAACTCCCTCGCCGACGTGCTGTTCGACCTCGGTCGGTGGTCCGAACGCTATCGCGCGGAGGGCGCGCCCGTCGTGTTGGTCGTCGACGACGACGCGCGCCTGACCGAACTGTACGCGTCGATGCTGGAGGGGTACGAGGTCCGCGCCGCCAACGACGGGCGGGAGGGACTGTCGATGGTCGACGAAACCGTGGACGTGGTCCTGCTCGACCGGAAGATGCCGGAAGTCGCCGGCGAACGCGTCGCCCGCCGTATCGCCGAAGAGTATCCGTCGGTCCGCGTGGTGCTCCTCGCCTCGGACCGACTGGACGAGGCGGCGCTGACCGTCCCGTTCGACCGCTACCTCCGGAAGCCGGTGACGGCGACGGGGCTGACGGAGACGGTCGAGGACCTGCTGACGCCGCGCGAGGAGACGGTCCGACGATACCTCTCGACGCTGGCGAAGACCGCGGCGTTCAACGGCGATACGAACGTCGACGCCTATCGAAAACTCACGCGGCGGCGCGACGAGTTGGCCGAGGAACTCCAGGACCCCGAGGGCATCGCCGCCGCGGCCGGACTCGGCGCCGAGGAGTGACGCGGGAACGGGCGGCGGTCGGACGGGTCGGCGAGGAGAAAGGAGTTACTCGCGCGCGTCGGCGTCCGAATCCGAGTCGAAGGCGGAGTCGGCGGGCGAGGCGACTCGGAACTCGTCGAGTTCCGTCGTACACCACGGGCAGAAGTCGACGTCGCCGTCGAGTTCCTTGCCGCAGTGGGGACAGTGCGTGATGGTCCCGTCCGCGTCGACGGTGCGGCGCGCCGCCTCGTTCTGCGCCCGCGCGAGGAAGTAGGCGTCGAATAGGCTGGCGAAACCGACGACGAGCACCGGCAGGACGGGTTCGATGGGTCCCGTCCCCTCGTAGAACGCCTGTAGCGCGGCGGGGTCGACGACCAACAGCGACGTGGCGAACGAGAGACCGATCCACCCCACCGCCCGTTTCCACCGTCGGAGATAGAGATGACCGGCACCCGTGACCAACCCGAAGAGGGCGGCGAGCCACGGTCGCTTCTGCGAGTTCCGCTCCATGGCGAAAAGTGAACGTTCAGTCTGGATAACTCTTGTGGGGTCGTTCGGCCGGCCGAGCGGCGCGAATCCGCGGAAACGGTGACCGGCCACGCGTCGGTACGTCCGGCTACAGCTTTACGTTGCTCTCCGTCACAGATAGAGCATGTCGAATCTCACCGGTTTCGGAGGATACCGAGCGTGGCGTCCGTAGAACAGACGTTCGTCGATATCGTCGGAACGAATCCCGTGATGCAGGGTCTCGCGGGCGGCGTCGTCATCGCCGGGATGAACCTGCTCGGGGCGGTGTTGGTGCTGGTGTGGCGGAATCCGACCGAACGCGCGCTGGACGGGTCGTTGGGCGTCGCCGCGGGCGTGATGCTGTCGGCGAGTTTCACGAGTCTGCTCTTGCCCGGCATCGAGTTCGCCTCCGACTCCTCCTATCGGCCCTTCGCCGTCGGAGGGTTCGAGTTCGCCGGCATCGTTCCGGTGCTCGTCGGGTTCGTCCTCGGCGTCGCCCTCCTCGACCAGGCCGAACACTGGGTTCGGTACGTCAGCCCCCTCGTCAGCGGACGGTTGTCAGAACGGGCGGAGACGGACGGCGGGATAAAGCGGGCCGAGGAGATGGCGCGGGACGCCGACTCGCGCGTCCTCGGCGTCCTCCTGTTCACCGTCGCCATCACGCTCCACAACATGCCCGAGGGACTGGCCGTCGGCGTCGGATTCGGGTCGGGCGACGTGAGCAACGCTATCGCTCTCATGCTCGCTATCGGCATCCAGAACATCCCCGAGGGGTTGGCCGTCTCCGTGGCCGCCGTCAACGCCGGGATGGGTCGGCGCTACTACGCCGCCGTCGCCGGCATCCGCGCGGGCGCCGTTGAGATTCCGCTGGCGCTCCTCGGCGCGTGGGCCGTCGTCGTCGCCGCCCCCGTCCTCCCGTATGCGATGGGGTTCGCCGCCGGCGGGATGCTGTACGTCATCGGCGACGAGATAATCCCCGAGACGCACATGCACGGCCACGAGCGACTCGCGACGCTCGGAATGATGGCCGGCGCCATCATCATGCTGACGCTGGACGTGGTGCTCGGATAGCCGGAGCGTCGGAGCGATGGACCGACCGGCGGGCGCTTCACCGCTCGTTCACCCCGATTCGGCCGTGAACGCGGCGAACGGGTAGATGACACCGACGGCGAAAAGCAGACAGCACGCCGCGGCGACCCCCAACAGCGGACTCTCGGTCACCGCGCCGACGCCGACGGGCAGTGTGAGAGTCCCGCCGCAGCCCTCCAGTCCAGGTTCGACCCACTCTGCTCGTCCATGCGGGGAGTCCGCGAGCGACGGACAAGAGCCTATCTTCGAGGGGTACAGTTCGACACGACGCGCGAGAAACGATGCGCCTCGACGCACCGTCGACCACGCTGGCGCACCGACTCCGGGGGTTGCCGAGGGAAATCCGACGGACGAACGCGCTCGAAAGACCATCTCAGCACTCGTGAGCGCGTCGTCCGCGCCGACCTGCCGGTCTCCGCGCACGCGCGCTTCCGTCCGTCGCGGCGCGGCGGCGCCGAAACGTAAAAACCGCACGCTGAAGCCTCCTACCGTCCGTTTCCGTGCCGCGCATCGATTTCGCGCGCGACGGCCGGACACGACCTTTTTTGCCTCTAATTGTGACCTTACTGCACGGACATATTTCGTGTAACGAGCCCGGAATGAAGTTCGTAACCGAAGGTTTCGACGGGTCGGTTGGCGGGTGCGAAGCGGAAGGACCTCCCGAACACGGGCGTCGTGCGAACCGTCGATTCGGACTTCGCGGAGAGATATCTGAAACCTCACTGACCCGAGAGGACCCTCGACGGGGGCGAATGACGGGCGGTCCGCCGTTCGACCGTTCGAGCGGAAGTTTCGCCCTAACGCCCGTGTTCCGGCGAGTTAGCCGCGTACAACCGCGGTTAAAATAGTAGTAAATAGAGAAACTCATTCTAACACGATATTATATCACGGAGAATTATGCTGAATTATATGTCCTATCATGGAGTGATTTCAAACAGAATGTCCCGGCTGGCAACACTCGTGGTCGCCCTCCTCCTCGTCACGGCGGGCTGCACCGCTGCGGGTACGCAATCGGCATCCTCCGACGGCGATATCGTGAGGAGCAACGAATCGGTAGACAGTACGGCGGCCGACTCGACGCGCGGGGAGGCCGCCGCCTCGACCCTCTCCGCGACAGCGACGGACGCCGAGTCCGCGACCGTCCCCGCGACGGACGCGGGCGAGGAGTCGGCGAACGCCGACGACACGGAGACGACTACAGAGGCGCAGTCGAGCGACGACTCGGACGACGAATCCGCGTCGGCTGACGACGACGCGCCCGAGTCCGACGCTTCCGCCTCCGACTCCTCCACGTCGGACTCCGACACCTCCGACGACGCGTCAAGCGCGGACGATAACCCGTCAGCCGCCGCCTCCTCGGACGCCGATACGGACGGCAGCGCGTCCGACGGTGAGACGGCCGACGACGACGGAGCGGCGACGACGTCGTCCGCAAGCGCTCTCGAAGCGCAGACTGAACCCGAACCGCAGACCGAGTGGAACGTGACGGTCACGACGGTCGCCGACGGCGACAGTCTGCTCGTGGAGTTCCCCGACGGTCGCTTGGAGAAAGTAGACCTCGTCGGCGTCGACGCCCCCGACGGTGACTACTCGGAGGACGACTTCGAGGGGATGGCGACGGAAGACGGCGGCGAGGCTTGGCTCGACGACTGGGGCGGCAAGGCGACCGGCTTCGTAAGCGACGAAATCGGCGGGCGAGACGTGCGGATCTACGTCGACTCGGTCGCCGACCGCCGCGACGACTCCGGCACCCTCCAAGTGTACGTTGACGACGGCGACACCGCCACCCTCAACGCCGACCTGATAGAGCGCGGTTACGCCGAAGTCGCCGACTACTCGTTCTCGAAGAAAGAGGCGTTCGAGCAGGAAGAGGAGAACGCCTACCAGGGCCACAACGGCCTCTGGCGCTTCAACGAACCCGACCCGCTCGCCGACCTCCCCGACTCGGACGAGGAGGAAACGGCGACTGAGACCGAGACGGAGACTGAAACCGAACCCGAACCGAAGACCGAATGGACCGTGACGGTCACGATGGCCGCCGACGGCGACAGTCTGCTCGTGGAGTTCCCCGACGGTCGCTTGGAGAAAGTTGACCTCGTTGGCGTCGACGCCCCCGACGGTGACTACACCGAGGACGACTACCTCGGCATGGCGACCGAAGAGGGCGGCGAAGCCTGGCTCAACGACTGGGGCGGCAGGGCGACCAGTTTCGTCGCTAGCGAGGTTGAAGGCCGAGAGGTGCGAATCTACGTGGACTCCGTCGCGGACCGCCGCGACGACTCCGGCACGCTTCAGGTGTACGTCGACGACGGCGACACCGCCACCCTCAACGCCGACCTGATAGAGCGCGGTTACGCGGAGGTCGCGGAGTATCAGTTCTCGAAGAAGACGGAATTCGAGCAGGAAGAGGAGAACGCCTACCAGGGCCACAACGGCCTCTGGCGCTTCTACGAACCCGACCCGCTCGCCGACCTCCCCGACTCGGACGAAGAGACGAGCGCGGAGATGGTGACGGAGACAGAGAGCGAGACGCAGACCGAATCAGTGACCGCGACCGAGACGGAAACCGAAGTCGAATCGGCCACCGAAACCGAAACTATGACCGAGACCGCGACTGAGACGGCGGTTGAGACCGAGAGCGACGAGACGGCGACCGCGACCGCCGCTGAGTCGACCCCGGCCGAGACCGAGGCACCGGCGAACGCGAGCGCGAGCGCCTGAGAACGGAGACGGCTTCCGACCGACGACCGAATCTCCTTTTCGCGAACTCAAGGCGCCGACGACCGGCGTCTCTACCCGGTGAATGCGTGCGAATCACACACATTATTCTCGCGATTCGGGAGTTACCGGTATCCGATATGTACCGTCCCCGATAAAGAGAAACTGATGAAGGGTGAAATCGGTGCTCCCGGGGACGGAATCTCGCGACGACAGTTCCTCGCGGCGACGGGGTCGACAGGCGTGGCCGCCGCGGCCGGGTGTCTGACCAGTTCGACGCCGACGGTCACGAAAGTGAACCCGGCGGGCGCGGCGGCGCAGGTCGCAGGCGACCTGCCGACGACCGGCCGGCCGGAAGTGGTCGGCCTCGAAGAGCGAAACAACCACGTGACGCTGAAGGCGGTGAACGCGGTGCACCACGTGCACCCGGGCGAGACGATGAACGGTCCCATCACGCTCCCCGTCGTGTGGGCGTGGCAGGCCGACGACGGCACGCCGTCGGTGCCGGGGCCCATCCTCCGCATCACGGAGGGGCAGGAGTTCAGCGTCACACTCGACAACACGGGGATGGACATGCCGCACACGTTCCACGTCCACGGCCTGCGGAAGACGTGGGAGAACGACGGCGTGCCGACGACGACGGGCGTCACCGTCGAACCCGGCCAGAAGCACACCTACGACTTTACGGCCAACGTGGCCGGCACGCACCTGTACCACTGCCACTACCAGACGCCGCGGCACATGGACATGGGGATGTACGGCGTCCTGCGGGTCGAACCCGAGGGGTACGAGCGCGCTGACAAAGAGTACTACATGACCGTCAAGGAGTGGGATACCCGCCTCTCGCGGCAGTACGGCGGCGAGGACGCCGTCTACGACATCACCGCCCGGCAGATGGACACGTTCACCGTCAACGGGAAGTCGGCGCCGGCGACGTTCCACCCGGAGACGGGGTCGCCCCTCATCGTCGACCCCGGCGACACGGTCCGCATCCACTGGGTGAACGGCGGCTTCCAGGCGCACCCGATGCACCTGCACAACCACCGCTTCCGCGTCGTCGAGAAGGACGGGTCACCCATCCCCGAGGCGATGCAGATAGAACAGGACGTGGTGAACGTCGCGCCCGCGGAGCGCTACACCGTCGAGTTCGAGGCGGACGCCGACCCCGGCATCTACCTCGTCCACTGCCACAAGGTGGACCACGTCCGCAACGGGTCGTCGTATCCGGGCGGGATGCTCACGGCCATCGTCTACACGCCCGTCATGGACACCGACCTGTTCAAGCAGGTGATGGCGTACGCGGGGTACGAGGCGTAACCATGACCGATTGCACGCGACGCGACGTGCTCGCCGGCACCGGCGCGCTGGTCGGGGCCGGACTCGTCGGCGGACCGCTCCTCGCGCGCCCGGTTCGCGCGGCGGAGGAGACGGACCTGACCGAGTGGTTCGCCAAGACCGACGGCGCCGACGCCGTCGTCGACGCCACCGGGGAGGACGAAGTGGTGGTGAAAGTGGGCTCGCCCGGCAACGGCGGCGACTTCGGGTTCTCGCCGGTCGCGGTCCGCGTCGACCCCGGCGTGACCGTGACGTGGGAGTGGACGGGGGCGGGCGGCAGCCACAACGTCGTCGCCGAGGACGGGTCGTTCGAGTCCGAGTACTACTCGGAAGCGGGTGCGACGTTCTCGACCGAGGCGCCCGTCGCGGGCGTCGTCCCCTACGCCTGCGCGCCCCACTCGGCGATGGGGATGCGGGGCGCACTCGTCGTCGGCGACGCCGCGGTAGCGCTGCCCGGCGGGTCCGGAGGGGAGAACGGACCCGCCGACGGCGCGAGCGACGACGGCGACGCGGAGAAACCGTCGTTCGACGGCTGGTTGGACAGGACAGATAACTACGACGGCGTCGCGGACCGCCGCGGCGAGTCGGAGGTGACGGTCGAAGTGGGGGCGATGGGCAACGGCGGCGAGTTCGCCTTCGAACCGGCCGCGATACGCGTCGACCCCGGCACGACAGTCGTCTGGGAGTGGGTCGGGACAGCCGGCGCCTACGACGTGGTGGACGACGAACTCGGCTACGCGAGCGAACGGGTCCGCGGGACGGACCACGAGTTCGCCCTCGCGTTCGACGGCGACGGCCTCTCGAAGTACGAGTGCACGACGTACGGCGACCGCGGGATGCGCGGCGTCGTCTTCGTCGGCGAGGGGCCGGTGGACACGCTCACGCCGACGGGCGTCGCCGCCGTCGCCGGGACGACCGGACTGCTCGCGGCCGTCGGGGCCGCCGGGCTCAGACTCCACCTCCGGACGTCGTCGCAGTACGACCCGAACGCCGACCGCTGAGGGAGTTCAGTCGACGTTCGGGGCCGTCTCGTCGGTCCGGCCCGGAAGTTCGAGTTCGATTTCGAGCTCCGGTTCGCCGACGCCCTCGAAGTCTATCTCCAGTTCGACGGGTTCGCCGAACGCGAAGGGAAGCTCCCACTCGTCGGTCGAGAGAGTGAGTTCGTCGCCGTCGCGGAGTTGCTCGCCGAGGGCGACGAGGAACTCGCCCGCCTCCTGCGCGTCGAGGCGGAACTCCTGTTCGAAGTCGCGTCCCGAACGGATGACGGTCCGTTCGGAGTCTGACTCGGGGTCGTCGCTCATCGCTTTTCACCCACGTCGAGCGTGAGGTCGCTGGCTATCCAGCCGTCGGCGTTCCCCGATTCGAGGAACACCGACCGACCGGGGCGGCTCTCGCAGACGGACAACTGGGGTGCGGCGGCCGATTCGGACTCCGCCGAACCCTCCTCGGACGGTCGTCGTTCGACGCTCATCACGAGTGTTTAGGTGGGCCTAAAGTGAAAAAGAACGCGGTTCGAGTCGGCGGGAACGAGAAGAGGTCCGAGAGTACGGTCACCGGGTGTACGGGTACCGGCGTCAGCGTCGGCTTCTTTCTCGCCCGCTCGCTCCGTCGCCGTTCTCTCCGTCCGTCCCATCGTCCGCGGAGGGGGGTCCGAACAGCGAGAGCAGCGCCCACGCCCACGCGTCGCCGCGGGTCCGTCGCGCGTCGTTCGTCATCGGGTCTCGCCCGCCGGTCGAATCGGGGCGCACGTCAGCCCCGCCGGTTCGTCCGTCGCGGAGAACGCGAACGCGACTCGCCACCCCCCGTCCGCCTCGGTCACCCGGAGTGCCGAGGGCGGGCGGTCGGGTCGGCGGCGCGAGAGTTCGAGGACGACCGGGAGCACGGGGAGTCGGCCGCTCTGCGGCGAGAGCGCGTAGCCGGAGACGTCCGCCACCACGGTCTGCGCCTCGTCCGTCGCGGGTGCCGACAGACGGCTGTAGTCGCCGACGAGACCCAACGCGCGGAGGCGGGCGAGCGTCGCCGTCACCGACGCGCCGGTTCCGTCGCATGCCTCGTTCCACTCCGTCGGAGGGGGCGCTTCACCCGCTTCGGTCCGACCGCCGCCGAGGCGAGTCGGTCGGCGGCGCGCGCGAGCACGTCCGCCTGCTCGGCGGCCGAGAGTCGCCCGTCGAGTTCCGTCGCCATGCTCTCCAGGAGGCACAGACAGAGGTCGTCGGGGTCGGGGACGCGCTCCGCGAGTTCCAGATAGGCGTCCATCACGGCCGTCTCGACGGCGCCGTAACCGGCCTCGGAGAGCGTCTCGAACACCGCCGCGGCGACGCCGTGACAGAACTCGACGCGCCGCGACCGAACGGCGTCTGACGCGGCCGCATCGGCCGCTCTCGCGGAGTCTGTGGAATCAGGATGCGCTCGCTCGCCGGTCACGGCGTCGGTCCGGCCGCGGCCGCGCGCGCCGACGCCCTGGCACACCACGAGGTCGTAGAACGGCAGGTGCGGGTCGTAGCGGCGGAGCGCCGTGCGGTACTGCTCGGCCGCCCGCGCGGCGTTCCGCGCGACGGCGCGCGTCTCGAACCGCTCGCCTGCGACCGGAGCAGGCCGCTCGCCGGTGCGCCCGCAGACGAGGGCGAACTCCCCCTCGTCGTCCGCCAGCGCTTCGAGGTGTTCGCGTATCTCGACCAGCGTCGTTCCCACCATCGGGACCTACCTCCGCCCCGCCGCGGGAGGCCGCGCCGGTCCCGTCTCGTTCGTCGCTTCGCCGAGCATACTGTTTAGGCCCACCTAAATCGACAAAACGTTTTCGCCGAGAGTCCGCGACTGGGGTCGGAGAGAAAAGCGAAGAGAAAGACGGGTCCGAGGAGGCGGCGAGTCAGTCGCTCGCGGCCGTCTCGCTCGTCCGATTCGACGACTGGACGCGTCCGATGCGCCAGCGGAGAACGAGGACCGTGACTAACCCGACGACGAGGGCGCCGTTCATGACGTACAGTGCGCTGGTGTAGTTGCCCGTCGCTTCGAGGACGAACGAGGCGAGTTGCGGGCCGGCGACGCCGGCGACGCCCCACGCCGTGAGGGCGTAGCCGTGGATGGCGCTGACCTCCTCGGTGCCGAAGAGGTCGCTGAGGTACGCCGGGAGGCAGGCGAACCCGCCGCCGTAGCAGGTGATGACGAGGAACATGACCGCCGCGAGCGTCCAGACGGCCGTTATCGCCGGCATCACGAAGAAGGCGACTATCTGGATGACCATGAACGCCCCGTACGTGGTCGTCCGGCCGATGTAATCCGAGAGCGTCGACCAGAAGATGCGACCGCCGCCGTTGAAGATGCCGATGTAGCCGGTGATGAACGCCGCCGTCGTCGCCGTCGCGCCGCCGACCTGCTGGAGCATGGGCGAGGCGAACGCGAGCAGCATGATGCCCGCGGAGACGTTGATGAAGACGATGAGCCACACCATCCAGAAGCGCGGCGTCGTCCGCGCCTCCACGGCGGTGAGGTTGTCGAGCCCCGAGAGCGCGCTCTTGGCCTTCTCGTGGGCGTTCTCCTCGTCCTCCATCCCCTCGGGGAGCCACCCCTCCGGCGGCTTCGCGAGGTAACTCGCGCCGAGCGACATCAGGACGAAGTACAGCACGCCGAGGACGAAGAACGTCGTCGCGACGTCGGTGCTCTGAATGAGGAAGTTACCGAGCGGCCCCGTCAGGAGGGCGCCGGCGCCGAAGCCCATGACCGCGAGGCCCGTCGCCATCCCGCGTCGGTCGGGGAACCACTCGACGAGCGTTCCGATGGGGGAGATGTAGCCGAGTCCGAGTCCCATCCCGCCGACGACGCCGAACGTGGCGAGAAACAGCGGGAGGCTCCCGATGAGGACGCTGACGCCCGACCCGACCATCCCGAGACCGTACAGGACGGCCGCGGATAACCCGGCCAGCCGCGGTCCGTACTCCTCGACGTACTTGCCGAGGAAGGCGGCCGTAATGCCGAGCACGAAGATGGCGATGGAGAACGCGAGCGTGACGCTCGACGTTCCCCACCCCTGCGACTCGTTCAACGGTATCTGATAGATACTGTACGCGTAGATGCTCCCGATGGACAGGTGAATCGCCACCGCCGAGAGGGCGATGAGCCATCGGTTTTTGTCCGCCGTCGTTCGAGACATGCTCCATAATAATAATTTGTTAATTCAAAAGCCTGCTGGCAGTCTAAAAAAGATGTTAGAAATATTGGAGAGAATATTGCCGCTGGAGGGGGATTGTTCATCCGAAGCCGGTCGGAGCGGACGGAGACGAGGCCGTCTCACCGGATCAGGTGAATCGCCGCCGCCGGGACGACGGCCGCCACGGCGGCGCCGTCTCGTATCCCCGCTCGCTCGAAGCGGTGCGGCGTCGCACGCGCCGTCAGCGAGACGGGGGCGTCGCGGACGTCGAGGACGACCCGGTAGCCGTCGCCCTCGTTCAGCCATCGACGGACGGTCCCCCGAAGCACGTTCCCCTCCTCGTCGGGGTCGTTTCCGTCGTCGGGTTCCCCGCCGACCGAGGCCGTCGGCCGGAGTCGAACGCGCGAGGGGCGAACGCAGGCGACGACGTCCCCCTCGGCCGGCGCGCCGGGCGGGGCCGCCGCCCGGAGTCGGAGGTCACCGACGCGGAGACGGACCTCGTCGCCGGCGTCGCTCCCGTCCCCGCCGTCCGCCCGGCCCGTCACCGTCGCGTCGAACAGGTTGTCGGTACCGGTGAACCGGGCGACGAACTCGCTCCGCGGCCGGTCGAGCACGTCCGCGGGCGTCCCCACCTGTTCGACGGTCCCGTCGCGGAGGACGGCGATGCGGTCGCCGAGCGCCGTCGCCGTGCGCTGGTCGTGCGTGACGTAGACGACGGGAACGTCGAGCGAGTCGAACAGGTCGTGGAGTTCGTCGCGGAGGCGGTTGCGGATGGGCGCGTCGAGGCTCGACAGCGGTTCGTCGAGGAGGAGAGCGTCCGGGTCGGCGGCGAGGGTGCGGGCGAGGGCGACGCGCTGTCGCTCCCCGCCGGAGAGCGCCGCCGGCTTGCGGTCCAGCGCGTCGCGTATCTCCAAGAGGTCCGCGAGTTCCTCGACGGAATCGTCGCCGTCCGCCGCGTAGGCGACGTTCTCGCGGGCGGTCATGTGGGGGAACAGCGCGCCGTCCTGAAACACGATTCCCGTGCGGCGCCGCTCCGGCGGCAGCCCGTCGAGTCGTCTCCCGTCGAGCGAGACGCGGCCGGCGTCGGGCGAGAGGATGCCCGCGACTACGGAGAGCAGCGTCGTCTTCCCGCTCCCGGAGGGGCCGAGCACGCAGAGCACCTCCGAGTCGACGGCGAGGTCCGCCGGCCCGAACTCGAACCCGGCGTAGGACTTCCGCAGTCCGGTCAGTTCCAGCATCTCACTCCAAGGGATTGGTGCCGAGGGCGTTCAGCGCGACGAGCGTGGCGACGGCGACGCCGAGGAGGACGACGGCGACGGGGAAGGCGTTCTCCAGACCGAGCGTCGAGAAGGAGACCCATATCTGGACCGGCATCGTCCGCGGGTAGTACGCGAGCATGATGGTCGCCCCGAACTCGCCCATCGAGCGGGCGAACGCGAGCGTGATGCCGGCGACGACGCCCGGCCACGCTAGCGGGAGCGTCACGCGCCGAACAGTCGACAGACGGCTCTTCCCGAGCGACCGCGAGGCGTGTTCGAGGCTCCGGTCAACGCCCTCGAAGGCCGACTTCGCCGTGACGACGACGAACGGCGAGGCGACGAACGTCTGGGCCAACACGACGCCGGCGAGCGAGCGGGTGAGGGGAACGCCGGCCGACGCCCCGAGGTCTCCGAGAAACGTGCCGGGGCCGACGACGGTGAGAAGCACCATGCCGCTGACGATGGGCGGGAGGACGAGGGGAAGGACGACGACGGCGGTGACGAGCGTCGCGGCGCGTCCGTCCGCGCGCGCCAGCCAGTAGGCGAGGGGCAGGCCGAACACCGTGGCGACGGCCGCGCTGACCGTCGAGGCGGCGAGCGACGTGCTCGCGGCGGAGACGACGGCGGGGTCGGACAGGCGGCGGAGGACGGCCGCGGGCGACTGGGCGACCAGGAGCGACAGCAGGGGGACGAGATAGTAGCACAAAAGCACCGCGCCGAGCAGCAGGGCGACTGACAGCCGGTCGAACCGGCCGGCGGCGTCAGTCCGCGACGGCGTCGGGAACATCTCCGGTGTACCGCGGGTACTCGTCGGGGATAACGAACCCGAAATCGGACAGATAGTCGCCGGCGACGTGCGCGTCGAACACCGCGCGGGCCGCGGGCGAGTGGTGTCGGAGCGTCGACCCGTAGCTGATGAGGCCGCCTTCAACCACCTTGCCGCTCGGCAGTTCGTAGTCGGCCGTCGCGTACGCCTCCGTGCGGTCGGGGTCGCTCAGGTCTATCTCCGGCGGCAGTTCGACGTAGTCGTACCCGCGCTCGGCGGCCATGTTGCGGTAGGTGAACGCGGCGTCTATCGCCCCCGTCTCGAACTGGCTGACGAGCTGCGTCTCCGGGTATATCTGCCGTTTCGCGGGTATCGCCTCCCGGAGGTTCGCGTCGGTGCCGTAGTGGTCGGTGGCGAGTTCGAGGGCGAACAGCGTCCGGTAGCCGAGGGGGTCGAGGTCCGGGTCCGTCCGGCCGAGCGACACCTCCCCGGAGAGCAGTGGCCGATACCAACCGTCAGCGCCGGCGTCCGCGACGCGTCGGCCTCCCTCGGTGTCGGCGTTGTAGGCGACGACGACGGAGTTCGTGGCGAACTCGACGTACCAGTCCGGATGAAGCGGCGAGTCGAACAGCGCCACGTCGGAGACGGAGACGACGTCGGGGTCCTTCTGTCCCTCGGCGACGAGGCGGGCGACGCGGGCGGAGCCGTGCGCCTCCACCTGAATCGTCGCGTCGACGGCGGGTCCGAGTCCGTTCTCGATAGCGTTGTTCAGACTCCCGGCCGCGAGCATCGACACCGTCGCCGACCCGTCGTCTCCGCCGCCGGCCGTCGCGTTCCTGCCGACATCGCTCGCGCCGTCACCGGCGTGGCCGAGAACGCGAGTACAGCCGGCGAGGCCGGCCATCGCCGTCGCCGCGCCCGCGAGAACGGACCGACGGCGGACCGACGAGTCAGCGTCAGGCATGCGGTCAAAGAGAGTCGTTCGACCAATAAGACTATCTCAAACGGTTCTGTTTGAGTCCCCATGGTGGCGACCGAGGCGACGATACTGACCGACCGGCAGCGAGAGGTGCTCGAACTCCGCGAGAAGGGGCACACGCAGAAGGAGGTGGCCGAGCGGTTGGGGACCACGGACGCGAACGTGAGCGCCGTCGAACGCGCCGCGGAGACGAACGTCGAGAAGGCGCGCCGGACGCTCGAACTCGTGCGAACGCTCCGCGCGCCCGTGCGCTTTACCGTCCCGTCGGGCACGTCGTTCGACGCCCTCGTCGACGAGGTGTACGCCCGCGGCGACGACGCCGGCGTGAAGGTGGCCTACTGCCGCCCGGAACTGTACGCACACCTGTACGGGATGCTCGAAGGCCACTCCAGTCGGAACCACCTCGACACGTCCGTCGAGATAGGCCTCACGGAGAGCGGCGAGGCGAAGGTGTTCACCGGCGAACCCTGACGGTCGGGTTCGACTCACTCCGGTGATTCGCTCGGATCTGCCCCCACCTCCACCCGGTCGTGGATGGGGCCGGCGCGCCGACTGAGGTGCTGAGGCGTCCGGTCGTTGGCGACGGCCAGCAGTTCGGCGACGATGCTGTAGCCGATTTGGTACGGCGAGTCGCCGCCGAGGCTGAGTCCGATGGGCGTGTGAATCCGCTCGCGTTCGGCCTCGGTGAGCGTTCGTCCGTCCTCGGCTAACTCCTCGCACATCTCCTCGAAGCGGTCGTGTGGGCCCATCAGCCCGATATACGGCACGGGCGTTTCGAGCAGTTCTTCGAGCGCGATACGGTCGTCGAGGAAGTTGTGCGTCATCACGACGGCGTAGGTGTCCTCGTCCCACTCGCACGCCGTGTCTACGTCGGCGGGCGCCGAGGAGACCACCTCGTCGGCGCGGGGGAACCGTTCCTCGCCCGCTTTCCCGCCGCGGAAGGAGACGACGGTGACGCGGAAGTCGACGAGTTTCGCCAACTCCACGACGGGCGCGACGTCCGGTCCGGAGCCGAAGACGACGAGTTCCGGCGGCGGGCGGACGCCCTCGAGAAACACCTCGACGGTCCCGCCGTTCATCTCGACGGTGACCGTCTCGGCCTTTCCGCCCTCGTACAGCGTCGCCATCGCGGGTTCGAGTTCGGCGAGGACGTCCGGGTCCGAGAAGACGCCGGCGGCGATGCCCGAGAAGCCCTCCCCGTCGTAGTACGCGCGGGCGCCGAACGCGGGAGACCCCGCGCTCGTTCCGCCCTCGCCGCCGACGGCGGTGGCGACGCCGATGGGGTCACCGCCGAGTCGGGCCTCGACGACCGGTCGGTAGGAGTCGCCGAGCGGTTCCAGCAGGACGGTTATCACGCCGTTGCAGCCGACGCCGAGACCCCACACGTCGTCCTCGCCGGTGAGGTCCCACGTCTCCACGCGCGGGTCGCCGTCGGCCAGCACGTCGGCCGCGAGGGCGCGCACCTCGTCCTCCAGACAGCCGGCGGTGATGCTGCCCGCGCCGCTGCCGTCGGGTCTGAGTATCATCTTCGCGCCCGGCCTGCGGTAGGCGCTCCCCTCGACGTCGATGACGGTCGCCAGGACGGCGTCCGCGTCGTCGTCGAGCGCTGCGCGTATCTGGTCGAAAACGTCGGTCTCCGGGAGGCTCCAGTCGGTCGTGCTCATGGGTCGTTCGTCCTCGTTCCGCGTGTCTCGCGCGTCGACCGCGCGGTCGGTCGTCCGTTCGCGTCCGTCGCCGCCGTCCCCTCCGTCGCCGCCGCCGTCCGCCTTGGGTCGAACTCGTAGCCGACGCGGCCGCCCGCGCCCTGCCGACACAATTGTCGGGCCATCTCGCGCACGTCGCGTTCGCCGGCGAACGCGAACAGGCCGTCGACGAAAGGGAGGGCGGCGGCCATCCCCCGCGCGGTCGGTTCGTACTCCGCCGCCGTCGCCAGCGGATTCAGCCACAGCACCCGGTCGGCGCGCCGGCGCAGCCACGACAGTTCGCGTTCGAGGCCCGCCACGTCGCCCATCTCCAACCCGTCGCTGACGACGAAGACGACGGTGTGGCGGTCGACGGCCTCGGGAGCGGTCTCGCGCAGGCGCGCGAGCGAGTCGCCGATGCGCGTGCCGCCGCCCCACCTCGCTTCCGCCGCGTCGAGGGCGTCCAGCGCCGCCGCGGCGGTGTGGGCGTCCACCGCGTCGGTCACCTCCCGAACGTCCTCGTCGAAGAAGAACACCCGGCTGTCATCCCACGCCGCGCGGGCGCGCCGGAGGAAGTCGACGAGGAACCCCCGGTCGACGGCGTCCAGCACCGACCGGCTCACGTCGACGACGAACAGCGCCCTGACGGCCGTTCGCCGCCGCTCCCGCTGGGGTATCGAGAGGACGGCGCCGCCGGTGGCGGCGCTGGTTCTGAGCGCGCGGCGGACGTCAGGGTCGTCGTCGCCGGGTCCGAACCGTCGCCCCCGCACGTCGGCCAGCGCACGCGTCAACGCGGCGAAGGTATCGTCGAGGTCGGCAGAGTCGAGGGGGAAGCCACCGTCGACGGCCTCGGCCGCGCCGGTGGGGCTGTACCGCGCCGCCGCCTCCTCGTCTTCGTCGCCGCCGTCGGGGCTCTCGTCGGTCACGGCCGCAGCGAACGACTCGGCCAGCGAACGGGCGGAGTCGCCGTCCGTCTCGCCGCCGTCGTCGCCGTCCGTAGCGTCGTCGGACTCCTCCGCCTCGTCGGCCGGGTCGGCGAACGGCGCGAGCGCCCCGTCCACGTCGTCGAGCGGGGAGTCGCCGTCGCCCGGGCCGGCCGCGAGTCGCCGCCAGAACTCCGCGAACAGTCGGTCGAACGTCTCGAAGTCCGCGCGGTCGGCGAGGAGGCCCGCCCGGAGCGCCGAGCGGACCCGGTCTCGGTCCCCGAGGCCGACGACGGCCAGCGAGCGGCCGGCCGTCGTCGCCGCGTTCGCCGGGACGGACGCGCCCGCCCGGCGGAGCGCCCTGACGAACCGGACGAGTTCGACTCGGAGGTGGTCGGCCACCGCGTCTTCGAGTCGTCCGTTCGCGTCGGCGCGGGGGCCGCCGTCGGGTCGGGTCACGCCTCCGACCTCGCTCGTTCGGCCGCCGCCAGCAGTTCCTCCAGCAGGCGGTCGTCCACCCGTTCGACGTCCTCGACCTCCTTCAGCAGACAGCCGAGCGTGTTGCGAACCGTCTCGGGCGACAGTTCCTCGTCGGCGCCGTCCTCGGCGGCGCTGTCGGCGATATCGGCACCGACCCCGCCGGCGTCTCCCCCGCCGCCACCGTCTCGGAGGGCGGCGACGGCCCGCGCCCAGTCGATGGTCTCGGCCGCCCCCGGCGGTTTCCGGAGCGGTTCCTCGCGGAGTCGCGCGGCCATCGCCGCGAGTTCGCTCGCCACCAGTCCGTCCAGTTCGGGCACCTTCCGTTCGAGGATGGTCGTCTCCTTCTCGAACGACGGCGGCGCGACGTGCAGGTACAGACAGCGCCGCTTGAGCGCGTCGCTCAGCGCTCGGGTGCGGTTCGAGGTGACGACGACGACGGGCGGGCGCGCCGCCCGGACGGTGCCGAGTTCCGGCACCGACACCTGAAAGTCCGAGAGGACTTCGAGGAGCAGCGCCTCGAACTCGTCGTCCGCGCGGTCTATCTCGTCGACGAGGAGCACCGGCGGTCGGTCGGCGTCGGAACGAAGCGCCCGCAGCAGGGGGCGTTCGAGCAGGTACTCCTCGGTGAAGACGGACGGGTCTCGCGGGTCGGCGTCGGGTCCGGGTCCGAGGTCGGCGTCGGTGGCGGCGTTCCCTCCCCCGCCCGGTCCGGCGCCCCCGGACTGGACCGCGAGTAACTGCTTCGCGTAGTTCCACTCGTAGAGGGCGTGTTCGGCCGTCAACCCCTCGTAGCACTGGAGTCTGACCAGTTCGGAGCCGAAGCGCGCGGCCAGCACCTTGGCGAGTTCCGTCTTCCCCGCGCCGGGTTCGCCCTCGACGAGGAGGGGCTTGCCGAGGCGGAGCGCCAACAGCACCGTCGTGACGATGTCGTCCTCGGCGACGTAGTCCTCCGCCTCGAACGCCGCGCGTATCTCCGCCTCGGTCACGTCGGCGAACGCCGTCGTCGGTCGGTCGGTCATCTCGTCGGTGGGTGGGTGGTCATGGTCGTGGCGTCGTAGTCGTTCGTCGGGTCGCCGATTCTTGCGTACTTCGCGTCGGGTCCGGGCCGCGGCGGCGCTCCCCGCGAGAGGTGAGTCGTCGCGGCGGCCGCGAGCGATTCGGGGGGGCGTCCCCGTTTTCGCCCGCGACGGTCCGAGTCTGGGACCGGGTCCGGATGTTCGTTCAGTCGGCCGCGGCGGGAGCCGAAACGCGTTCGCTCGCGTCCTGTAGCGCCCGCTTCGTGTACACCTCCAGCAGTTGCGCGCGGAACGCCGCCGACGCCTGCAGGTCGTCCATCATCATCGCCTCGTCCAAGTCGTCCGCGGCGCGACTCGCGGCCGCCTCGATGGCGTCGTCGTCGAGCGTCTCACCCGTCAGGGCGTCCTCGACCGGTTCGAGTCGGACGCCGTGGTCCATCACGCCGTTGGCGGCCACCTTGACCGAGGAGACGGCGTCGCCGTCCGTCGCGACGAGCGCCGAGACGCCCACCATCGGGTAGCCCGACGACGGACTCGGCTTCTTGGCGTACGTCCCGACGGCGCCGTCTGCCGACGGCAGTTCCACGCGCACCAGCAGTTCGCTGGGGCCGAGATCCGTCGCGTACATGCCGAAGAAGAACTCCTCGGCGGGCACGGAGCGCTCGCCGTCCGGGCCGTGGACGACGAGCGTCGCGTCCGAGACGAGCGCCGGCCCCGGCAGATCCGACGCCGGGTCGGCGTGCGAGAGGTTGCCGCCGACCGTTCCTCTATTTCGGACCTGCCGGTCGCCCAACTGCTCGATGGCCGCCGTCAGCGCCGGCGCGTGCTCGCGGGCGTCGTCCGCGTCGAGCACCTCGCTGTAGCGCGTCATCGCGCCGACGGTGAGCGTGTCGCCCTCGGCGGAGACGCCGCGCAACTCCTCGATACCGCTGATGTCTATCAGGACGTCAGGGCTGGACAGCCCCGTCTTCATCGCCGGGAGCAGGCTGTGCCCGCCCGCCAGCAGTTCGGTCTCCGCCATCGCGTGCTCCTCGAGCAGGTCGACCGCCTCCGAGACCGACTCGGCCTCGTAGTAGTCGAATTCGTCGGGGAACATCAGCGCTCACCTCCCGTCTCCGCGGCGGCGTCCGAATCCGCGTTCGCGTCCGTCTCGCCTTCGTCGCCGCCGTCCGCCGTCGCCTGTCCGTTGACCGCACTCCACACCCGCTCTGCGGTCATCGGCATCTCGACGGTGTCGACGCCGAACGGTTGGAGGGCGTCGGTCACGGCGTTGACGACGGCCTGCGGCGCGGCGATGGTGCCCGCCTCGCCGACTCCCTTCACGCCCAGCGGATTGTGCGGGCAGGGGGTGACCGTCGATTCGGTCTCCATGTCGGGGATGTGCAGCGACTTCGGCACCGCGTAGTCCTGCATCGACCCCGTCAGCAGTTGCGCGTTGCCGTCGTAGACGGCGCCCTCGTAGAGCGCCTGTCCGATGCCCTGCGCGACGCCGCCGTGAATCTGTCCCTCCACTATCTTCGGGTTGATTTGGTTGCCCACGTCGTCGACGGCGACGTACTTCTCGAACTCGATCTCCCCCGACTCGGGGTCGACCTCCACGATTGCGACGTGCGTGCCGAACGGGAAGACGAAGTTGTCCGGGTCGTAGAAGGAGGTGGCCTCCAGTCCGGGTTCCATATCGTCGGGCATGTCGTGCGCGAGGTAGGACTGCTGGGCTATTTCCGCGATTCCGAGCGAGCGGTCGGTGCCGGAGACGGTGAACTCCCCGCCCGCGAACTCCACGTCGGCCGGGTCGGCCTCCAGTTGGTGGGCGGCTATCTCGCGGGCCTTCTCGACCAGTTTCTGCGAACTCTTCACGAGGGCGCTGCCGCCGACCGCGGCGGAGCGAGAGCCGTAGGTGCCCATCCCCTGCGGTATCTCGTCGGTGTCGCCTTCGACGACCTCCACGTCCTCGTACGGGATGCCGAGTTCGTTGGCGACGATTTGGGCGTAGGTCGTCCCGTGACCCTGTCCGTGCCCGGACGTCCCGCAGAAAGCGGTGACGGTGCCGCCGGGGTGAAACCGGACCAGACTGGACTCCCAGAGGCCCGCCTGTGCGCCGAGTTGCCCGGCGAGTTCCGAGGGGGCGAGCCCGCACGCCTCGATGTAACAGGAGAAGCCGATGCCGAGGTAGCGACCCTCCTCGCGGGCCTCCTCCTGCCGTTCGCGGAAGGCGTCGTAATCGACCGCCTCTAAGGCCTTCTCCATCGGCTTGCCGTACTCGCCGCTGTCGTACTCGACGGCCACCTGCGTCTGGTAGGGGAAGTCGTCGTCGGAGACGAAGTTTTTCTGTCTGAATTCCGCGGGGTCGACGCCCGCCTCCCGCGCCCCCAGCGAGGCGAGTCGCTCGACGAGGAACGACGCCTCGGGGCGGCCGGCGCCGCGGTAGGCGTCGACCGGCGGGACGTTCGTGTACGCGCCCGTCACCGAGGCGTGGATGGCCGGGATGTCGTACTGCCCGGAGAGGAGCGTCCCGTACAGGTACGTCGGGACGGCGGGCGCGAACGTCGAGAGGTACGCGCCGAGGTTCGCCTTCGTATCCACGCGCAGACCCGTGATGTTCGCGTCGTCGTCCATCGCCAACTCGGCCGTCGTGACGTGGCCGCGGCCGGGGGCGTCCGTCTTGTACCCCTCCGTCCGCGTCGACGTCCACTTGACCGGCCGTTCGAGGTCTCGGGTGACCAACGCGACGAGGGCCTCGTCGGCGTAGTGGTGTATCTTACAGCCGAACCCACCGCCGACGTCGGGCGCCTTCACCCGCAGTTTGTGCTCGGGGTGACCGATGACTCCCGACATGAGCAGGCGGTGCAGGTGAGGGTTCTGCGAGGTCATGAACACGTCCAGTTCGTCGGAACCGGGGTGGTAGTCGGCCACCGCGGCGCGCGGTTCCATCGCGTTGGCGATGAGGAGTTGGTTCTCCAAGTCGAGCGAGACGGTGTGGGCCGCGTCGTCGAACGCCTCTTCCGTCCGTTCCTCGTCGCCGATTTCCCAGTCGAAGGCGACGTTACCCTCGGCGTCGTCGTGCAGTTGTCCGGCCTCGCCGTCGAGCGCCGCCTCCGGGTCGGCGGAGGCGTCGAGGCGGTCGTAGCTCACGTCGATGGCGTCCGTCGCGTCGTGGGCGACGTAGCGGTCCTCGGCGACCACGACGGCGATGGCGTCACCCTGGTACCGCACTCGGTCCTTCGCTAACACCGGGTGGTCGACCTGTCTGAGACTGTCGAGGAGCCACCCCGTCGGGATGAGCAGCGACCCGTCGCGCGAGACCGACTCGTCGGCCACGTCGTCGTGGGTGTAGACGGCGACGACGCCGTCCATCTCCTCGGCGGCGCTCGTGTCGACGTCCTCGATTTCGGCGTGGCCGTGCTGGCTCCGGAGAATCGTCATGTGGAGCATCTCCGGCAGTTGGATGTCGTCGGTGTACTCCGCGTCGCCCGTGAGGAGCGAGGGGTCCTCCCGGCGTTCGATGGCCGACCCGAGGATGTCCGCGGCGTCGACGTCGTCGGGGTCCAGCGAGTCGATGCTCATCTGCGCTCACCCTCGTCCGGCCAGCGCACGTCGCAGGAGTCGGCCGTCTCCGCGCCCGGACTCGACCCGGACGCGCACCCGGCGTCGCCGTCCGCGTGTTCTTCGACGGAACCGCCGTCGGCGACGGCGCCCGACCCCATCGTCTCGGCCGCGTTCTCGACGGCGTTGACGATGTTCTGATAGCCCGTGCAGCGACAGAGGTTGCCTTCGAGGCCCTCCCGAATCTCCTCGCGGGAGGGGTCGGGGTTCTCTTCGAGGAGGTCCGTCGCCGTCATCATCATCCCCGGCGTGCAGTAGCCGCACTGGAGGCCGTGCTCCTGTTGGAAGCCCGTCTGGATGGGGTGGAAATCGCCGCCCTCGGCGAGTCCTTCCACCGTGTCGACCGACGCACCGTCGGCCTGTACCGCGAGGAGCGTGCAGGACTTGACCGCGTCGCCGTCGAGGTGGACCGTGCACGCGCCGCACGTGCTGGTCTCACAGCCGACGTTCGCGCCGGTGTAGCCGAGTTCGTCCCGCAGGGCGTGGACGAGCAGCGTCCGCGATTCGACCTCGAGTTCGTGTTCCGTTCCGTTGACCGTCAGCGTGATGTCGTGTTCTGCCATGATTAGTCTGAGTCGCTCGACCGACCGAGCACCCGGTCGACGAGTCCGCGGTCGCCGTCCGTTCCGTCCGACTCCGCCCCGTCGCCCTCGACATCGGCGTCCGAGAGTCGCTGTTCGTCGAGTTTGTCCTCCACCGACGAGAAGAAGCGCTTGACGACGCGGTTGGCCACGGGGTTGACGACCCGTTGGCCCATCTGCGCCACCTTGCCGAACACGTCCGCCTCCGTCTCCCAGTCGACTGCGGTGCCGTCCTCGGTTTCCGAGAGCGTCATCCCGGAGGACATCTCGAAGGAACTGTTGCTGGAGGAGCCCTCGCCGACGGCGGACATCTCCGGGTAGTCGCGGTCGTCGATGGTGACGACCGTCTCGAACGTCGGGTTCACGGGGCCGACGCTTATCTGCATCAGGGCGGCGTAGTGGTTCCCCTCCTCGAACGCTCGCTCGGCGATGACCTCTGGGTCGCCGGTCAGTTCGACGTCCCGGTCGGCCGTCTCCTCGCGGAGGGCGCCGAAATCGGGGTCCGCGTCGTCGACTTCGACCAAGAACTGACAGCCGGGGAGCGACTCCTCGACCAGGACGGGGTCCGAGAGGGCGAGCCACACCTCCTCGACGGACGAGCCGTCGAGTTCGAACGTCCCGCTAAACTCCATATCGCCACCTCTTGGCACGTGTCATCATAGTCCACAGAAACGGTTCGACCGTGTATTAATAATGGTTTGCACTTATGATTATATAAGGTCATATGGAATCCAAAATCCGGCGACGCGGCGGCGACGCGAGCGAGCGACGACCCGGACGAAGCGCGCCCGGCCGGACGCGGAGGGGACGATGAACGCCCCCGGACCGCTCCGGCGGTCGGTCGCCGCGGACCGACTGCTCGAACTGCGCGCCGCGCGGCCCGACGCGCCGACCGAGCGGGTCGAACTGGTCGCGGCCGCCGGTCGGACGCTGGCCGAACCGGTCGCCGCCGGATACGACGTGCCCGCGTACGACCGGGCGACGATGGACGGGTTCGCCCTCGCGGCCGACGACGACTACCCCCTGACCGTCGTCGGCAGGGTGTTCCCCGAGGACGACCCGCCGTCGATACGGGCAGGCGAGGCCGTCGAAATCGCCACGGGCGCCCCGCTCCCCCCGGAGGCGGACGCGGTGCTGATGCGCGAGGAGGCGACCGTCGAGGACGGACGGCTATCCGGCCCCTCGCTGTCGCCCGGAACCCACGTCTACCCCGCGGGCGCAACGGCCGCCGCCGGCGAGCGCCTGCTCTCGGCGGGCGAGACCGTCGAACCGCGACACGCGGCGCTCCTCCGGGACGTGGGCGTCGACAGGGTGACGGCGTACCGGCCCCTGAACGTGGGCGTCCTCGCCACCGGGACGGAGATTCGCGAGGGGCGGCAACCGGACCGCGACTCGGAGATGCTCGTCGGTCTCGTCGGCCGGTGGGGGCACCGCGCGGAGATTCTCGACGCCGTCCCCGACGAGAAAGCGGCCGTTCGGAGAGCAATCGGGGAGGCCGCCGCAGGGCACGATGCGGTCCTGACGACCGGCGGCACGAGCGTCGGACACGCGGACCACGTCGTCGGGGTGCTCGCCGAGCACGAGATGCTGTTTCGCGGCGTCGCGCTCAGACCTGGCCGACCGGTCGCCGCGGCGACGGTGGCGGGGACGCCCGTGTTCGCCCTGCCGGGGAAACCGATGGCCGCCCACGCGGCGGCGACGCTGGTGCTCCGACCGTACTTCGCGGGGCGCGAGCGACTGTCGACCGTCGAGGCGACGTCCGCCGCGCGGGTGACGCTCCCCGAACGGGACGAGGGCACGGAGATGGAGTACGCGGTTCCGGTGACGTTGGACGACGAGGCGGGGTCGACGGACCCGCCGACGGCGACCCCCCTCGGACACGCCGCCTCGTCGCTCTCGCTGTACGAGGAGCGGTTCGCGCCGGGGCGCGTCGCGTCGAGCACGCGCGTCGCCTTAGCCGACGGCGTCGTCCTGACCCGGGAAGCGCTCTCGGCCGGCGAAGGCGTCGCCGTGGTCCCGTACGAAGCCGTGGAGTGACTTACGTTATAGTAAGATACAGCAACTGCTAACAGATCCGTCAGTGAATTAGAATTTGAGATGAACGATGGACACCGGGGACTATCTTATTACGTGGTGTTAGCGGCTTCAATTATCCTGATCACATTCCTATCATACGTCTTATACCAGACGTATATAGAGAAAGGGCTTACACTCCAATTTGCCAGTGTACTATCCAGTGCTACGCTAGTTGTTATCACGATATGGTATGCTCAATCAACGCACAAACTGCTCAGCAAGACGGAGAAACAAACAGAGGCAACTCAAGCCGCCTATGCTCCAAAGTTGGATATAAAGCAGATATGGGCTGAAGATTCTATGGAGTTGATTATTGCGAATAGAGGTCTTGGAGTTGCACGGGATATTAGTATAAAGGTAGATGTCTATCCGGATGTCGGTGGGTTTGACTCTATAGGCGAACGGTATCAATATATACTCCATTTTCAACAGTCACTTCCCCCAAATCAGAAGTTTACTACTGATTCAGGAGATTCAATCGTTGTTGAACCCCGTTTCTTTACCGAACTCAGTGACACGACAATCCAAGAATACATCCGGCGAAGCGGAGACCATAGCCAAGAAGCATTGGTAGATAGTGGAATAATAAATGAAGATACATATGAATATCTGATGGATTACTACGAGAAAGAAGGAAAGGGTGGCTCTGAATCTCTCCCGGTAGAAACCGGTACCATATTTGGTCTGACAGAGATTGTTGATAGAAAGAAACTCCCGGGTCAGCCTCCTCTAATTGTTGATGTGACTGCTAATTACAGAGATATCGTCGGGACAACGACATATTCTGAAAAGTTGGTTGATGGGCATGGGGTTTTGACAGAGATGAATAGGTCTGGGAAGAGAATTAACGCCTTCAGGAGTGCACCGCCGGTTTCAGGAGTGAAGATTAGAATCTGGAATTCTGTTATGGATTTCCTCAGAGAGAGAATGCCAGAGATCAATATTACATATCCCTATGAAGAAGACTATGATGCGAGTTTAAAAGACATATAGGAGTCAGTCGTCCGCCGTCGCCTCCGGCGCCGCCGCGTCGGCCTGCCGGCCCCAGAGGTCGGCGTACGCGCCGTCGGCGGCGACGAGGTCGTCGTGGGTGCCCCGCTCGGTGATTTCGCCCTCCTCCAGCACGATGATCTGGTCGGCGTCGCGGATGGTCGAGAGGCGGTGGGCGATGACGAACGCGGTCCGCTCTTCGACCAGTCGGTCGAGGCTCTCTTGAATGAGTTCCTCCGTCTCGGTGTCGACGTCCGAGGTGGCCTCGTCGAAGACGATGATGGCGGGGTCGTTCAGCAGGGCGCGGGCGATGGCGATGCGTTGTCGCTGGCCGCCCGAGAGCTTCACCCCCCGCTCGCCGACGCGGGTGTCGTAGCCCTCGGGGAGGTCGCGGACGAAGGCGTCGGCCTCCGCCGCCTCCGCCGCCGCGATGACCCGTTCGCGGGTCGCCTCGTCGTCGCCCCTCTCGTACCACTCGGCCTCCAGAGCGTCGACGTCGCCGTACGCGATGTTCTCGGCCACCGTCCCCGAGAACAGGTACGGGTCCTGCTCGACGATGCCGATTTCGTCGCGGAGCGCCTGGAGGTCGTAGTCGCGGACGTCGACGCCGTCGACGCGGACGGCGCCGTCGGCGGGGCCGTCGCCGTCGACGTCGTGGAAGCGGGCGATGAGCTTCAGCAGCGTCGACTTCCCCGCGCCCGTCGGCCCCGCGAGGCCGACGGTGTCGCCGGCGGGCACGTCGAGGGAGACGTCCCGGAGGACGGGGTCGCGGTCGCCGTATGAGAACGTGACCGAGTCGAACTCGACGTCGCCCTCGACCGTCTCGGGGCGGTGCGGCGACTCGGGACTCGTCACCTCGGGGTCGCGCCCGAGGAGGCCGAACACCCGCTCGGCGCTGGACAGGGCGAGTTGGTACTTGTTCGCGGATTTGCCGACCCGACGCATCGGGGAGTACAGCCGACGGAGCAGGAGGAAAAAGAGCGTGAACCCTCCGAGCGTCAGCGCGCCGTTCTCGCCGGGCACGCCGGTGATGATGTCGGTGCCGCCGACGAACAGCACGATGACGAAGACGACGCCCGTAAGCAGTCGGAGCGCCGCGAAAAAGCCCCGGCGGATTCGCAGCGCGGACACCTTCTCGTCGTGGTAGGCCTCGCTCTGTTGGGCGACCCGGTCGCGCTCGAAGTCGTAACGGTCGAACGCCTTGATGACCGCCGCGCCGCCGAGGTTGTTCTCCAGTCGGGTGTTCAGCCGCGCGACCGTCTCGCGGATGGACTTGTACCGCGGTTCGATCCACGTGAGAAAGCGGCCGCTCGCCACGCCGATTATCGGGACGGGCGCCAGCGCGACCAGGGCGAGTTTCGGCGAGTACGTCCAGAGCACGAACGCGATGCCGCCGACCGTGGCGATGACGCGGATGAGCTGGCGGAACTCCGTGTTGAGAAACTGCTCCAGCCGGTTGATGTCGCTGTTGAGAATGGACATCAGCCCGCCGGTCTGGTGGTCGACGAAGAAGGACATCGAGAGATGTTGGATGTGGTCGTAGGTGTCGTTTCTGAGGTCCCGTTGGACCTTCTGCGCCGTCGCCTGCAGGAGGTACCGCGAGACGAACCGGCTCACCGACCGGACGAGGTACGCGAGGACGGCGACGGCGACGAGTCGTTCGAGGAGGGCGAGCCGCGCCGCCTGCGTGGTTATCTGCGCCGCCGGGAGGACGCCCAGGTCGGTCAGCATCCCGGTCTCTCCCGACTGGCGGATGGCGCGGTCGATGGCCGCCGCGACGACGATGGGCGGAACGAGTCGCGCGAACCGCGTCAGGAACGCGGCGAGGACGCCGAACGTCAGCCGGACCCAGTACGTTCGCGCGTACGCGAGGAGGCTCACCATCGGGTGGCCGTCGACGTTGTCGCGAACGCGCTCGAATCCGCCGTGGTCCGGTGGCATTGCCGTTCGTATCGGGCGCTCGCCCAAGTATCCGGTGGCTCCGGCGAGGCGGGCGAGCGTATCGGTCGGGGTGCGTCCGGGCGGCCCAAAGCGCTTTCGCGGACCTACTACTCTATAGTAGCGTCTGCACGTCATCACTCACTCGACCGCACGACAGCGCGCGGTCGGCTGAGTAGACAGTTGCAGACGCTACTATAGCCTGCACAGACTACCCTCCGAGGTGCGTCGGGAGACGTACCCCGTTCCTGAACCCCCTCCGATGTCCGACAATCACTCGACGGCCACGCCCAGTCCGCGAACCTCCAGCGAGAACATCATGTACGAAATCGTCGCGACGGTCGCCGAAGCGAAGGGCTGTGACCCGACGTCCCTGCGCCCCATCGCCGAGGTGATGAACACCGAGGCCGTCGAGACCGTCCTCTCGAACCCGGAGGTCAGCATCTCGCTCGGATTCGAGTACGAGGGCGGACTCGTGCGGGTGAGCGAGGCGGGCGTCGAGTACGAAGTGACCGACGAGTAGTGCTCGCCGACTCGGATCGCCCAATCAGCGGAAACGAACGTTCGCGTACGGACGCTTCCGCTTCTGTTTGTCAGATACAGCTAAGTTCGAACGGAATAAAGAGCCCAACTCAATCGACAGACAGCAATGATGCGCATTCACTCAATGGTTGGATTCGGTTTACGAAGCCAAAAGTCACTATTTAAAACAGCAGAGCAATCTGTCGATTCTACGAGCGAGGAACAGGTATGGGCCCTGACGGATTCGAACCATCGACCACTCGGTTATGAGGCCAGTCCCCGACACAGACGTTCGGCGACATCCTTCCGGTGCTCACAGCCACCGATACCGATGATTTCGAGGACCTCAGTTATATGAGTTGCTGAACAAAGTATGATGCCTTGTGGTGCCGAAGAGGGAATTTCACGACTACTCGGCGGGTGTCGATAGTTTCAGAGACTAGTGTCGCGATGAGAATATTGTTCTTATACCAACATTAAATCTAGAGATAAAGACCAGTATGTTTGAATTACGAGGCCGCCCTACGCTTCACTTGTAGACCGAAGGAGGGTACAGCGATAACGAGGGTAGCATTTATTAGTAGCGGACGAAATGAAGGTCCAGGGGAAACTACAGACAAGATATGTATCCATACCAATTATATTCTGAATCTGATGCGTGTGGGGGATTTGATACTGACGCTATGATTAAATACGGTTATTGGGACGAATCGGAGATCTCCAAAAACCAGCCCACCAGAATCGCAGGGCTTACTCAAACCCATTCAGAGCAATGACTCTCTCATTCTATGCTGCGATGAGTGTCTCCCCCAGTTCGATGCGGAATACGTTCGCTCGGCTTCAGGATGGATATGGGTCCTTAGAACCGCTCCGAAACATCATGTTTACCCCGATCTCAAATGGACCGGGAGCACACCGATCGATCCAGGCACTTACTGAGAGGTTCGATCTCAACGTGATGTTCGATTCTGGAGGGTACGAAGTCCAGGTCGGAAACAAGGAATTCGACGACCTATACTCATATTTAATTAACTTCTACGGAGAGAACAGTTGGGGACACCGATACGTTCTCCCTGATAATGTGCCGCTCTCCGATGACCCTCCCGAAGTTGTGAACCGCAAGGTTGACGAAACCCTGAGCGCGACTGAGATGTGCTTCCGCCGGCTCTCCGAAGATCGGCAATCTAAGGCTGTCGCCGTCGTTCAGGGCCACACCACAGACCAGCTGTACCGATGTCTCAACAAGTACAGCCAGCTAGATGGCCTCCAACACATTGGCTTCGGAAGCTTCGGAACGAGTGGAGTGAGCAACGGCGTAAATATGCTCACCACAGAAACCTTCCAAAACCTCTCGACGGTCGTTGACCGCGCGCACGAAGAAGGACTATCGGTTCACGCATTCGGCGTTGGTGGGCCAACCAGTCTCCCGCTCCTGTATGAAGCGGGCGTCGACTCATTCGACACAACGAGTTGGATGCGATCAAGCGGATACGGAAATGTATTCTTTCCTTTCAAGAGTCGGTTCAACGCCTCTCACCGGAAGAACCGCGGAGGGAACGTCCTCACCGGAAGTGAACTCCCCCACCTTCGAGCAGAGACCGATCACCAGTGTCCATTCTGTGAGGATATCAATGATCTCCGAAACAATCGGTGGGACCGCATTATCCATAATCTGCTCGTCATCTACGAAATGACGCATCAAATGGAGAGGATGACCACCGAAGAGACAATCGAGGCAATGGACTCCAACTCACAGTACCGGAAACTACTCGAATCCGTTCAGGAGATCAAGCCAGTTAGGAGGTCAATCTTAACATGAGCAACAAACTCCACATTGTCGGGAGTGCAGGACGACCCGAGGCAATCAAGCGCTACCTCGACCTCCTTGATCGGCGTGATTACGACACTGTTGAAAGTGTGATGAGTGATGCCTACCACGAATTCGGGCTTAGTCACCCCACCCAGGCAGGTCAACATATCAACACAAAAGATATGACGAATACATTAGCACGACTCGGACTCGTGCAGGAGGATAACCGGCTGGCACTTACAGAATTCGGTCAGGAGCTTGTGGAAGTCCTCATCCACAACGAACAGCGTTTCTATGACTTGCTACACTTTGTGTACGCATCCGCGTATTATCGGAATCCAGATCCTAAGCGGTTAATCTCATGGTCTTACTACCAAATCACTCGTGAATACTGTGAGAGGGCGCCTGTCGACTTCAACGACGCCAAGCAGGAAATCGTAGAGGCTGTGTTACAAACTGCCGAGAACGAGGCTACTACTGGGTTCGATAATTACGGCACGCTGAGTAAGAAGAGTATTAACAATTATCGGAGGTTTATCGACGAGTTAGAACCACCAGTACTCCAGGAGGGACAATTTGTGTTGCGGGAATTTGTCCCGTCGGAGTTGGTAGTGGCTTCGATTGATCTCCTCTACCGAACAGACTTCGCTGGATCACAGGACTACGGGGGATTGATGAGCTTGAGTGGAGCTCCTGCCGAGGCACTACAGACCCTCTGTCTGGTGCAGGAAGACTCTCTCTCCGATGTGGTCGAACAGGCAGTGAAAATGGATAGTCGACTGAGTCTCAAGGCCGATTACACCATGCACGTCCGGCTATCAGAGCCAGTGAATCTCAATGACCTCGCCTAATGCACCACTCCTCCAGCGAATGAACGCCCTCAAAGACGCTGTATCAGTTGAGAAACTCTCGACTATTCAGAGGGAAGCAGTAGACCAAATCCGAGAATACAGAGAAGACGATGCTCGGTTCATCAACCTGTACGGCCCGAAGAAAGCCGGGAAAACGTTCCTCTGTTGGACACTTCAGAGATCGGAAGGATGGGAGTATCATCCGCAAATGCCGGATACAGCTGACGAACCAGTAGTCATCTATGACCATGGAGATGCTGACCGTATGGCAACACGAAAGTTACGGACGCATGCCAGCATCAACGGGCTTGCGACAGCCGTCTACGTGACCCAGAAGCCGGCAGAAGAGGTCTTCCCAAGAGTCGAATTGGCCCCCGAAGAGAATCACTACGAAACTGTACAATCGAACTGGGAGTCGCTGGGACTACCAGTCGAACATGCACCAAATCAGGTACACCAATGAGCGGAAAACAACTCACTGACAGCGTTGGCGAAGTGTTTGACCTCGTTAGAAAGAGCGAGGGCATTATCTCAACGTTCAGCGCAAACGAAGTCGCAGAGGAACCACAAACAGTTGAAGCCGAATACGAGCGATTCGCAGATACTCATATCTCTCTCGGAGATACAGATGGGTTTGAGGATCGAGTTTATGAGTCACTCGTCAATAACGAAAAACCGACGAAAGGCTACCTGTACGGCCCATTTGGCTACGGCAAAACTAGTACATCAGTCAGTATCTGGAAGGAAATAACTGATAACGATGTTATTGCTGTTCCTCCGTTCACCCTCACTTCGTTCACAGCGATCATGCGTGCAACCCATGGGTGGATGCGATACGAACTAAGCAACAAGGCCCCGGGGTACGTCGATGAATTAGAGGAGATAAAGGACCGATACATCAATCAAGAGTTGGAAGCGTACGCTGAGAAGAAGAAAGATGAGTACCAATTCCAAGACAAGGACCAACTCGTGGAGATGTTCCACGAGATGGAGCGTAACAACGACCTAGACCTCAGTATCCAAGCGGACACCCTCATCGACTTCTTCAGTGAGTGTACTGACCTCGCCCTGAGGGCTGATTTTGACGGGCTTCTTGTCCTCGGTGACGAATTCCAGCAATACTTCAAAAGCGCAGATAACCGGCAAGACGCCGAATCACGATTCCGAAATCTCGTGTTCGGGCTGCAAGCGGGTGCGAAGGTGCAGGATGAGTTCGGACTGTTCATCTCGATGCCCGAACAAACGAAGAGTACTCTCGACGCTCATGCCGGTGACGTGCTAAATCGTCTGGAACGCGATAATCTGACGCTTAATCTCAAGAATGTTTATGGGAAGGACTTCCCGTCTGAACTCTGGGATAGATATGCGCAAGAATACCGATTCGCAGACCGGCAACATGATGTCATCAGTCAGCCTGCACTGAAGGCTATTGGTGAAATCTGTTCCCGTGAAGATCTCAGCAACGGTCCGCGAACTGTTATCGATATTTTCCGTATCGCAATCAAGCAGTACCAGACTGCGGGAGAATGTTTCACGGTTCTCGACCTCGCCGATGCCTTCTATGAAGGCGAAGTCCGCTACCAAGGGTCGTCGACAAAGATCCAGTCAGCCATTCAGGATGCTCTCGATCATTCTATCGTTGACTCAGAAAAGAAATCGCAATTTATTCGCATCTGTGCAGTATTCCCTGAGGAAGGGATTCCGGACTCAGTCGTCGAATCCTGGGGCCTCAGAGAGGCAAGAGAAGATCTCTCCAAAGCCCTGCATGGTGAGGTCATCAAAGTCGTTGCAGAAGGATACACGCTGATTGACGTTACTGCCAGAGAGGGCCCGGATGACATCGTTCAGCAACTTATCCGTGACTTCTGGCGGCAGTACGACACCGAGCACGTCAACGCCACCTATGCGATGGAGGCGTTCGCTAATGATCTCGTCTGCGGCGAAATCTTTGAACCCATTCGTGGGAAGCTCCGAGGATGGGGAGTCGGAGACGGACTCAACAACTACGAGCCGACACTGTACAAGCGTAGTGACTTACGGGGAACTTTCAATACGCGCTATCCCAAGCGGATCGCCAGCCTTACCGCCACCGATCCAGCCCACGAAGAGGAGATCGGAAACCACGACGACCTAGGCAAAGGATACGGAACCCCCGATATCGCGTTTAACTTCGTTATGGGGTGGGAGAGTGAGGAAAATCCAGTCACACCGCGTATTGAACGGGAATCTGAGAGAGAATACACGTTCATAGTTA
Organism: Halogeometricum sp. S1BR25-6; assembly: GCF_031624495.1. Lineage (NCBI taxonomy): Archaea > Methanobacteriati > Methanobacteriota > Halobacteria > Halobacteriales > Haloferacaceae > Halogeometricum > Halogeometricum salsisoli. Next base: position 645,644 of record NZ_JAMQOP010000001.1, on the reverse strand, counting down.
ACGGTCGGAAGACATTCGACTCTCTGCCCGAGACCCTCGATTTCCTGCGGGATGCGATGGATCCGAATGCGGTCACTCCGTTCTTGATGCTTGCGCTCGTAGCGTATCTAGAGCAGGACGATACGGAAATGGACGCGCAAGAGGAGAACCTTGTCGAACACTTTAGTGACAAACTCCTCAGCGTAGCGCTGAAGTCTCTGTTCGATGAAGAGCTCATCGACAACGCTCCATTCGAATTACAACGAGCAGGGAAACGAGCAGTCGAGGGGGTGTTCACAGAAGCGATGCAAGAGATCTATCCCGAGTACCACACCATCATCACCAGCACGCAGTACGAGACGATGATGGACGACTACTTAGACTTCCTCAGTGCGCTCGAAACTACCTCCAAACGCCGGGGATCGAATACAGTTGAGGGTACGAAAAAGGACATTGCAGCACTGTTTGGCCTGAAAAACACCTCACCTTTCGACGGTCGGATTAGTCAACACTACAGTGACATCCTCACCGTTGAGGACAGTGATTCGGATAATTTCATCGTTCGTGCTGACCTTCACCCACTTGAAGAAGAAATTCTGAATAGGCTAGAGAAAAGTAACGGCGAACAAATCTCGATACAGGAAATCGATAAGTTCGCAACCAAATACGGATACCGTGAGGAGGAAGTTGACGTTATCCTGCAGTTCCTCCAGCAGCGAGGACTCGTCGAAAAAGCTGATTCAGATGCGGCACTCACACTTCTTGAAACGGATGTCAGTATTGGTGATGTGCAGACTACATTCAGAGAGTGTAAGAAACTCCATGATGCGGTTATCTCACTTGACGCGGACTTCATGCCGGAAGGGGTAACAGAGGAGTTAGACGCTGTCGAGGGAGACTTAGAGGAGGCACATCCTGACGATGGAGAAAAGCTGGAGTCGTTGCAAGTCAGTGCTCGTCACGTACGGGAACGACTCGCTCAGCAAGTCGAATCGCTTCACCAGCGGTATCTCTCTGAATGTCAGGACGTCGAGAAAGAAGCTAACCGGGAACGCCGTCGGATCAATCCAGACCATCTTGACGATCCGATTGAAGGGAGTGTAGAGTTCGTTGGCGTACTAGATGACGCTCGACGAGAACTCCGTGCAGAATATCAAGATATCAAGCAGCGAATTGGAGAGATAAGTGACGACCTAGAAACAGCGGTTGCTCAGTACGATGAGCCGACAATAGGGAACACGAAGCAACTTTACCAAAAATCGACGGATGCCCGCGCTGAACTGGATGAGATTCGAAAAGAAGTTTCCGAAAGCGATGATGGAAAAAGCCTCGAAGACCTCGCAGATGCCGTTGAACGATGGGGAATCTTCGCTGACCAAGTGGCGAACGTTCGACGGAAGATCATGGACTACGCTCGAACGTTCGAGGAAGATGTAGATGAAGCAGAACAGATCGAGAACTTCATCGGACAAGTCTCTGAGCACTTCACAAATGACTGGGAGGCAGCCCTTCAGAACCGAGAGGGGTTCGAAGAACAACTCGACCGAATCGAAGAATCGTACGAAGCCCGACGTGCGAATCGGCGGGAGGTCTTCCAGAAGAAACTAGAGATCCTGAAAAGTATTCTCGATGAAGCGACCGGTGGTTCCTCTCGCGGTCTCAGACGGGCTCAATATCCATTCATCGAGAACCCTGATGAAGCGCGTCGCGGTCTTGTAGAAGACTTTGAGGAGGAGTACCGCTCACAGGTCATCGAGAAGGCCAGCGAAATGCTGACGAAGGCATTCCAAGAGATCGAGTACGCCCGTATTGTTGGTGTTGATTCCGGGGCGGATGCAGACCCGAATGAAGTTGGTGAACGAATCGAGCACACCGAAGCAAAGGTCTCTAGTTTAGAATCAAAACTGTCTCGGTTTACATTCACAGACATTCAAAATGATAGCGAGCTCTGTTCCGAGTTAGGCAATGAAGGACAGACGGTGCTGGAAAGCGCCCAAGAGCTTCGAGAGGCTTCAGGTGAATTCCGTCGTGAGTCCGAACCTGATAATAAAGCAGTCCAGGAGTTGCTAGAACGAATCAATGACCACCGACAGGTGGATTTCAAGGAACTTCTCATGGAGTACCACGAAGATGGAGAAGATCTCTCACCAGACGAACTGCTCAGCCGGATGGATCAGCTGTTCAAGCATAACCAAATAGATATCCAGATCGCCCGCAGACGCGGGAGGTAACCATGCCTACATTCACTGAAATCGCTGAGCACGCAAAAGTCAGTCCAGTGGTCTGTTCGTTACCGAAGCTTGCGAGTTTTTACCTTGACGACCTTGCCGTCTATACTTCACTTGATAACTTTCATCACGATCTATACGACCCTGATTACCGCTTTGAAGAGGACGTAGTGATCGATACAGACGAACATCATCCAGACTATGTGCGTCTGAGTTGTGATGAAGAGCCTGTTTCACCACAACTGAATGAGGTCGTTGATTGGAGTGACCGAGAACATCATGACCGGCTTCGACGAGAACTACTGCCCCAGTCTGGTCTTAAAGACTACATTCTCCGCAACGTGATCGGCGAAACCGTCGTCGTGCTTCTTATCGTTGATGGGCTCTCCTACGAATCAATTCGCACGACGAATCTCCCTGTACAACCGGTAATTGTAGACGGGATCACAACGACGGAGCCAGGTTTCAAGCGTATCATCTATGGAAATGACAATGTCTCGTTATACAGCGAACTTCTTCACAAGAAAAATTTCGCTAATAAACTCGGATTCACATACTGGGCTCGAGGACAAGAAGAGCTCTCAACAGATCTCCATGCCTCGATGGGCAACGACATCCGCCGTATCCGAGATTTCTCTGAGGCTATTGAATATCTCTCAAACAATTCCCCACTCACCAACCGCACGTACATCCAAATCACGCGGATGGGTCTCGACCAAGAATCTCACAACAAAAAAGAGGCACCCAATCAGGAAGCCGTCATAGAGAATATCGTTGAAGACATTCGGAAGCTTGAATCGGAGCTGTCTAAGCAAGAGAGAAGCTACAAGATATTCGCAACATCAGATCATGGTATCCTTTGGCGGACACAACTACCGGACAGACCAAACGTAGTCATAGATGACTATAAGCATCAGCCCAGATATGTGACTGGTCGTGAAAAAGTTCCACACAGTATGACGCTCACGGATTCAGAGGGAGAAATCGTGTCTGGGCTTGCATACCCCTATCTCGCCCGCGATTTCAAACATACCGAGTGGGGCGTTCACGGCGGATTTTCGTACTATGAGTCCGTCGTACCACTCATCGAACTTGCTAGCAAACACAAAGATGGTGATTCAAAGTGAATTTGTTCATTGGTGAAAGTCTCGACGACGGTAACGAAATGTATATCGACGCATCGTCGGCTCGTTCCATCCTTGCATGCGGTAAACGAGGTACTGGGAAGAGTTACACAATGGGGAACATTATCGAGGAAATCCACACAGAGACCGACGATATAGTTCCGCTCGTTATCGATCCCATGGGAATCTATTGGACGATGACCGAGGAAAACGACCGGCAACGTGATCTCATATGGGATTGGGGAATGTCCGAACAAGGATTCCCGGTAAACCTACTTGTTCCAGGTACTCCCGAAGAAAGATTCGGTGACGAAGTCCTGCAGGAGCTTGAGAGTCGTGGCATCGACGTGAACCCGCTACTCCTCAATCCGTCGGATATGACACCAGATGGATGGTGTGACCTCTTCGACCTAAACATCAACAAGCCAATGGGAATTGCTCTCTATCGCTCTGTTCGAGAGTTGAGCGAAGAAGATGCAGAGTTTTATCTGGAAGATATTATCCAGAAAATCGAACGCGACGGAGGCTCATCAGACCGAACTAAGGAAGCTCTTTTGAATCGGCTGGAAATGGCCAATGATTGGGGAATCTTTGCTGACCACTACCAGGATCTGTGGCGCACCTTCGATGAGGACAGGATCAACGTACTGGATATGAGCGTCATCGATCCAGGCCGGTACGGGCTCCGGAACCTCGTCGTTGAAGTGCTCGGAAAAGAATTATTCCGGCAACGTCAGGAAGCCCGTCGCCGTGAAGAGATGGGCCTATCGGTAGAGATCCCGAAAGTTTGGTTATTTATCGATGAAGCTCACAACTTTGTTCCGAGTGGGTCATCATCACTTGCCAAAGACACCATTATCCGGTGGGTGAAAGAGGGGCGGCAGCCCGGTTTGTCCATCGTAGTTGCAACACAGCAACCGTCAGCGATAGATAGCAACGTGTTGTCCCAGTGTGACATTATCCTCTGTCATAAGATCACTACTAAAGAAGATATTCAATCACTTGACAAACTCAGCCAAGACTACATGGGGAACAACCTGAAAACCTACGTCAGACAGATCGACAACGTTGGTGAAGCTGTTTATGTGGATGACGATGAGGAGACGGTTGAAATGGTAAAGATGCGACCCCGGAAGAGCAAACATGGAGGTGGCGAAGCATGACTCTGGTAGATCAACAGCCACCTACTAAGTCATCATCCCCAAATGAGGAGGATCGACATCCTACACTATCTGATTTTCTTGTTAAGACAGTAGACAAAGAATCAGATAGGCTGGGACAACTGAACGATTTCTTCAATTCGCCGCAGATCAAATCAGAGCTACACTGGTTCACACACCGTGATACGCTGGAAAGAGCCGCAGTACGAAACGATCGGAAGTTGTACTATTATCGACCGTTCGATGAAATTCTCGGGGGGCTAATGGTGTGGTGCGAATCACGGGTTCTGGAGGATCACCAAGCACAAATCCGACTAGTCGCAGTTCATCCAGCATATCGCGAATACGGTATCGGTCGATACCTTGTGAAGAGTGCTATCAAATTTGCAAAGGTGTGGGAGAAATCAACAATGATTGCGGACGTTGCTGCTGACGCATCAGCAGTCGGGTTCTGGAAAGCGTGCGGATTCCATCAAGTCGATCAGTACCAAACAAAAGGCGGTCGAGAAATGTATCAAATGCAGCGTCGGATCAACTAATAGCAGTCTTTATATCCACCTTCTTACTGGACTTATTCATGTCAACTCAGTCTTCACCAACGGAACGACAGACGATCTTGGAAATATTTGACGCTCCAGATTCAAATACCAGTCAGGTGTATACCTTCGAAACATCCGAACTCACGGCACAATGTCCGTTTGATTTTGGGGGACCGGACTATTATCAGTTTGAGCTCCGGTATGTTCCGGACAAACACTGCCTGGAAAGCCGAAGTCTGAAGCAATTTTTAGAATCGTACCGTGACACGGAAATCACGGCCGAAGAGTTGGGGGCAGAAATGTTCGCCGCTTTTCAGCAAACTGCTGAACCTGCCAAGATGTACCTTCGGCTCGAACAAGCTCGACGAGGAGGCTTGGAAGAAACAGTAGAATTCGGGGAGCGTTCACTATACAGGGGATGACTGGATCGCTGGTGATAGGACATCGATATAGTTTTTAATAAAATAATAGTATAAATACAACTTTTCTTCAACCGGTGATCTACTCGTTCGCCTCTATAGAGATAGTAACCGGATGAGAGACTTTCACATCGTTTCGGCTGAACGAAAATATCTTAAATACGGAATTATCTGTGTCTTGAACGAGTGTTGTGGTAGATCTGTCTTCAACACGAAAAATCCCATAATGACTGTATCCCTGGTTAGACAGGGGTTCTAAATCGATGTGGTTACAGTTCGTCAATTCCCCAATTTCAACAGCTTTTCCTCTTATTGCTTTAACGTCGTTTTTCCGGTGATACCTCAAGAGGTACGTAATATCACCGGATTTCCCATTACGAGCTCGTTCCTCCGAATTGCGGTGAGAATCAATTTCTACCAACGATAGTGATTCGGAGGAGTCATTTGCTGAATCTTCCATCGTAGTTGAGTACTCTAACTACACGAACACACATAGCTGTTTGTTGACCTTTGTCGACTGAGGTAATGTTACTAACATACGGCGCTCGGCGTCAACCGGTTGCCGTAGTGCGATAAGAATAGAACGTCGGTTTCGACGTCTTTGCGACGGAGAAGATACGCGCTAATCGTCGGTACACTTCGGGGAAATAATCGCGTCCGATCTTTGTTCCCCTTGCCCTCCCCCTGTATTCAGTACAGTGTTAACAAACGGGTTCAGCAAAGCCGTCTTAGTAATACTCAGAGGTTACGCTTCGTCGGAACTGTCGTACCTGTTCTCGATCTCTCTTTCGCCGGCGGATCAACTCGTCCACACCCTCCGTGAGCGCTACCTCTCCGAAACCCGTCGCTCGGTAGTACGTGTGCAGTCCGTCTTGTCCTCGCTCGGTCCGCTGACGCTTCTCGACGAGACCGACGTCGATGACCTTGTTGAGGTGGTAATGCAGGATGATGTCGTCGATATCTATCGTCTCTTCAGTTCCTTGGGGCTCATGTCTCCGCTATGGACGAGTCGATACAGGATCTCGTATCTCGTACAGTGTCCAACGGCAGCGTGCATCCCGAGGTACTCCTCAAGGCTGAGGACGCTCTCCTCCGGGAGCAGACTTTCCGGATCTTCCGGGATGCTATCGCCGAGCCTCTGAGTGCCGTTCCTCGTCATCTCATTTCGTGTACGAACGAGCGGCTCTTAGATATGCTCAACCCGAGAACTCTCGGAACCCTCGACAGTATCTTGACTCATCCAGTACCCGACGATATCGACGGTCACAAGGGCGACGAAAGGACCGCCATCGATCGAATGGCGCAAATATCTGAAATAAGAGAAAATATATTGTAGACAACCGCGTAGAGACAGATATGGCCGAGTTCGACCCGGTATCCAATTCGGAGGAGACCGACCCGGGACGGCGACACTGGCGGGAGACGACCGACACGTTCGGCAGGGTCTACGACACCGTGCTCGGCATCACCGAACTCACATCGTATACCGAAATCGCGAACGTCGCCGACTGCTCGCCGAACGCGGCGAAGAAACACCTCGATCGGCTCGCGGAGATGGGGATCGCTCGCGCCGACCGAGAGAGCCGACCTGCGCGATACGAACGGAACGACAGTTACCTCGAGTGGCAGGAAGCGAGCCGCATCGCGGACGAGCTCTCAGTCGAAGAGATCATCGACCGGGTGCAGCGACTCGAGGTGCGACGCGAGGAGTTCGAGGAACGCTTCAAGACGAGCGATCCGTCGTCTGTCTCGGTGTTCGAGCAGGAGGACCACGACGCAATTCACGAGCGGATGGCCGCCGTCAGCGAGTGGCAGGCAATCGACCGAGACGTCCGTCTCTACGAACTCGCACGCCGGATGGCCGAAAACGACGGTCACATTCTGCCCGCGTAGATGACTCCACCATCGGACGACTCGCCGTTTACCGGCCCCTCGGATCGACAGACGCTTCGACTCCTCGAACGGATCCTGTCCGACGATCCTCTCGTAGCCACAACAGAGTACGAGCCAGACAGTTACGAACCGCGACGGCTGCGAGTTTGGTTCGATCACGATCGGTACCCACCCGCGATTGAAAATGCGCGGTTAGACCTCCGCTGGTTCACGACGGGCGATTTCTCTCTCCACTACGTCGAAACCGTGAGCGACGGCGAACGCTGGGAGTGTCGATGGGACCGCCACCCGAATCCCCACAACGCACGAGTACACTTTCATCGACCACCGGCCGGCGAGGAGGTCGAGGATCTCACGCTAGAATCGCATCATCCGATCGACGTCGGGTCGACGGTCCTGGCCGCCATCGAATGGGAATAGCGGATCAGTGGTCCACCGACGATCCGGGTTAGTAATCGATGTAGTACTTGTCGTGCTCGCGCCCCAACTCGTCGGGCTCCATCCGCAAGTAGATCATCGTCGAGCGGATATCATCGTGACCGAGGAGTTCCTTGATCCGGTAGATGTCTGCTCCGTTCTCCTTGAGTCGCTGGGCAAACGTCGCGCGGAAAGTGTGCACCTTCACGTTACGCTCGATATCGGTTCTGGCGACCGTCCGTTTGACCAGTTGATACACGCCGTTCGGCGTCAACCGGTTTCCGTAGCGTGACAGGAACAGAGCGCCGGTCTCAGCATCTTCGCGACGGAGGAGATACGCGCTAATTGCATCGGCGCACTCCGAGGAGATGATCGCGGTTCGGTCTTTGTTCCCCTTACCCTCCCGTATCGTCAGTCGTCGCCGTTCGAGATCCACGTCGTCGATGTCGAGATTCGCGAGCTCCGACTTCCGAATTCCGGAGGAGACCAACACTCGGAAGATTGCTGTGTCTCGGTACGTCCTCGCAGCAGCGAGGATTTCGCGCACTTCGTCCGCAGTCAACGGATTCGGTTCCGTGCGCTTGCGGGGAAGGTTTCGACGTTCGGACGTGGCGAGTTCGTCGCCTCGGCCCAGGTAGTCGAAGTAGTACTCGACCGCTTTCATCGTGTTGTTGATGTGGCTGTTCGAGTACCCCTCGTCCATCATCTGCTCTTTGTGTGCCCACGCGTCGGAGGGCTCCGGGTCAAGCAGCCGGATTTCTCTCAGGAAGGCTCGTGCCATGCACCGATGCTGGTCGACCGTCTTCTTCGAGAGAGACTGGCGGACGCGGAGGTAACTGGCGAACTCGTCTAACCGCTCCGTGAGTTCGTACTCGTCGATCGGGTTCGAGTCCTCTATCGGAGGGGATGCATCAGTAGTACTCATCAGAACCATCCCTCTAGAAAGTCTGGGGACCGGAGTGCCTTGAGGTAATCCGGGTTTTTCCGGATGTAGAAGCGCAGGGCGCGCCGTACGATCTCAGACTCTGTTTCGGCCGATTCTTCGATTGCTGCTTTCAGGAGGGCCGCTTCGTCGGCGGGGAGCCGACCGGCGAAGGCCTCTGACGTTTTTGACGTCATACTCTCCAAGATACGTTGTCGAGTACATATACGGACCATTAGAATTGGTAATTGGTGAATTGGTGTTCCCCAATTTAAGTCATCGAGTAGACAGTGCTTCGGTACTGGCTGTGATTACGATAACAGTATCTACACTCTCTCAGCTCACTGAGTGAATTCGGCGTTACCGACACCAATCACAAGTGCCGATTCGAATACTCACCTCCCAATTCTGGGTCCTATTCAATAATTCAGAGTCCTATGGTCGCTTAGACGGATAGTAAGCAGAAATTAGATCGGGAGTGGTTCGGGAAATGGTAGGAGGACTCAAAGAGGACCAATCAATTGGACCAGATCAGGAATCCCGATTAGATGCTCTATGGCATGAACGGGATTCTGCAGAGACACCAGCAGAACAGTATCCGTAGATTGGGACCGTCGTTAGCTAGATCTCAGAACAGTCGATAGCTCATCCGATGACGATTCCACCAGATCAGGAACAGCAACTAGCTCGTGATATAGAAATCCAAGAGGACCGGATCGATAACGCATCCTCGACATACCACCCCGCCAGTAGTGGTAGAGATAGGCCAAATCACATTCATGCCTGTCAGGCGGAGGTAACAGGGTGTAACGGCTCGATTTGTGTATCCACGTTTCGGGATCTCCTGAACCACCGTTCTACTGCCAAGAACGTACGTTACAGTCTGTTACTCGTGAGTGCGAAGGTTCATATTCAGATTATTTGATATGCTGCTAATGTATCGGTTTACCCTAAGCGAGATCGACCGTGAACGGGCCTACCACCAGGCAGTTATTCAGGGTGCTGACGACTTAGACTCGCTTCATTGACGACCGGTGTCGTCGGAAACCTCTGATGTTCGCGGGAAACCAGAAGTGGGGATTCTTAATGACAAAACTAAATGCTTCTCAAATGAACGAATTGGGCTGTGAGGATATATGAGCGGTAGTCAACAACTGTTCCTTGACTCAGATGAATTCATACCGGGCCATGACCGCTTCGAGTCACGCCCTTACAAATCTCATACAGTTGATATAGAGATTGACTTTGAAAAGCCCTCATTTGAGATAAAAACAACAGTTAGAAAGGAGGATACCGTGGGAACCAGCTACTCTGTATACGTATACGGAACACCTCACTCCACAGATGAATTAGTAGACCTGTTAGATTTTATCACTAGAGACAAGCCAACACAATCCGAAGAAACAGCCCGTTTCGATATCTCTCTTTCAGTGGGACATTATCATGACCGCCGAAACAAGACGAAAAAAGAGATCAACCATCTCCAATTCTATGCTAAATGGAACCGAATCATTGTCGAGACTATGAGCGGCGAAAATCCGGTGATACCTTACTACAAGGTCACTCAATATAACTCTCCGGACGATCGAGAAAATCTCAAACAACTCCAGTCGTATGCAGAGAAAGTAAAATCACGCTTACAGAGTGACCCTTCATCTGAACTATCTGAAGTTGAGTCTGAGACTGTGAATAAGCTAAATGAGATCAAATATGGGAATGAAGTTCTAACTCACTTGTCGGATGGTGACCAGTGCTTCGACAGTGAGCTACTATATCCTGCTCTCAGCTCGTATATCCATGCTATCGAGTGGGCTGCAATTGCCTATCTTCAATCAGAAGCGGACATCGATGTCATTGAAGAAGAAACAGAAGGAAATCGTTTGTACTACTTTGCAGGGAGAGATGATTCCGTTATTTCACAGCTGAAGAAGAGTGCTACAGTCGATCAAAAAACTCTGTCAAGAATCGAAGAAATGAATCGAACAGAGCGCCGATGGATGGCCCATCATAAGTCAGGCGACATACTTCATTCAGAAGTTGTCTCTATTCGGGAGAGGTTGCTAAAATTACTTGAACAACTATTCTAACCAATCGGGTGATGTAGAACCAAAATACTCAGTCGTGCTCTACTCCTCACTGTCCCGCAAATCTCGCGGGTCCACGGTATCGATCTCCTCGATAGTCGGGTAGAGCGTGTCCGTTGAAACGAGTGTCTCACCGAGCACGTCCGCCGCTCCGAGGTGAATAGCGTCGAAGAGATTCAGTCGGTCGTAGCGCCGCTGTAGCGCGCCGCCTGCAGCGACGTGTTCGGTTTCGAGCGGAACGAGTTCGATTCCCTCCTCTTGGAGTGCTTCGTGGACCGTCGTGAGGCGCTCGCGACTCCACTCGTCCTGCATGGCGTACTGTACTTCGATGCACGTTGAGACGGACGTCTTCGGATCGTCGATTACATCGAGGTCGACGACGGAACTTAGCCAGTCATCGGCCTTCAGAACGGCGAGAACAACGTCGGTGTCAAGGTACACGCTTGCGGTCCAACCGTTCTTTGATGTCCTCTTCAGCACGTTCGGATGTGAGTTCGTGGAGTCGCTTCTGGTGCTCCTCACGAACGACGAGTCGGGCTCCATAGCGGAGCGCTTCGGAGCGCGACCCAAAGTGACCCTCTTCGACAAGTCGGTCCAACTCGGCAGCGAGCTCTGACGGGAGCGACACCGGGACAGATTTTCGGTCGGTACTCATCGGTATACAGTATGTATAGAGCACGTATAATCTTACCGTCGGTAAGATGCCACTGGCGAGATACCGTTGGTAAGTTGATGTCGTCCTGTTTCGAGGAGAGTGTCTCATTCAGAGAGTTCCCGACGGACCACTGAGACTCGTACTCAACTGGAATATCTCGGATATCGAGTGTTTTGATAATCCCTCACCGGTGAGGCTTCTTCGCTCTTCGGCAGTCTCTATCAGCT